>CAZEZH010000162.1:0-6322 GCA_964516305.1 uncultured Halochromatium sp. | reverse complement strand
TGATCTCGAACATCCGCACTTGCGGATGCGCGGCGACCGCTTGCAGACGCTCATCGCTGAGGTTGCCGGCTGAATCGCGCACGCCGTATTTCGCGGTGCCGATCTGAAACACCAGATCGGCGCCACTCTCCAGATGGTCGGGCGAGAGCCCGCCCTCGCCGGTATTGAGCCAGCAGCCGGCCTGGGCCGCGCCGCTCGCCAGGGCCTCCAGCGCCGGCTTGGAGATAGCGCCATAGCTCATGCCGGAGATGTGGAACAGCCCGGCGGTGGTATAGGGTTGCCGCGCAAAGGGGCCGATGGTGATCGGCTGCGGTGGCACCGCATCCTCGCCCAGGGTCGGGAACGGGCAGTTGACGAAGATCACCTGCCCCGGCACGCTCAGGTTGCGGGTCGAGCCGAAGGCCACCGTGTTGTCGACATCCTTGGCCGCGCGATAGACCCAGTTGCGCTGCGCCCGGTTGAACGGCAGCTCCTCGCGGTCCATGGCAAAGAAGTACTGGCGAAAGAACTCGCCGAGGCGCTCGAACAGATACCGAAAACGGCCGATGACCGGATAGTTGCGCCGGATCGCCTGCGACTTCTGGGTGCTGTCGACCAGATAGGCGTAGACGGCCCAAAGTGCAGCCAGGCCGATGACAAAGATGAACAGCGCCGACATCAGCTGCAGCGAGGTCAGCAGGAAGTCTTGGGTGGAATCGAACATCGAGAGCATCGTCAGGACTCCTCTCAGACCGGGCACTGCAGCGCGGCGAGGCGCTCGGTCAGTTGCATGTTTTGGGCGTAGTCGACCGGGCAGTCGATCACAGCGACAGTGCCGCAGTGCAGCGCCTCATCGAGCACCGGGATCAGCTGCGCGGCCGACTCGACCCGGTAGCCACGGGCACCAAAGCTCTCGGCGTACTGGACGAAGTCCGAGTTCTTGAAGCGGGCCGAGGTTGCGAAAAATCGGGCTGCCGGGGCGCATTTCGCGGGCCATGGTGGTATGGTCGGCCATGGGGGAACGCTCAGACGCCGGAAGCGCGATATCATGCAGCCTAGTCTCGGCCTAGCGCCTCAAATCCTGCCTGCCCGCCCTTGCCAACGGGCGCACGGCGCGCTGGTTTTGTCCGCTCGTGCATCCGTCAGGTGCGCCCTGCCGATGCTCGCTGCCCTGCTGCTGGCCGCGCCGCCTGAGGCGGGCGCGCTGGAAACACCCTTTGGCACCCTGGCGATCGATCTGGGCGCGCTGGGCATCGAGCACCAGTACCAGGGTGCGCCTGACGCCGGCCTGGGCCTCGGCTTTGTGCAACTTCGGTATCGCAGCCCCGCGGTCAGCCCTCAAACGCCAGGTCCGCGCCTTGAGGCGCTGGCTTTTGCCGTGCGCCCGGCCCGGGAGCAGTACCCAGGCGACTTTGATGACAGCTGTGCGGTGGAACAAGCGCTGCGCGAATTGCATCTCACGCTGCCGGTCGCTGGCGGCGAAGCGCAGTTTGGCCGGGCCGACTGGGCGGGCACCGCCATGGATGGCAACGCCCATCAGGGCGTCGAGTGGCGGGGCGCTCTATGGCCCGGCGCGACGCTGCGCCTCGGCATGATCGGGCGCTGGGTTAAGCATCAGCGCATTCATCTGAACTTTAGGGGATTAACCGAGTGGCAGGCGGTCAGCGATGTCCATCCCGACGCCGGAGACGCCTTCTGGCATGGGGCACTTACTCTGCAGCTCGGCAAGCAGGGTTTTGTCGAGCCGTTCTGGCGCTACCAGGCCGGGGTGATGCAGGTCACCGGGGTGGACTGGGATCTGGGACGAACCGCGAGCGGCGGGTGGTTTGGCTTCGACGGCAGCCTGGCGCGGTATGGAAACCGCTGGCCCGCCCGATTACAGCCCGACTATGAGGACGTCTTCTCCTGGCTACTACATGGCTACCGGCGCTTTGACGGAACGCGCGTCGGCGATGTCCGGGTCGGACTTGGCTGGTATGGGGTGAACAACAGGCGTGGCGATCTGGGCGCCGGGCTGTTTTACTGGATCGACCCGCTGATGGTCGATGAGACCCAGCCCTATGATGACGGCAACAATGCGCGCCTGCTGTACGCGGACGCGGCAATCCTCTCCCGGGCGCTGAATGTCACACTCAGATACGGCTACGGCGTCAACCACGCGATTGAGATCACTTCGAACGAAATCGATCTGGTCGCCTACTATCAGGTCAACCCCTCGCTGCGCCTAGGCTGGCTGCTGTCGATCAATACCTACTCGGGCGACCGGCTGCCCGACTACACGCGCATCGGCAGCATGCTAACCTACAGCTTCTGATGGCCGACACCCGCTGCAGCGGCGCTCGTAAGAGGATCTGTCCTGCCGGTGGGCGGTCGTGTATCCGCCGCGGACAAAGGGGGGCGGATGCCAAATCCAGGCGGCTTTTTTAGCGGACAGCCGCGCCCGCTTAGCCGTGCGCGCCTGGCTGGCGTGGCGCTCCTGCTTGGCGCGGTCCTGATATCGCCCGCCTGGGCGACCGCGGATGGCTCCCTTGAGCCGCTCGCCGGCGCTGTTGACGAGCACTTGACGCTGACCGTCGAGGAGCGTGCCTATCTCGCGGAGCTTGCGCCTATTACCGTGACGCCGGATCCAGACTGGCCGCCGTTCGAGTCCGTCGACGCGGATGGCCATTTCGTCGGCATCTCAGTCGATCTACTCGCCCTGATTGCTGATCGCCTAGGGGTCGAGTTCGAGTTCATCGCCACCCGCGACTGGGATGAGGCCATCGCCCGCTCGCAGGCGGGCGAGGTGCTGATTCTGCCCTTCCTGAATCGCACGCCGGCGCGCAAGCAGTGGTTGCGGTTTACCGAACCGTTGTTTTCCGATCCCAACGTCTTTGTCACCCGCGAAGAGCACCAGTTCATCACCGATCTGAATCAGTTAGACAATGAAACCCTGGCGCTGCCGGCCGGTACCTCGATCGAAGAGCGCATTCGTGCCGACTATCCGCAGCTCAAGATCCTGATCGTGCCGACCGAGGCCGATGTCTTTCGCGCCGTGCAGCGGCGCGAGGCCGATCTCGCCCTCCGCTCATTGACCGTGGCCGCCTATACCCTGCGCCGCGAAGGGCTGTTTAATCTAAAGATCGCCGGTCAGGCGCCAGCGGATTTCACCAACCAGTTGCGGATGGGCGTGCTCAAGCGCGAGCCGCTCCTCCGCGACCTGCTTGACCGGGCGATCGCGACCATCAGTGCGCGGGAGCGCCAGGCCATCGTCAATCGCCATGTCAATATCACCCTGGTGCGCCCCTTCGACTATGGCTTCATTCTGCGCATTGCCGGCGTGCTCGCGCTGCTGATTGGCCTGTCATTCTATTGGAACTGGCGCCTGCGACGCGCCAATGCCGCGCTGCGCGAGAGCGAGCGCAGCAAATCGGTGTTGATCGCCAACCTGCCCGGGCTGGCGTATCGCTGTCGTTTCGATCGCGACTGGACCATGGAATTCATTTCCGAAGGCAGTCTGGAGCTGACCGGCTATCCCGGCGCGGCGCTGCTCGATAATCGCGAACTTTCATTCAACGCGCTCATCGCTCCGGAGGATCGCGAGCGGATCTGGCTGTGCTGGCAGCAGGCGCGCGCCGGCAGCGGCACGGCAGTGCTGGAATATCGCATCCGCACCGCCAGCGGCGATGAAAAATGGGTCTATGAACGCGGCCAGATCATTACCACACCCGACAACGGCGCCGCCTTCATCGAGGGGCTGATCATCGACATCACCCCACGCAAGGAGGCCGAGCAGGAAGTCTATCGCATTGCCATCCACGATCACCTGACCGGCCTGTTCAATCGGCGCTATCTCAGTGAACGACTCGACGCGCTGCTGCTGCAACACGCGCGCGAAGCGATGAATTGCAGCCTGGCCATTATCGATCTCGATCATTTCAAGATGGTGAACGACACCTATGGCCATGCCGCCGGCGATCTGGTGCTGGTCGGCTTCGCCGCCGCGTTGCGCCAAACCTTCCGCACTTACGATTTGATCGGACGTCACGGTGGCGAGGAGTTCTTGGTGGTGGTAACCGCCGTCGACCGCGCGACCTTGGCGGCCATGCTTGAGCGCCTGCGCGAGCATCTAAGCCAACAGCCTTTCATCCATGGCAACCAGCCACTGCGCGTCACCTTCAGCGCCGGCGTGGCCGAGTGCGCTGAACTTGCCGGCGCCGTTACCACCGAACAACTCATCGCGAGTGCTGACGCCCGCCTCTACAGCGCCAAGAATACCGGTCGGGATCGGATTTGCACCTTCGATCCAACGCCAGACACGCGTTGACTTGCTCCCGCGCCGGCGGGCACGGCCCCCCCCTGCGGCCGATTCCCATGGGGCGCAATGATGCCGAGTTGCCGATTATGCGCAGTTGGCCGCGCCAGGCAGCGCTAACCATCTGATCCTGCAGCCGCCAGAAACGACAACACCGCGGTATCAGCCCAAGGCCCAGGTCCTCGCGTTCCTCGACAGCCTGTGATTAGGTGCCGGCATGGCCGGCAGGGCGTCCAGCGGCGCCGATGACGCAGCAGGGTCAGGAATCAGCGGGGGCATGAGGTGCTCCTGGCATCGGTTGGGCGGATCACTGGGCCTTTGAAGACGAATGGTTGGGCACCGAGGTTTTGCTGTCTCTGCTCGGCGGCAAAGGCACAGCCACTTTGCCCGATGCGGATCGCGCCGGACGTTTCGGCCAACCCTTCGGCATCGACCCAGGCGTCCATCTGCTCGAGCAGATGCTGCAGTCGCAGTCCAAGCTCGGTGCGGTGGGAGTACGCAAAGCCGGTGACGCGCCAACTCAGCAGGGCGTGCGGTCGACCGGCATGCCCGAGCCCGGTCATGCGCTGGACCAGGTGCTCGATCAGCGCCTCGTCACCGAGTCGCTCGCGCAGCGCATTCACCACCGCGCGATCATCCCAATCGGCCGCCGTCTTTGGGAGCTGATGACGGAGCTCTGCGCCGATGAATCGGTACAGCGGCTCGCCAACCACCTGGCCAGTGAGCAGATCCTCGCGGGCCATCTGCCGATAATCCGGGGTTGGGTCGGAGCCGGTGCGTCGCGCCAGCTGCTCGAGGGCCATCGCTTCGGCGCGATGGCCACTGGGCGCGAAGCCGCAGAGCAGGTGATCCAGTGCATCATGGACCAAGACCGAGGTTGGAATGGTGCCGCTGGCATCGCTGGTCGCGGCGATGATCTCGGGGTCATCACGGTTGGCATCGAGCTTCCAGCCGCGCGCGCCTAAGCCATCGAGCCAAGTCGCGCGATAGCTGACCGGGATGCTGACGAAACTGCTCCCGACCCGCAGCCAGGCGGACGGTAGCAGGCGCAGGTCGCGTAAGGGGTAGTTGCAGGTATTCGCGTTCATCATAGGGCATAGACCTGCCGCGACACCGCATCATTTCAAGCGATCGGCGTCGAATCGCCTCCATGGGCTCGAATCGCCAAATCGCCACCCGTAGGGCGGCTGCACCGAAAGCAGGAGCATGCGCAGACTCAGCACCGAGAGGTCTGACTGGGTTGAAAGCCCGGTTGAAAGATTGACCAACTCGGTTGAAAGAACTCGGCCATCACACCGGTCTTAAGGGGTCAGCTCATAGCAACCAACCTTGACCTGCGTGCGCAATCATCAACCAAGCTCGATCCGCTTGAGCAACCATCGCCCTCTGGCGATCACCCCTTCTCGAGAGACCATCATGCCGAAGCAATCCTTCCCTCTGATCGCACTGATCTCCTCCTCACTGCTCTTGGCGTCAGCCGCGCAAGCCGAGACCGCAAGCGAGGCGCCGCTGCCGAGCTATCAACAGGCACTGGACGCCTTTCAGGCGGAACGCGCCAAGACCGGCGGACCCAAGCTCGATGCGGCCGATCGGGCCATCATGCAACGGGCCGCTGAGGATCTGGCGACTGCAATGCCAGAACCAGGACTGGCGGTCGGCACTCAGGCGCCCGACTTCAGCCTGCCGAACGCCTTCGGCGAGCGCGTGCGGCTCTCCGATCTGCTCGCCGAAGGACCGGTGGTGCTGACCTTCTATCGCGGTGCCTGGTGCCCTTACTGCAACCTGCAGCTGCGCGCGCTGCAGCAATCTCTGCCCGAGATCGAGGCCCGCGGCGCGCAGCTCGTCGCGGTCACGCCGCAATTGCCGGACAAATCCCGTGAGCAAGTCGAGGACGACGGCTATGCGTTTGAGGTGCTGAGCGACCTGGATGATCGTGTGATGCAAGCCTATGACCTCTATTTCGAGGTCCCTGCCGATCTGGATGCCGTCTACCGAGAGCGTCTCGGCTTGGACCTGGCCGAGTACAACGGCCCCGACCGGCGGGTGTTG
>CAZEZH010000161.1:0-6350 GCA_964516305.1 uncultured Halochromatium sp. | reverse complement strand
GAGGGCTCTTGGAGGATGTTCTCGATGTAGTCGGGGGTACCTTGCTGCTTGAGGAAGGCGACCACCTTGTGCACCTCGTGATCGTCGACGAAGGCGCCATGGACGCGTTGCGAGATGCTGCCGCCCGGTGGCAGATAGAGCATGTCGCCATGACCGAGCAGATGTTCAGCGCCCATCTGATCGAGCACGGTGCGCGAGTCGACACGGGCCGAGACCTTGAACGCCATGCGGGTCGGGATGTTGGCCTTGATCAGGCCGGTGAGCACATCGACTGAGGGGCGTTGGGTGGCGAGCAGCAGATGGATGCCGGAGGCACGGGCCTTCTGTGCGAGGCGAGCGATCAGCTCTTCGACCTTCTTGCCGACCACCATCATCATGTCGGCGAGTTCGTCGATGATGACGACGATGTTTGGCAGCTTCTCCAGCGTGGGAACCTCGGGCGGCTCGAGGCCCTGCGCGACAGCGGCGTTGACCAGTGGCGCATAGGTCGGATCGGTGATCGGCTGCCCGGCTGCGATCGCATCGAGCACCTTGCGGTTATAGCCGGCGATGTTGCGCACGCCGAGTGCAGCCATCAGTTTGTAGCGCCGTTCCATCTCGCCGACGCACCAACGCAGTGCGTTGGCGGCTTCCTTCATGTCGGTGACCACAGGCGTGAGCAAATGCGGGATGCCTTCGTAGACCGAGAGTTCGAGCATCTTCGGGTCGACCATAATCAGACGCACATCATCCGGGCCGGCCTTGTAGACCAGGCTCAGGATCATGGCATTGATCGCAACCGATTTGCCGGAGCCGGTGGTGCCGGCGATCAGTGCATGTGGCATCCGGCCCAGGTCAGCGACGACCGGCTCGCCGGAGATATTGGTGCCCATGCTAATGGTGAGTGGTGACTTCGCCTCGTGATAGGTGCGCGAGCCGATGATCTCGCTCAGCGTAACCATCTCGCGCTGATTGTTGGGGACCTCGAGGCCGATCACCGACTTGCCAGGGATGACCTCGACCACGCGCACGCTGATCTTTGAGAGCGCGCGTGCGATGTCCTTGCTCAGGCCGGTGATCTTGCTGACCTTGACACCAGGCGCGAGATCAAGCTCAAACAGCGCGACAACCGGTCCGGGATGGACCTCGACCACCTCGGCGACGACGCCAAATTCGGCCAGCCGGGCCTCCAGTTCGCGCGACATCGCCTCGAGCTGCTCTGGGGTGACGGCGTTACCGCTGCGCCGAGGAGGGTCGAGCAGGTCGAGCGGCGGGCGTTGGCTGAAATCTCCACGCATTGGCGTTCGGGCGCTAGAGGATTGCTGTGGGGCCGCCTTTCGCGCCACGGGCGCTTCAGCCGACGCTGCTGCTTCGGCCCAGGCCGGTTCGACCACAGGGGGTGGAGGCGCCAACGGCGTGATCCGGCGGGTCGTCTGCGCTGCAAATGGTGAGGCATCAGCGTTTGCGACTGAGTCCCCTTCTGTCTCTGGGTGCGGCCCTGGCCCCGGTGCTGAGGTTGGCGCTAGCACCGGCTCGCTCGGTCGTCTTTGCGCAGCCGGTTGATCTAGCGTAGACGCTGGGTCGAAGCCAGCGCCGATCCTGATCTCGAGGTTCGGCTCCTTGACCTGGCCCGGTGTCGCGCCGATGGTTGAGCCGATGTCGGACTGCGCGTCAGACTCCAAGCTGCGAATCGCGTTTCTGGTTGTTTGCCGTGGATTGGTGCTGTCGGGGAGGCCAATCTCATCGAATCGGCTCTCGCTCCCGCGTGGATGTTCGGGGCCTTCTGCCAGGGTCGGGAGATCATCGTCCTCATCCCCATCGATCTTGTCTGTCTCCAGTTCGTCATCCCATTGCGACTCCCACTCCTGTCGCTGAAAACGGCGTTCGGCGATGCCGGCGCTGATACGGCGATACAGTCGGGTGGGGAGCCGCAGTACCATGAGTGTCAGGTCACCGATGCCATCGACGATGAGCAGCGGCGAGAGTCCGGTAAATAGCGAGAGGCCAGCCAAAAGGAGCCCAAGCAACACCAGAGAGCCGCCGCCGGGTCCGAGGGTGCCATCGGCCATGCCCGCGACGATCTGGCCAAGGCCACCACCGATCCCGTTCGGCAGGTCGCCGAACTGCCCGGTGAACTGCAGGCTGGCGAGTCCGGTACCAGCGCCAAGCGTTAAGAGCAGGCCGATCCAGCGTAAAACCAGCCAGTAGAGCTTGGTCTCAGGCTCTGGCTCGCGCTCACGAAAGATCAGGAAGGCACTGGCAGCCAGGCCGATCGGGATCATATAGGCATAGATGCCGAAGAGGAATAGCGAGAAATCTGCAAACCAGGCGCCAAATCGCCCGCCAGTGTTCGCAACCAGGGCCCGCTCGCCAACGAAAGACCAGCCGGGGTCGTCTGGCGAGTAGGTGGCGAGTGCCAGCACCAGATAGAGTGAGACGATGACAATGGCCCAGAGCGCACCTTCGCGCCAGAAGCGCTCCAGATAGTCACTGAGACGGGAGTGTCCGAGTCGAGTCGCTTGTTCCACTTGATCCTCCTAACGTTTGGCGGATTATAGCCTTAGACGAGGAACTTCGTCGTGTTTCGATGCCGGCGAGTTCGCTCGGCTAGGTGGCTCGATGGCAGCGCGCTGCTTTACCGGGGTCGGGCGCCTGCGTACCATCCGTGGTTTGAATCAGGGTGCGTTGGAGTATCACGATGAGCGACACCAAACACTGCCGGCTGTTGATCCTGGGCTCAGGACCGGCCGGTTACACCGCGGCCGTCTATGCGGCGCGCGCTAATCTGGCACCAGTGCTAGTAACCGGCCTCGAGCAGGGCGGTCAATTGATGACGACGACGGATGTGGAGAACTGGCCCGGTGATCCGGACGATCTACAGGGACCGGACCTGATGGAGCGAATGCAACGGCATGCCGAGAAGGTCGGGACCGAGATCATCTTCGACCACGTTAACAAGGTGCAGTTGGATCAGCGCCCGTTCCTACTCACTGGAGACTCAGCCACCTACAGCTGCGATGCGCTGATCATTTCGACCGGCGCCAGTGCCATGTACCTCGGGCTGGAGTCCGAAGAGCAATTCCGTGGCCGGGGTGTCTCGGCCTGTGCGACCTGTGATGGCTTCTTTTACAAGAATCAGAAGGTGGCGGTGATCGGCGGCGGCAATACCGCAGTCGAGGAAGCGCTCTACCTGGCCAACATCGCATCCGAAGTCACACTAGTCCACCGGCGTGATGCGCTCCGTGCCGAGAAGGTGCTTCAAGATCGCTTGCTCGAGAAGGCCGATAACGGCAATGTCCGTATCGCCTGGAATCATGTACTCGACGAGGTGATCGGCGATGCCACCGGGGTGACCGGGATGCGCATCAAGAATGTGCAAGACGAGAGTACTGAGGAGGTCGACCTCCAGGGTGTCTTCATTGCTATCGGGCACAAGCCGAATACCGGCATCTTCGACGGACAGCTCGAGATGGCCAATGGCTACATCAAGGTCAAGTCAGGCACGGATGGCAATGCCACCGCGGCTTCGGTGCCTGGCGTTTTCGCAGCCGGCGATGTTATGGACCATGTCTATCGACAGGCGATCACCTCGGCCGGCAGCGGTTGCATGGCGGCCCTGGATGCTGAAAAGTATCTCGATGGGCTAGAGGGTTGAGACCTTAGCTACTGATCGAGCGACCGAGTGATCGAGCAACCGAGAGCGACGGGCTGATGAAACGACAGCAGTTCCCGGCCATCGCGCTGACCCTGGCGGTGCCCTTGCTTGGTGCGCTCTGGATCGGTGGTGAGGCCCCGGCAGCTGATCCCGAAGCAGGGCCGATGTTGCCCTTGCTGACGCTGCTGATGATTAGCGAGTTTGGCTTAATCATGTGCATCGCCGGCGCTGTGCTCGGGATTCAGTATGGCCGGCACCAGGGCTGGACCGGTCGCTACTTGCTGATCACGGCCGGGTGTGCGCTCGCTGCGTTAGCCTTCCTCTTGCAACTGATCCGATGGTGGCCATTCTAAGGAGCGATGTACCAGCTCCGCGTTCATTCATCGATCGACCAGTTCACCGATGCCGAATGGAATCGGCTTGCTGGTGACGACCTTCCGCACCTGCGCCATGAGTTCTTGGCGGCGATGGAGCGTCACGGTTGCGTCGGCGAGCGCTTCGGTTGGCTGCCCCGGCACCTTGGTCTCTACGATCAGACGGATCAGCTGGTTGCGGCCGCTCCCTGCTACTTGAAATTCAACTCCTACGGCGAATTCGTGTTCGATTGGGCCTGGGCAGACGCCTATCGTCGGGCGGGACAGGATTACTACCCTAAACTCGTGATTGCCTCGCCCTACACACCTGCCACTGGGCAGCGCGTGCTCACAGGCGCTGTGGCGAATCGAGCCGAGCTGGTGGCGGCCTTGGCCAAGGGGTCGGTCGAGGTTGCTAAGCAGCTGGGTGTGTCGGGGGTCCACTGGCTATTCAGCAGCGAGGAAGAGACCGCTTGGATGCGCTCGGAGGGGCTGATGCCGCGCCTCGGCTGTCAGTTCCATTGGCAGAATCACGATTATGCGGATTTCGACGCCTTGCTGGCGAGCTTCAGTGCCGAGAAACGCAAGAAGATCAAGCGTGAGCGGCGCCGGGTGACGGAGGCGGGGGTGAACATTCGCCGAGTGCCCGGTAGCGAGGCGAGCCCGCAGGAATGGACCATCTTCCACCGGCTCTATGAGGACACCTTCGATAAACGTGGCGGCATCCCAACGCTGTCGTTGCCATTCTTCCGCGAGATCGGCGCGAGCATGGGCGACAACACCCTGCTGGTCCTGGCCGAGCATGGCGGTGAGATCGTGGCTGCGGCCTTCTGCTTGGTGGGCGCGCGAACCCTTTACGGGCGTCACTGGGGCTGTTCCAAAGAGTTCCATAGCCTGCACTTCGAGGCCTGCTACTATCAGGGGCTCGAGCACTGTATTGCACAGGGACTCAGCCGCTTCGAGCCTGGTGCCCAGGGCGAGCACAAGGTTGCCCGCGGCTTCTTACCCACCCCCACCTGGTCCGCGCACTGGATTGCCGAGCCTGGTTTTCGGGTGCCGATCGGCAAGTTCCTCGAGCACGAGATCGATGCGGTTGAGGAATACATCGCTGAAATGAACGAGCGCAGCCCTTACCGGCGCGATCTCGGTTGATTGACGCAGTGATGGATGATGCCTTGCTAGGTTCTGCGATCTCGATGCCCTACCTCTTGGCGCCGAATGATCCAAGCGGGAGCTTCCCCGACCCGGCCGAAGCCATGCGCGATCCAGATGGCCTGCTGGCTGTGGGGGGTGACCTGAGCACCGGGCGCCTGATCAATGCCTACCGGCATGGCATCTTCCCTTGGTACAGTGAAGGCGACCCGATTCTCTGGTGGTCGCCAGATCCGCGGACGGTGTTGACCCCCAGTCGACTGCATTGTTCGCGCAGCTTGCGCAAGTTGCTGCGGCGACGCTCGCTCGCGGTTACCATGGATCGCAACTTTCCAGCGGTGATCCAGGCCTGCGCCAAGCCACGGCCGGGCAGTCAGGGAACCTGGCTCATGCCGGAGATGATTAGTGCCTACTGTGCGCTGCATGTGCATGGGATCGCCCACTCGGTTGAGGTCTGGCAGGCGGGACGGCTGGTCGGTGGGCTCTATGGGGTTGCCATCGGCGGCGCCTTCTTCGGTGAGTCTATGTTCAGTCGGGCCGATAATGCCTCCAAGGTGGCGCTTGTGCACCTTTGCGAGCACTTGATTGCCTGCGGGATCGAGCTCATCGATTGCCAGGTCCTGACCGCGCATCTTCAGCGAATGGGCGCCGAGCTGATGCCACGGGAGCGGTTCCTCGACCGGCTGCAGGCGCTGCGTGATCGGCCGTCGCCAGCTGAGAACTGGGATGATGGTCGGCTGCATTTTCCGGCTTGTCCTGAGGGTTGCTCAGACCTGCACATTTGCTCAGACTGAGATTGGCTTAAGGCTGCAGAGAGTTCTTGCGATGAACGCGAATCGGACCATTCCCGGCCATCTGCAGCTCTACCTGACGGGCGAGCATGACTGCTCTTACATCGACGGGCTGCGGGCACGAACCCTGTTCGTTGATCCAATGGCGCGGATCGACCGCGAGCGAGCGCAGTGGCTTCAGCAGATTGGCTTTCGACGCAGCGGCATGCATTTCTATCGGCCCGCGTGCCGTGGCTGCCAGCGTTGTATCCCGGTGCGGGTGCCGGTCGCTGAGCTGGAATTGAATCGCTCGCAGCGACGCAATGCGGCCCTGAATGACGTCGATGTGCGAATCGCCTTCAAGCCGGCGCAGCTGCGGCCGGCGCATTATCAGCTCTACGAGCGCTACATCTTGGCGCGGCATGGCGATGGCGATATGGC
>CAZEZH010000160.1:0-6454 GCA_964516305.1 uncultured Halochromatium sp. | reverse complement strand
GCAGATCAGGCGCTTCATGTCGCGCTTATTGGCAACTCCGTCGTGATACTGCACGGTGGCTTCGATAAAACCGGTGCAGGCTAGCTGCGCGGGTGAAGCAGGGTCGGCGGCGCAGACCTGGTAGAGGTCTTCAGTGGTATCGAATCGAAGATCCTCGGCCTCGACGGCAACGGCCAAGCCAGCAATGACTGCGAGGACAGTAGCAACGACAACAGTGGTTCCGGTCCTTCGACCGACAGGGAAGATTGGCGACACGACGAAGCTCCTTAGGCTAGCGATGGATGGAAGGTGATCTGCACGCAGCGCGGGCGCGGCAGTCCTGGGCAACAGAGAGACCTGCTCGGACGCAGGCTGAAGCTCACGCTCGGTGCTGCTTAGTGGCCTAGCGGCCAATCCGCATGCGCGGGCCAGTCCGCATGCACGAACCTCGTTGAGCCTACTCGATACCAAACACCCATTGTTAGCATCTTCCACCCTCGATCTGGGCTGGGAGAGACTTCGCCGACTATCTCGCTCATCGGACGCACGGACTCAGGCACACAAGCACTCGCGGGCACAGGCCTTGAGGGCTCAGCTCATCAAGGTCACCGCATTCCGCTGGATAGCGCGCCTGCGTGCGGTTAGTCTCTCATCTGATGAGCCAGCAAGACGTCAGACGATGAAACCATCCACCAAACGTGCCCTATGGATCAGCGGCTTCGTGCTAGCTTTGCTCGCCGCCGTTGGTGGCTACCTGTTTTTCATCGCCACCAGTCGGACCTTGAGCCGCGCTGAGTCCTTCGAGTTTCGGCGCATGCAGGTTGCGCGCGTTGACGACGGCGACGTTTTTCGCTTCTTCTTCGCCACCAATCGACTCGCTGAGGATGGTGACGAGCCGTTGTTCGAACGGCTCGGCAACAGGCGCGCGGCGGCGCTGACCTTCGGCTCCTTCGACACCGAGATCGAGCCCAGCTTAGGGCTTGGCATGTGGCTGGATGCGAGCAGCTGGTTCCTGGATGAAGAGATCAGGATCACCAATCTGACGCGGCTCGACCGCACCGCCTTTATCCAGCAGCTGCGCGGCATGGTCTCGGCCTCGCCACATCGCGGCCTGCTGTTATTGGTGCATGGGCTGCGGACCAATCTCGATTATGCGATGCGCGGCACCGCCTTCCTCGCACATATCCTCGACATCAATGCACCGGTGATGGTTTTCGACTGGCCCGCGAATCAGGGGGATACCTTGCGGGGTTATCGCCAAGCGCGACGGGTCGCAACGGCCTCCGGGGCCGAGCTGGCTGCCACGCTACGCTTGCTGATCGACGAGGTCCGCCCGGAGCAATTGTGGGTGGTGGCCAACAGTTTGGGCGCCCAGGTCGTGGTCGATGCCATTGCCCTGCTAGCACAGGAGCCATCCTTCGCCGATGTCGAGCGCGAGATCAGCGATGTCATCCTGACCGCGCCCGACGTCAGCTATAGCCAGTTCAATGCGCAATTCAAGCACCAGCTCGCGGCGCTGGTCGATGACACCACCATCTATGTCTCCTCGAACGACCGCGCGCTGCTGTTGAGCCGGTTATTGAACCTGCAGCGCCGGCTCGGGCAGAGCACGCTCGATAAAACCGATGCCGAGCTCCTAGACGAGATCGAGCAGCTGTTAGAGATCGTCGATAGCGAGCATGGCCGGGTCGCACTGGTCGATGTCACGCCCGTAAACCGTACCCGCAATTTCCACAACTTCAGCCTCGAGGTGCCAGAGTATTTCGACGATATGTTCCTGCGCCTCACCAACAGCGGCAGCCCGCTGAACCGGCAGCGCTATCAATTCCGCACAGCTGACGGCAAGCACTACTCGGTCCTAACCCGTGGGCGCTAACGCCCAATCGTAACCGCACGCTCATAGGCACAGCACATGACGAACCCCTTTCGCCTACTCAATACCCACCGGACCGGATCAAGTGCTGAATCGCTTCAGCACGGGCAACGCATCCGAACCGAAGGATCGAGACCCAAACTGGACGCGCCCGCCATTGGCACTTTCAGGCTACGCGCCGGCAGCAGCAGTAGCTAATCGGTTTGCCGCATGTTGCTGATCGACACCACCGCTCGCGCCGGTTAGCGATCAAACAGATCATTCAGGGCAATCCCGACCGAGATCGCATTCTGCTTGAAGTTGTAATCGATCAGCGTATCGCCGTAGCCGCTGAAGCCGACCAGATAGCCGCGCAACGGCCCGATGAGCTTTGGTGTCATCCAGCTGGCACGCACCGCGCCCTTAGCTTCGGCGGGGTTACCACGGGCCATGAGCGTGAAGCTATGGCCGCGCCATTTGTAGATGGCGGTGATATCGCCATAGCCGTAATAATCGGTGATATCGGGGTTGTCCTTATCTGAGCTTGCGTCGTCGATCCTGATCCAGGGCCGGATCAAAAGCGCGAAATTGTCCTTCTCGATCCCGATCTGTGCGACCAGGCGATCCCAACTACGCGAGATGGGGTCGGCGCGGCCATTGGATTGATGGGTATAACCCAAGCCAAGCAGGCTCCAGTCAAAGCCGCCAAAAGAAAACCCTGGATGCCAGGTAGCCATCAGCTCTGGCATATAATTGGTGTCGCGAAACGGGCTTGAGTTCTCGTCGTTGTAGATCTGCCAAAAACTCTGCTGGGTGTACGCGAACCAGAATCCGAAGCGGCGATCGTCGGTAGCCCACAAGCGGCTCTTGAAACTGATTTGGAAGGCGGCCTCTACCTTGTCGAGGTCGTTGTCCGACTGCTCGATTGAGTTGAACAGCGGCGTAAAAGGCTCGTCGTTGGTGCGGCTTTGGTAACGCACCGGATTCAGATAGTTGGGTCCATAGAGCTTGATGAGATAACGATCGCTGTCTTGATTGAAGCTCCAGGCGCGTTCGATCATCGATTCCGATGACGACGATGGCGCAGCTATCGACGGCGCTACCGGAGCCGATACAGCGCTGGATGAATCGACTTTTGGCGCGCTCATCGCTTGTCGTGTTGCCACAGGCGGCTCGCTTGTCATCGATGTCGCAGGTGGCGCTGGCTCTGGCGAACGGCCACTGATCTGGTCATAACAGGCAAGGCGGCGCTGGTCGTCGCTGATTTCGGCGCAGGATTGCATCCCTGCTGCCTTAGCCGCGCCTGGTAATAGAATGCTGACTAGCACGATCGCCGCGAACAGCAGCGTTGCGACCAAACTGACTCGGCTGTTCATGGACGAAAAAGAATAAAGCAAGGTCGCTCGCCTCCAGCGCGTGAGAAAATCGTGAGACAGTCGCCATTCAATCGCAAATGATTCAGACTAGGTGGGTCAATCAGCAATGCATCAGTGAGGAATCGGCGCGGTATCAGTGAGATGATGAGGGCAACTAGCCGGCTACCACTGAGTCATGCCAAATCAGAGCATCCGACTAATTAGCCCCTGTCAGGGCTTACATCAATCTGAGAATTGTAGCACTGTCTCTGTATCTCAGCTGCAGACGCTGGACACTGCTCAGAACACCTTGCTGAGGATCGGCGCCGGTCTCGGCGTCGAGCGCGCGCGTATCGTCCAGGATGGTCCGGCCGAGGACTTCGAACTCTTGTCGCTGCCGATGACGCTGGACCGGGATGGCAGCGATGATCCGACCGAACGATAGACGATCGCACCACCACAGGGTTAGCATCTTCAGGGGCACCTCACAAAACTATAACCTGGGCAAGGGTCCAACGGCCCAGGCCTGCCAATTGCGCACAGGGTTATCCACAGGCGCCGTGGATAACCCAAGCTTGACAAGCGGCGATCGAGCGTTGTCGTGAAGGGAGCACCGCATCGATCTAAGTCGTTGATTTAAATTCGACTTCTCAGCCAATGTGCATTTTGCCATGGAGCCTCTAAGGCCCTGCCCAGTCAATGAATTGCGTCCGTTATCTGCAATCCATCAACAGGGTTGTAAACAAGGGCAGACCCGTTCCGGTTACCCTCTCGCGGCATGAACCAGCAACAGGTCACAGGATTCACACGCTCACAGGCACAGCACATGATGAACCCCCTGCGCGCACTCAAGCGCCTGCTTAAACGCCTCGGCCTCTGGGCGCTGATCGCGACACTTGGATTCCTCACCGGCGTCGTCGTCATCTATGTGCTTTGGGTCCGCAGCGGCCCCCCGGTCCAGCTCTGGCATACCGTTGAGCTGGAGGAAGAGTTCAATGCCAACCGGACTGAAGAGATCACAACCTTTGCCGACTACCAAGCCTTAGAGGCGCGACTCTTCCAGGAACTGGAGGATAAGGTCTACGCCGTCACGCCCACCGGTCCCGATCAGATCCTGAATCGCTTCAGCAGTGGCAGCGCGTCCGACCCAAGGGATCGGGAGCCGAACTGGAACCGCAGCTTCGAACTCATGCCCGCCGGACAACCGATCGGCGGCGTCTTGCTCTTGCACGGTATGTCCGATGGCCCTTACAGCCTGCGTGCGCTTGGGCTGGCACTGGCCGAGCAGGGCTATCAGGTGCTGGGTCTGCGCATGCCCGGCCATGGCACGGCGCCGGCCGGCCTGCTCTCGGTGACCTGGGAGGACATGGCAGCCGCCACCCGCCTCGGCATGGCCCATCTGACCGATCAGCTCGATGGCAAGCCGCTGCACATGATTGGCTATTCGACCGGTGCCGCGCTTGCGCTCGATTACAGCTTGGATGCCATGGCAGCGGATGCGGATGTGGCGCCGAACGCTAGCGATCACGAATCAACTCAGCCATCGGACTCGGCCTCAGCAACTGGCTCTGAAACGGGCTCGATGCAGGTACCAGCGAGTCTGGCGCTGGTCTCACCCGCGATCGGTGTCACCCAAGCCGCCGCAGTCACGCCCTGGCTTATGCGCTTGTCGACACTGCCGGGCCTAGACCAGGTCGCTTGGACGACGCTGCTGCCTGAATTCGATCCGTTCAACTACAACGCCTTCAGTGCCAATGCGAGCATGCAGGTGCACCGGATGACGCGCTCCACCACCGCGAGACTTGAGCAACTCGCGCGCCAAGGCCCGATCACCGACTTCCCCGCCACCCTGGTGCTGCTCAGCGTGGTGGACGCCACTGTCTCGCCTGATGCGGCGGTGGACAACCTGCTTGTGCACCTCACGGAGGGCAGCCACGCGCTGCTGCTCTACGACATCAATCGCGTTGCGGTGACGTCCCCGCTGCTGCTGACCGGTCGCGCTGCGCTTTCGGAGCAACTCCTCGCTGATGACAGCTTGCCCTTTGAGCTGACGCTGGTGACGAACGCTAGGCCCGAGACACGCGATGTTGTCGCCTTGCGCAAGCCGCCCTTCAGCGCCGAGCCAACCGCAACGGAAACGCTGGACGAGCCTTGGCCCCGGGATACGATCTCACTCTCTCATGTTGATCTGCCATTTCCGACCGATGACCCGCTTTACGGGCGTTACCCACCGGAGCAGAGCAGCAAGGTGTTCTTAGGTCAGCTTGCCGTGCGCGGCGAGCGCGGTGTGTTCAAGGTGCCGGCACAATGGTTGTTGCGGCTGCGCCATAACCCGTTCTACGACTACCAAGAGCAGCGGGTTCTCGATTGGATCGATGAGGCGAATGCTGACCCGGCCCCAGCAGACTCAGCACTCGAGCCGACCGCAGCGCAGGCGACGCAGGGTTAGCCGGCTCACGCACACCCAGTCGACGGTGGGGTCTCGAGCTTTTCCTCTAGCCGGGCGAGCCGTTCTTCAAGCCCCGGGGTGTTCAACTGTGGGTCACGCGCGTTGGCGTCGAAGGTTGGGTTGCCACGCCACCAGTCGACGCCCATCTCGACTGCGCGATCGACAGAACAGATCAACAGCCGGACCTCGATCGTCAGCAGTTCCACCTCGACCAGCTTAACGCGGATATCACCAGCAATCACGACTCCCTTATCCAACAAGCGTTCAAGCAGGTCGGCGACAGTTGTGCTGTCGGTCGCGTGGGTCAGATTGCGGTTTTGAGTCGCCATGATGCCTCTTCAGAGCAGTCGGCCCAAGGGGCCGAGATCGATGTTCAAATCCTCGTCGCGCAGGCCGAAGGCCTCGCGCACCCGCGCAAGCTCCTCGGCCTGACGCATCAGCGTGAGCCCAAGACGCTCAATCTCCTCATCATCGAGCGAGCCGGAGTCCATCCGCGCGATCGCCTGCCGCTCCAACAGCTCGTGCAGCAGCTTGATCAGCGTCAGCACCAATTGCGCCAAGCCATCGCGCACCTGTTCCCCATCGATCTCCAGGCGCTTGCGGCCACCCACCGAGGAGGCGGCAGGCGCCCGCAGTGACTGATCCAACGCGTCCGGCAGCGCCCCCCCCTGATGTTCTTTATGGCTTGTTGTCGTCGACGGATTGTCGTTCATAAGCCGCCTCTTGCTGCAACCCCCGCCCAGTCTCGACCGAGGTGATCAAGTTTCATCCGCCTCGAGCTCATCGAGCCGGTCAAGCAGCGGTCCCTCGCGGCGGTCG
>CAZEZH010000159.1:0-6504 GCA_964516305.1 uncultured Halochromatium sp. | reverse complement strand
CCGATAAATGATGTGGGCGACGAGCGGAGCGACACTGCCCGTGGTCGATTCAGCCACTAGCATGACCCAATGTCTGCGGCAATGCCTGCAGGAAGTATTCAAGACCTTGACGCGCCACGTCTAGCTTCAGCTCATCCCCTTCGGTGCTGAGCGCGACCAAGAAGGCGCCTCGGCCATCACCGGTGAGCACCATTTGCAGTTCACGTAGTTTCACCTCGACCGCATCAATGGTGGCCCGATCGCCGAGCTGGTACCAATGCCAAATCAGCCGCAGCCGACCGCCAGGGCCGCGTAACAGGGTTTCCTCGACTGTTCGAGGCTTACCACCGGTGTCTGTGAGACTTCTAGTCCGCCCAGCAACACGGCGCCAGTTCTCGTTGCGCTCATGGATCTGGTTGCGCCAAGAGATCAACCCGGTGCCTTGGCCGCGATTGCGATAGTGCAGCAGGTGCAATTCCACCTCGGTCGCCTGATCCCGATAGCGTCCAGCAAGCTCGGCATCGGCGTCATGGTATGCCGGTCGCCAGGTGCCAGAGACCTCTTCCGGACCTTGCCAGCCGGGAACGGCATTCGGCAATCGCAGCGGGGCCTCGACGAGTATCTGCTGGGCGCGATGTTGCAGGAGTGCTTCTGTGCCTCGCGCTGAGCCAAGCATGGCCACCAGTAATACCAGGATCACCGCGAGGACCAAGGCGTTCACCGATTGCGAGGAAGCGCGCACCGCCGTCGCCTCTGCCGCTGCAGACCGATCGTCAGAGTGGCCGTGCCTATCTGCCCAAAACGAACCAAGCCAGAACATCAGGAACATCACCACGCCGAAGAACACCCAGCCGACGACGATGTGGCCGTGACCAGCCAGGGTTATCTGCCCATTCGTGAAATGAGCAGTCATGATGATGGTATAGACTCGCAAGACATTGGCCAGGATCGGCAAAGCGACTGCCAAGGTCATGAACGCGAGGCGACGCCAAAGGCTGTCATAGTTGAGATAGGCATAAACCAACCCGAGCGCGACCGAGGCGATCAGATAACGCACTCCACTGCAAGCCTCGACGACAACAAAATCAGCGGCCGGAATACTGATGTAATAGCCATCCATGTAGACCGGAACGCCGCTCAATTTGAGCAGCAGCACGGAAATCCGGGCGGTATAGCCCATCATCGGCTCAATCAGGAAATCGCCGAACGGCACCGCAAAGAACAGGTAGGCCAGCGGAAAGACAAGAATCCAGGCCACCCTTGGCCCGAGCAGAGTCAGCACCAGACCGGGGAGCGTGGCAACCAGCGCGAAATGCTGGACCGTCTTCACGTCCACGCTGCGCGCCAAGATCCAGGCCAAGATGGCCAACGCGATCCACGCCAACCCCCAAGCCCAGGGCTGGGGCTGCGCTTGCGCCACCTCTCGGCGACGGGTCCAAGCCAGGAACAGCGCCAGCGCCGGGATGAACATGCCGTGGGCGTAGGTCTGGGAGTTGAGCCAGATGTGCGCCATGCTGAGCACCGAGGGCCAGAGCAGCCACAGGGTCAGCAGCGTTGTCAGCGCCAGCAAGGACAGCGCCAGCAACCAGCTATAACGGACTGGGATGGGAAACCGATCGAGCAGGGTCTTGGGCAGTGCGTTCACGATCGAACTCCTAATGGCTAGATCCGGCCTGCAACAGTTGGACAAGGCGATCCAAGTGTTCGGGCCAGCTGTAGTGCTCGAGCACGCAAGCGCGCCCCTGCTCGCCTAGCCGCGTCCGTTCTTCATCCCGCAGCAGGCGCAGCGCGAGCGCCGCCAGGGGCTCGGGCGCTTCAGCCACCCGCCAGTCCATGCCGGCACAGTCCCGCAGCCCGTCGAGCGCCTGTGGCGTCACCACCACCGGACAGCCCATCGCCATGGCTTCGAGCACCTTGTTCTGCACCCCGCGCGCAATGCGCAGCGGCGCCACCGCGGCCTTTGCATGAGCCAGATAGGGACGCACATCAGGCACCGAGCCGGTCACCTCGATGCCGGGTCGCTCGCCAAGCGCGCGCACCTCTGGCGTCGGCCGGGAACCAACGATGATGAAGCGGGCCTCGGGCATGGCCTGACGGATCAAGGGAAAGACGGTATCGGCGAAGAAGCTCACCGCATCGACATTAGCCCAGTAGTCCATGGCGCCAGTAAAGACCAGGTTCGCGCTACCCGGCGGAAAGGGATTGGGGTAGTCGCGCTCAGGCGAGAAGTAATCGGTATCGACGCCGTTGTCGATAGCCTGTACTCGCGATGACACATCTGACGCAGATTCCGTGGTCAGCCCCGGATTCGGAGCCACGGCCTGATGCTGATGCTGATCCTGATGCTGATCCTGATGCTGATGCTGATCCTGATGCTGATGCTGATCCTGATCCGGGGCATGATCGGTGCCCTGCCCACTCAGCAACTGCCGAAACAGCGTCGCTTCCTGTTCGCTGACCAATACCGTGGCGCTTGCGCGCGCTGCGACCGCTCGCTCGAATTCGAGCAACCGACGCGCCTCACGGGCGTAGATCCAACGCATCGGCCCGCGATGGCTCTGAACATATTGGCGCCACTTGTCTGAGTCGACATCGACGAGATCCACCACTTGCGGCAGCTCCGCCGGGCTTGGCTCAGGTAAGTATTGCGCCATGGCCGAGGAGAACACCAAACCTCGCATGGGCCCGGACGACTGCAACGTCTCCCGCACCCAGCGGCGCATGCGCCGATCACGATAATAAGGCACGGTCAAGGCCTCGC
The DNA here is from genome assembly GCA_964516305.1 of uncultured Halochromatium sp. GTDB lineage: Bacteria > Pseudomonadota > Gammaproteobacteria > Chromatiales > Chromatiaceae > Lamprobacter. The sequence continues at coordinate 3,764 of CAZEZH010000159.1, read as the reverse complement.
CAGTGATCAGCCCCCTAAGGCTGCGCAGTTTTGCCCCTCTCGGGCTCAGCGGCAACAGACAGAGGCTGGCGCAATAAGCAGCGACCTCGTCGCAATAGCGCCAGTCGGCCGGATCATCGACAAAGGCACCAAGATGGATGCGAAACTGACCGGAAAGATGGCGGAGAATATTGAAGGAGCGAATCTTGTCGCCCTTGTTCGGCGGGTACGGGATGCGATGCGCTAGAAATAGCAGATCGCTGGTTTCGCTCACCCGATTCTCCGCGCGAGCCAGGGACCTAGCGCATTGGCGAGAAACAGCGGTAGCCATTTCCAGCCGGCGATGAACAAGCGATATTTTGGATTTAGCGGGTTAATCTCGGGGATCTGACTGGCGCGAACCAGGTGATATTCGTAGTAGAGCGGTTGTGGCTCAAAGCCCCAATTCTTCTTGAAGCTAAAAGACCCGGTCCCGCGCTTGCTGCGACCGTAGTCGAACCAGCGGTAACCCTGCTCGCAGGCGCGGCGCATGACCTCCCAGTAGAGGAAATCGAAGCCGGCCAGCGCCCGCGCCTGCTCGGTGCCACCGCCGTAGTAAGGCAGCACCTCATCGCGGAAGTAGAAGTTGAGCACGCTGGAGACGGCCTCCGCGTCTTTGCTTACTGTGGTGATGTCGCAGTCGCTGCCGAATTGCTCGCGCAGCGCTCGGAAATAGCGTTTCGGTAACACGGGTGTACCGAGTCGATGCAGACTATCCGCATAGATCGGAAAGAAGCGCTCGACATTGGTATCGATCTCACTCTGCAGCCCGTTCTTGATGCCCTTGCGCACCATGGCGCGCTGCTTTCTCGGGATGGCTTGCAGATTCTTGTCGAGATCTGGGTCGATGGACTTGCGGAAGGTGACGTAGAGTTCGTCCTTGCAGGGCCAGTCTGGGTTGCGCCGCTCGCGATGTCGCAGTTCCAGATAATCGACCTGTAAATCCTCGGCCAGGGCGCGGGCAGCCTCAGTGAGACTCGCGGCTGCCTGCTGATCCTGAGCTGCGACGCCGCCATAGACGCAGAACGGCACCGAGATCAACGCATTGCCGAAGAGCAGACTCTTGACCTGAGCCATCGGCAGGACTCCGCTGAACTTGCCGTCTCGCTCGCTGTAGAGATAGTAGGTCGGGTGGCCGAGGGTCTCTTCCAGGATGCGCCGCCAGCCGATGCGATGAAAAAAGGTCGCATCCGGACACTGCTCGACAAAGGCATCCCAGGCCGCTTCCGCAGCCACCCGCGATCCAGCCGGCGCATCCAGCCGTTTGACCAGATCGCCTGCCGCATCGGACGCACTCTCTGCGTTGATCTGCGTCATCGGCGGTTCACGACTCTTCTTGGTTTCATGATTCAGAGAGGCCTCAGGCGGCCTGAGCCATCTCCAATGATGGTCGTGCGGAGCCCGGGAGGAAGATCTCGTCCATCCGCCCCCAGCGGAAATCGCCGAGGAGTCGGGCCAAACGCGCTTCGGTGCGCGAGAGGTTCAGATAATGCCGCACCCGCGTCTTTAGACCGATGCCCGCCTGCCGTGGCTGGCCCGGGTCGATCTCCCACGGATGGAAATAGAAGACCGCGGACTCGCCGTCATGCTGATTGACCCGTTGCAGCGCCCAGCGGGAGAGCGCATAGGGGAACAGACGGAAATAGCCACCGCCGCCACAGGGGAGCTTGCGTTGGCCGACCACCACGGTGGTCACCGGCACCTCGAGAATACCGTCCTCCCCACGATGTCGGAAGGCGAAGCGCGGCGCCTCCGGCATGCCATAGAGATCATGATGGATGGGGTAGATGCTGGAACTGTATTCATGGCCTGCCTCGAGCAGCTCGTCCAGCGCCCAGAGATTATCCCGGCCGATGGAATAGCTGGCGGCCCGATAGCCCCGCACCGGCTGGCCAGTGGTGTCCTCTAGCAGTGCCTTGGTGCGACGGATGTCGGCGCGGAAGGCCTCTGGCGTCTGATTGACCACCCGCACATGCTGGTAACCGTGGCTGGCGACCTCGTGTCCATCCTCGCTCAGGCGCTGGACCATGCTCGGGTAACGCTCAGCCATCCAGCCGAGCACGAAAAAGGTGGCCTTTACCTGCTGCTCATCGAACAGGCCGAGGATGCGATCGACATTGCGCTCGACTCGGCAAGGCAGCCGCTCCCAGTGCTCGCGTGCGATGTGGGGCTCAAACGCGGAGACCTGAAAATAGTCTTCCACGTCGACCGTCATGGCGTTGCGGGGCTGTTCCATTCCTCTTTGATGCAAGAGCATGAGCAATCCTCAGAAGGTTTTCTGGAGCGTTGCTGACACACGATTTTCCTGATAGCCATCGTTGCCTGGACGGCTCGAATCGAGATCACGATAATTGTACTGTACTGAGGCACTCACCCGGTTTCCTAATTGCCGGCGAATACCCAGCCCTGAGAAATAGAGTGTCTCCTCGCCATCCTGGCCAGCAAAGGTACTCTCCTGAAGGCTCACATTAGCGAACACGGAGGTACGCGGACGCCACTGCCAAGAGAGATTGCCGGCAAACGATTGCGCCTCTTCGCTATCGTTACTGACTTCATAATCCCGCTGCTCATGGAAGACGCGTAGGCCCCAACCGAGCTTGCGGCGCTGCCCAGTGTAGGCAGCGCTGAGCCGTTTGCTAACGAAGGAGCCGCTGCGCAGCTCTGGTGTTTCCAAATCAAACAGGAAGGGCTCACCATCGACGATCAACGACTCCTCGATGGTCGCGTTGACCCCTCGGGGGATGGTCTGATCGATCTCGAACTGATTGACGCTGGTGACCGACTCGGTGTAATCGAGGGTAAACTGGCTGTTGCGTAGTTGATGCCGAGCCGTGGCACCGTAGGTGGTACCGAAGAAGCGTTCGCCGAAGAAGGCCTCCAAGAAGGTGCGATCGTTCGGTGCATAAGTGCTGCCCAGACGCCAGATAATGCCATCAGGATCAGAACGACCATTATCTTGATCGAATTCGTCTTGTTCGTATCCCAACACAGCAAAAATATCTAAGCGTTCAGTCACCGCCCAACTCCCCAACAGTTCAGCGTTCTGCTGGGTGCTGGAGGCGTCATCATCAAAATCGGTCTGCGAGTAGTTGACGGCTAGCCCCCAGCCAAAGCGAGTGAACTGCGGGCCGCTGTTGATGGATAGCGAGACGCTATTACGTTGACTGTTGTTACCCTCGCTGTCTTCAACATCGACCCGATCATAGCTATAGCTCAATTGTCCGGTTGCAAGATCATCGAACTGCTGTCGATAGACCGGGCTGAATCTAAAGGTCAGCACATTTCCACGGTCATTGTCGAGATTCAGGTTATCCGCACCGGACCTTTCGCGGGTCAATTGGCGTTGCGAGTAAGAGGCTGCGCTGTCAATAAACAGCTGTTCAGGGATTATCTCAACCCGACCATCGCCAAAGAATTGATTAAAGATCGTGCTGTCTTGACTATCCTGCCAGTAGAATAGGCTCTGGAGATTGTAGCCGAGCCGAGCACGCGCCCGCCCACCATCGCGATTCAGACTGAAGCCAGTATTCAGCTGGGTAATGAACTCGGATTCTTCTTCTCCCGGCGGCGCCAAACGAATATTGTCCGAGTAGTCCTGACTCAGCGATACCCTGGGAGTAAAGTCCCAAGCCTCTCCAAAGGCCATGGCCAGTGGCGTGACGCCCACCAGGACCAGACCCGCGAGATACCGCAACGAACCAGGACAACGGCTCATCCCCGATCCCCCTCCGGCCCATAGCCACTGT
>CAZEZH010000158.1:0-6510 GCA_964516305.1 uncultured Halochromatium sp. | reverse complement strand
GGAGCGAGGTTGGACGGCCGGCGAGCAGAGTGTCTGCTCCAGCTGGCTCTGAACGCGCTGGATCTCGCCTGCGCCGGACAGGAACAGGAGCAGGTCGCCCGAGTGTGCTGTGAGCGCCCGCCGCACCGCCGGCAACAGGGCAGCTAACGGGTCGCGCTCAGAGCGCTCCAGATAGTGCATCTCGACCGGATAGGCGCGGCCAGCACCGCGAACCACCGGTGCATCGCCCAGCAGCTTGGCGAGCCGGTCGGAGTCGAGGGTGGCGGACATCACCAGGACGCGCAGATCCTCGCGCAGGCTGGCAACATCCAGGGCCAGCGCAAGCCCGAGGTCGGCCTGCAGACTGCGCTCGTGGAACTCGTCGAAGATGAGCAAGCCGCAGCCGCTCAGCTCCGGATCATGCTGAATGCGCCGGGTCAGGATGCCCTCGGTCAGCACCTGGATGCGGGTGGCCGGCCCGATACGGCGCTCGAAGCGGACCTGATGCCCGACCGTCCCGCCGACCGTTTCGCCGAGCATCGCCGCCATCCGTGCCGCGGCCATCCGTGCGGCCGGGCGGCGCGGCTCCAGCATCAAGATGGAGCGCCCTTGGAGCCAGTCGGCATCGAGCAGCGCCAGCGGCACCCGCGTGGTCTTACCGGAGCCGGTCGGGGCGCTGAGCAGTGCATGGCCGTGATTGAGAGATTGACAAAGGTCGGGCAGGACCGGCTCGATCGGCAGTGGGCTCGCATTCGGTTGCTGGGCTGAAGACTTCATGGCTGACATTCTGCCCGAAACAACAGGCATTGAGCCTTGTCGACGGATCGCTCAAGTTAACGTGCATCTCGCGCGATTCATCTGCCGGGGTGGTGCGGCGCCATCAGGGTTAGACCGTGCAAATTCGGCCGTCTCGCGTCTGGATACGTCCTTGGTGCAGGATTGTTGTCGCCTGTTCGGCCTTGCTGCGGAGTCCCCTAGCGTTCAGCCTGAAGACGGGATCACGACGGAGTCTGTCGTTGGCTCGCTCGATCCTTTCCGGGTGGTTTGCTTAACCTTAACCGAGAGGTCTTGACAGCCTCGTTGTGCTTGCATTTGGTGCTGATGTTTGAGGGCGAGCTGCTCGGTGATCACCTCTGGTGAGCTTGGGCGCATCAGATGAAAGCCCTGAGCCAGATCGCAATGCATCCCGCGCAGCATCTCTAGCTGCATCTCCGTTTCGATGCCCTCGGCGATCGTCTTCATCCCCAGCTCATGGCCGAGCGAACAGATCACGGCAACCACTCGACGGTCGCGCGCGGAGTCGGTCATGGCATCGATAAAGGAGCGGTCGATCTTGAGCAGATTGATGGGCAGCTGACGCAGATAGGCGAGCGAGGAATAGCCGGTGCCGAAGTCATCGATGGCGAGCCCCACACCGAGCTCGCGCAGTTGATACAAGGTTCCGCTCGAGGTCTCGGCGTCGTTCATCACCATGCTCTCGGTGAGCTCGAGTGCGAGCAGATGAGGAGGGATACGGTGGCGCTGCAGCATCTCCTCGACCAGTGTCACGATGCCAGGGCTCTGCAGCTGCAGAGAGGACAGATTGACGGTGATCGAGAAACCGTCTTGATCGCCAAGCTCATCGAGCCAGCACCTGAGCTGCCGCAGTGACTCCTCGAGCACCCAGGTGCCGATCGGGACGATGAGACCGGTCTCTTCGGCCACTGGAATGAACTCGCCCGGCGAAATGAGGCCCCGCGTCGGGTGCTCCCAGCGCACTAGCGCTTCGGCGCCAACCAGCGCTCGGCCATTGGTGCTAAAGAAGGGCTGGTACTGGACCCTGAGCTCGCCGCGCAGCTCGCAATCGCGTAGGTCATGGGCGATGCTGATCCGCTCGAGCAAGCGCGTCCGTAACGCTGCGTCGAAGCATTGGACCCGGGCGCCACCGCGCTCTTTGGCCACATACATTGCTGCATCGGCGTCGCGCAATAGATCGCCAGGACTGTCGAAGCCATGGCTGATGACGATGCCGGCGCTTGCCGTGATCAGATATTCGCGACCGTTGACGATGAAGGGGGGAGTGAATACCTCGAGTAAGCGTTCTGCCTCGACCAGAATGGCTTCCGGTGAGCGTTGCTCACCCTGCAAAAGAACGACGAATTCGTCGCCGCCAAAGCGAGCAATGGTATCGCCTAGGGCGAGATGGTCCTGGAGGCGTCGGGCCGCATCGACCAAGAGTTGGTCGCCGGCGTGGTGGCCGATGGCGTCATTGATCAGCTTGAAGCTGTCCAGGTCGATGAATACGACGCCGACCTGATGGCCGAAGCGCTGCGCTTGGAGCAGGACCTGGTTGAGTCGATCGTTGAGCAGCACACGGTTGGGCAGCGCGGTCAAGGAGTCGTGCATCGCGCGATGTCGCAGTGTTTGCTCTGCTTCCTTACGCCTGGAGATGTCCTGTGCATTGATGACCATGCCACCGATGGCGGGATCGGCGCTCAGATCGGTCGCCGTTGCCTGGCACCAGATATAGGTATCGTCACCCCCGCGCAGACGATGGTCAGCGATGTTGACATGCTCACCGGGCAGGCCAGAGGCGCGTTTCAAGGCTGCGTGGACAAGCTCGCGCTCTCCTGGGTGGACAGCATCGAGATAACGGCTGTGAGGAGCCAGCTTTTCGTCCCAGCCGAGTATCTGACAGGCCGAGGGGCCCAGATAATGCAGACTGCTATCGCTGCCGACGATCATCACCACGTCTGACGCGCGCCGGACCAGGGTGCTAAACCGCTGCTCGCTCTGGCGCAAGGCCTTGAGCGCATCTCGCCTTAAGAGGCCGCCGATGATGACATCAGCGATCGCCCGCAAGAGCAGTATGGCCTGCTCGGACCAGGTCCGGTGCTCATGCACTGAATCGAAGCCGATGAAGCCCTTCAACTGGTCTGGGCCCATCAGTGGCACCACGATCAACGACCGGATACCTTGGACGCTGAGCAGCTCGCGCTCGGCAGCGCGTTTCTCGGGCAAGTCCGTTACTGATGGGATGTAGATCGACTCGCCGGAGGTGAGGCGCGGTCGCCACCAGTGGATTGTCTCCCAAGGCACCTGCTGAAGGTTGTCGATCTCGGGGATGATTCCAGGCGCGCACCATTCATGCGTATTGTTGAGGAATTCGCCATCGATGGTGAACAGGTAGCAGCGATCGACCCTGGCGAAGCGGCCGATCGAGGCGAGTGCCTCGTCAATACCGGCATCGATATCCTGATCGCCGAGCCCTGCGAAGCGATGCAGAATCGCTGTCATCAGCTCGAGCAGCCCGGTCAGCTCTTCGAGCTTATCCTGGCTCGACGGATCTTGCGGCATCGTCACTCGGCATCACCTCCGACGCTTTGTTGGCGTAATCGCATACTAACAGAGCGCGCAGAATCTTCGACTCAAGCCAGTCGGATGAAAACCGCGGACCCCGGGCCGCGATGAAACCGACATGGCCGCCATGCCTTGCCAGCTCAAGCCGGATGCCGGGACCGAGCTCGTGCTCGAACGGGACGGTGCTCGGGAACATGAACGGATCATCAGCGGCATGGATGATCAGCGTGGGTGTGCGGATCGGGCGCAGATAACCGCGGCAGCTGGCCCGCTGATAGTAGTCGAAGACCCCGGCGAAGCCGTTCAGCGGCGCGGTAATCTGGTCGTCGAATTGATTGAAGTCTTTGATTTGACTGAGGTCCACGCTAAGCGGTGCCGGCCGATGCGCGAATTTTTGCTGATAGGCCGCCTTGAGGCGGCTGATGAGATAACCGCGGTAGACACGGGCGAAGCCAAGCTCGAGCCGCAGCATCGCATCGCGCAGCACGAAGGGAACCGAGACCGCGACGGCGCGCTCGAGCAGTGGTGCGCCCCATTCGTCCCGGGGCAAGTCCCCGCGCTCACCCCAGTGCTCAACTCCACCGCCACCCCAGCACTCGCCCAGATACTTGAGCAGCAGATTGCCGCCGAGCGAAAAGCCGATTGCCGCCGTCACGGGTCCTTCCGGGTCCTCGGCCAAGGCCTCGAGCACCGCGCGTAGATCCTCGGTGGCGCCGGAATGGTAGGAGCGCGCGAGGCGGTTCGGCTCGCCACTGGCGCCACGCAGATGCATGAAGATGGGTTGGAAGCCGTTCCGTGCGAGCCGGTCCACCAGGCTGCCCGCGTAATGCGAATCGAGGCCGCCCTCGAGTCCGTGCAGGATCAGCACGCGTGGGCCGGTGTCTCCCACCGCCACCGACAGGTCGATGAAATCACCGTCGGCAAGCTCGATGCGACGCCGCTGCAGCGGCGTCTGTGGCCGTTCACCCGCGCTGGCGCGCTGGCCGAGATGCATCAGCAGCTTGGGCCAGAGTGTTTGCAGATGGGGATTCTTGAGCCACCAGGGCGGGCGAAAGTCGCTGTTGATGATCCTGCCGTTGTGCATAAGGGGAACCTTGAGGCGTGATGAGCGTTGACAGCAATCGCCTAGCCGCGTTGGCGCGCATAGAGTGTCGCATAGGGGCCGCCGCGCTCGATCAGGTCGTCATGGCGACCCTGCTCGACGATCCGGCCGCGCTCCAACACCAGGATGCGATCGGCGCGACGCACGGCGCTCAGGCGATGCGCGATGATCAGGGTGGTGCGACTGGCCAGAAACGCCTCGAGCGCGCCGTGCAGACGTCCCTCGGTGGCGCTATCCAACGCCGAGGTGGCCTCATCGAGGATCACGACCTTCGGATCGGCGAGGGCCATGCGCGCGATCGCCAGCCGCTGCCGCTGGCCGCCGGAGAGGCGGACCCCATCGCGGCCGACGCGCTGGTCGAGCCCCTGGTCGAGCTGGCGGATGACGTCGTCGAGCTGGGCGATCTCGAGCGCCTCCCAGAGCTTGGCATCGTCGATGTCTCGGCCGAGGGTCAGATTCATTCGCACGCTGTCGTTGAACAGCGCCGGATGCTGGAGCACGGTCGCGACCTGATCGCGCACCAGGTCCATGCCGATCTCCTGAACCGGCACCTCGTCAAACAGGATCTGTCCAGAGGTTGGCGGATAGAGCCCAAGCAGCACCTGCACCAGGGTGGTCTTGCCGCTGCCGCTGGCGCCAACGATGGCCAGCTTCTCGCCTGGTGCAATGCTGAGGTCGATGCCATCGAGCACGTTCGGGCCGTCGCCGTAGGCGAAGCGGACCGCCTCGAGTCTGACGCCGACCGTGGTCTTGCCGACGAACGGATTCTGCTGGTGCGGATAGGCCGGCTCCTGGTGCATCTGGGTCAGCCGGTTGACGCGCCTGAGGGCCGCATCGGCGGCATGGTATTCGTATTGGACGTTCAGCACCTCCTGCACAGGTCCCATCATGAACCAGAGATAGGCGAAAACCGCCAGCATCTCGCCGATGCTCAGCCCTGAGAACAGCACCATCAGCATGCTGACGGCGCGAAACAGATCGAAGCCGACCAGGAACACCATGAAGGACAAGCGGTTCGCGGCCTCGCTCTTCCAGGTGAAGAGGCTCGAGAAGTGACGCATCCGGTCCGCGGTGGCGATGCTGCGGGCGATGTAGAACCCTTCGCGATTGCCGGCCCGAATCTGTTGGATCGCATCAAGGGTCTCGGCGAGGCTCTCTTGGAACGCCTGATAGGCACTGTTCTCGCGCCGCTTCATCTCCTTGACGCGGCGTCCGAAGACCATCGTCAGATAGATCACCAGCGGGTTCAGCAACAGGATGAATAGCCCCAGCTGCCAATGCATCCAGAGCAGGATGACAGCGGTTCCGAGGATGCTGAGCACAGCCACCAAGAACTTCGACACCGCACTGCCGACGAAGCGGTCGATGGCGTCCAGGTCGGTGACCAGGTAGGAGGCCACGGTGCCGCTGCCGAGGGTCTCGTACTCGGCCATCGAGACGCGCTGCAGGCGAGTGAGGAGGTCGCGCCGAATCCGGTAGATCACCTCCTTGGCCACGACGGTGAACTCGCGGGTCTGCCAGACCTGCAGCGCCAAGGCGATAAAGCGCAGCAGCACCGTGAAGCAGAGCATCGCCAGGATATAGAGCACCGGGCCATGCCAGCTCGGCGGAAACAGGCTGTTCATCAGCGCAGTGGCCGCACCGGGCTTGTCGAGCAGGACCTCGTCGACGAGCACTGGCATCAGCAACGGGATCGGCACCGCCGCAAGGGTGCCGAGGATGGCGATCAGGTTGGCGATCACCAGCTCGCGTTGGTGCTGGCGCAGCATGTTGAGCAGATCGCGCCAGTGGTAGTGCCGCGGAGGGGCTGCACCGGAGTCATTGCTCGGGCAACCACTGGCTGGCTCTGGCTTTGGCTCTGACGCCTGCTCAGATGCCGGTCTTGGCAGCGCCTCCGAGCGGGGTCGGGTCTCCGTTAGGTTGGGGAGCGTCTTGGTATGCATGTGCTCGAGATGGGGACGCGTTGATGCTTCTCCCGCGCCAGTAGCGCTGATGTCAGCGATTGACCTGATCCGCTCTTCCCTGACATTGTGGCCGGACATTGTGGCCGATTGGGGCGCTCGCCTATACTCGCGCCATCGCGTGGCCGA
>CAZEZH010000157.1:0-6553 GCA_964516305.1 uncultured Halochromatium sp. | reverse complement strand
GTCACGTCATCCCGGCGCTGCTCAGACGCTTCCACGAGGCCACCCAGAGCAATGCCCCCGAGGTCGTCATCTGGGGCACCGGCACTCCAAAGCGCGAATTCCTGCATGTCGACGACATGGCCGCCGCCTGCCTGCATGTGCTCAATCTCGACCTCGAGACCTATCAAGCCAACACCCAGCCCATGTGCTCTCATATCAATGTAGGCACTGGTGTTGACGTGACCATCCGCGAGCTGGCCGAGACCATCGCCAAGGTCACCGGCTACCAGGGCGCGCTGGGCTTTGACACGAGCAAACCAGACGGGCCGCCACGCAAGCTGCTCGATGTCTCGCGTCTTACCGCGCTTGGCTGGCGGTCAGGGTATGGGCTTGAGGCCGGGCTTAGACAGACCTACGGCTGGTTTCTAGAGAACCTCGAAGGCTTCCGGCGTTAAGCATCCGATCGTGGTGCGTGTGCGCAGGGCCATGGTTCAAGCCAAAGACCGACATCAAGACCAAAAGCGAGGCCCTGATAGAGCGGCGGCTCAAGGCGGTGCCCCTGATCTCTTCGGCTATCGCAAGCACTGGGCGCATAAGCTCGGCATCGCGCCGGAGCTGCCGATGTCGCGCGAGGAGATGGATCTGCTCGGCTGGGATAGTTGTGACGTCATCATCGTCACCGGCGATGCCTATGTCGACCATGCCTCGTTTGGCATGGCGCTGATCGGCCGGCTGCTGGAGGCGCAGGGCTTTCGCGTCGGTATCATCGCGCAGCCGGATTGGACCTCGGCGGAGGCGTTTACCGTGCTCGGGCCGCCAAATCTGTTCTTCGGGATTGGCGCCGGCAACATGGACTCGATGGTCAACCGCTACACGGCGGATCGTTGTCCGCGTTCCGACGATGCCTACTCTCCGGCCGGTGCCGGCGGTCGGCGGCCGGATCGTTCGGTGCTGGTCTTCGCCCAGCGCGCTCGCGAGGCCTATAAAGGGGTGCCGATCCTGCTCGGTGGCATCGAGGCGAGTCTGCGCCGGGTTGCGCATTACGATTACTGGTCTGATCAGGTGCGCCGCTCGGTGCTGATCGACAGCAAGGCCGACCTGCTGCTCTATGGCAACGCCGAGCGGGCCATCTGCGAGATCGCGCACCGTCTGGCTCGCGGCGAGCCGATCGAGCAGATCCGCGATGTGCGTGGCACTGTTTATCTGACCCGCCGTAGCGAGCGTCCAGAGGGCTGGGTTGAGGTGGATGCCAGCGTACCGGAAGGGTGCGCTGATTGTGCTCATCAGAAGAACGCCCCAAGTAGCTCCCGAAGCAACTTCCGAAATAGCTCCGGAAGTAGCGCCCAAAATCATCTGTCATCGAGCAACAGCGAGAGCCGCAGTGGAGGCTTCGTCCAGGGCAGCCGAAATCTTGAAGCGAATCGCGCTCCGCGTGAGGCCAAGGAGGCCAACCCGGCGACTCCTTCTGGGTCGGATTTCAAGCACCCACCGCGACCCGCCGACCGCACCCGCAGCGTTTTGCGCCTGCCTTCGTTCGAGCAGGTGCGGGCCGACTCCATGCTCTATGCCCACGCCGCGCGGCTACTGCACCTGGAGACCAACCCCGGTAACGCCCGCGCGCTGGTCCAGGCGCACGGCGACCGCGATCTCTGGCTGAACCCGCCGCCGATCCCAATGACCACCGCCGAGATGGATTGGCTCTATGAGCTGCCGTTCGCGCGCCGGCCGCACTCGTCTTATGGCGATGCGCGCATTCCGGCCTGGGAGATGATCCGTTTCTCGGTGACGATCATGCGCGGCTGCTTCGGCGGCTGCAGCTTCTGCTCGATCACCGAGCACGAGGGGCGCATCATCCAGAGCCGCTCCGAACGCTCCGTCCTCGCCGAGATCGAAGAGATCCGCGACCGCACACCAGGCTTCACCGGCACCATCTCTGATCTCGGCGGGCCGAGCGCGAACATGTACCGGCTCGCCTGTCGCGATCCGGCCATCGAATCGGCCTGTCGGCGGCTGTCCTGCGTCTTCCCCGATGTCTGTAAGAACATGTCGACGGACCATTCGGCACTGATCCAGCTCTATCGCAAGGCGCGTGCGGTGCCTGGGGTCAAGCGAGTGTTGATCGCCTCTGGGCTGCGCTACGATCTAGCTGTGCACTCGCCCGCCTATGTGCGCGAGCTAGTCACCCACCATGTTGGCGGCTATCTGAAGATCGCCCCGGAGCACACCGAAGCCGGCCCGCTGGATAAGATGCTCAAGCCCAGCATCAGCAGCTTCGAACGCTTTCGCCAGCTGTTCGAGCAGTTCTCGCGCGAGGCTGGTAAGGAGCAGTACCTGATCCCCTATTTCATCGCCGCCCACCCCGGCACCAGTGATCAGGACATGCTCAATCTCGCACTCTGGCTCAAGCGCAACCGCTTCCGCCCGGATCAAGTGCAGGGCTTCTTGCCGACCCCGATGGCCTTGGCTACGGCGATGTACCACAGTGGCTGGAACCCGTTGCGATCGGTGCGGCCCGGCGCCGAGCGCGTCAGCGTGGTACGTGGTCAGCGCCAGCGTCGGTTGCACAAGGCCTTCCTGCGCTGGCACGCTCCAGACAACTGGCCGCTGCTGCGCGAGGCCCTGCGCCGCATGGGCCGTGCCGACCTGATCGGTAACGGTAAGCGCCATCTGGTGCCGAGCTTTCAACCAGCGAGTGGCGGTGCGCAGATACGAGAAAACGGACGCAACGATCCTGGTGCAAAGGCTGCGAAGTCTGGTCGTCAGCAGCGGTCTCGCTCCACTTCACAACGTCACTGAACCCGTCCTGTGGCGATGGTGTGATCGCTCAAACATTCAGCACGCAGTTTCCGTAACAAGCAGTGAGATGGTCGATGAGAGCTTGCTCTTCGGCGGTCAGGTTGTCGGCATCGACATGCTGCCACTCCCTTTCGTAGACAAAGAAGGCCTCATCCTCCCGAATCAGGTCTTGATGCAGTTGCCAGGTTAGAAAGCGGAGGTTTGGATAGCGATTCACCTCGATCATCGCGATATCAGGCTCCTTGCCAGGTTGTTCATCCTGTGCCATTGCTCTGCCACGACGCTCTGCTGCAACAATCTAACCCAGCATGCCGATGGCTGCTATGCGATTGGATTAGCCGAGCTGCTCGGAGATGCGCTGTCCTGCCTGCTGCAGGTCCGTGATCCACTCTAGCTGCCGGCGTTCGATCGGCGCTGAGACCGAGAGGCCGCCGGCGACGCGAGCGGTGCTGTCGTAGAGCAGGACGCCGATGCAGCCGACGTCGAGTTCGGCCTCTTCATCGTCGAGCGCGTAGCCCCGCTCGATCGCGTCCAGACAGGCCGCGCGCAGGTGCGCGACATCGCTCAGGGTGTTGCGGGTATAGGCCGGCAGGTTGGTGCGCTCGGCATAGGCTCGAATCGCTTGTTCTCCGCCGGCGCCGAGCATCAGCTTGCCGACGGCGGTGACGTGTAAGGGTGCGCGGGCGCCGATGAGCTGCTGCACATGGATCATCCGATTGGGCGTGGCCTTTTCGATATAGACCACCTCGTCGCCTTCGCGAATGGTGAGGTTGATGCTCTCGCCGAGCCGGTCGCGCAGGGCCTCCATCACCGGGCGTGCGATCGCACGCAGATCGACATCGCCGCGCAGGCGCACCCCAAGCTGAAGCAGACGCAGTCCGAGCCGATAGTGGCCAGCGGGGTCGCGTTCGACGAAGCCGTTCTGGATCAGCGCGGCGAGGATGCGATGCGCGGTCGATGCATGCAGGCTGGTCTCTGCGGTGAGTACCTTGAGACTGACTGGGTCTGGGTAGCGGGCGATGGTGTCGAGCAGGGCGGCGGCGCGGTCGATGACCTGGATGCGGGGTGTGGAGGTGGGCTTAGGTGCTGGCGGCGGCGTTGGTGCTTGTGCTGGCGCGGATGCAGATGCAGGCGCGGATGTCTGTGTTGGCTTGGGAGTGTGCGTAGGCATGGTCATCGGGGCGAGTGCTCAGTGATGATTTTCCGCATTATGGAAGCTTTTCCTTATTGCGAAAAGTGCTGACGAGTCTCAATCTATGCGTCAAGCAATCAGAGTCCGTCGCCAGGGCTTTTACGGGCTCGACAAAACATCGACAAAGAGGATATCCATTCATGAGTGCATCTGCTTCCGCGACCGCCACTGGCCAAATCCAGGCCCAATCGACTGCCATCCCCGCCTTCTGCGAAGGCGTGCTGCATTTTGGTCCGCTGAAGGAGGAGTTTGCGGCGCTGTCCGAGCCGGCGATCGGCGAGGGGCAGGCGGCGATCTCGCAGGTCGACGAGGCGGCGGTGTTTCAAACTCGGCTGATCGCGGATGCGCTGCGCTATGCGACGCTGCAGCTGTGTGCGTCGAAGGAGTCTGGGCATCCGGGCGGTTTCGCCAGCTCGGCGGATGCGATCGCGGCGCTGATCATGCTTGGGCACAAGAACATCGTCACCGAGGTTGGCCATCATGCGCCGGGTTTCTATAGCAGCATGTTCTTGGATGGCTCGCTGGAGGCGATGGGTATCAGCACGATGACCCAGATGCAGGAGCGCTTCCGCGAGCGCGATGGGCTGCTTGGGCATCTGTCGGGTGCCATTCCGGGTCTGCTGGCACCGGCTGGGCCGCTCGGTCAGGGGCAGCATTTTGCGATGGCGGGCGCCTATCTGAACCGCGACAAGCTGTTTCCCTGCACCATTGGAGACGGTGGTCTCGGTGAGCCCTACATCCTCTCGGCGATGAAGCATTTCCATACCAGCTATCCGGAGGTGACCAACTTTCTGCCGGTGCTGATCTGGAACGGCTACAGCCAGGAGCATCATTCGATGGTGTCCTTGATGGACAACGCGCAGATGACGGCGTATTGGCAGACGCATGGCTTCGAGCGGGTGATCCTGATCGATGCCAAGGCGTTTGACGATGCTGATCAGCCAGAGGCCTATGTCGACAGCACGCTGTTTAGCGAGTCGGCGCGGGCGGCCTTCACTCGGGCGGTATTGGACGGCATGCGCGAGGCGGCCGACTCGGCGATGAGCGGCACCTTGACGGCGGTGATCATCAAACAGTTGAAAGGCGCCGGGGTGCATGCGCGCGGAGCCAAGTCGCACAACCTGTATCCGGGCGACAAGCCGGAGAAGCCGAGCATTGCCGAGGCGCTGGAGCATGGCGCGCTGGCGCCGGAGGCCTGGGCGCTGGTGCGCACGCTGATGGCACGGGCCGGTGGTGGTCCGGCGGGTCGGGTGGCGGTGACTGAATTCGAGCGTCCGTTGCCAGAGGTGGGCGAGCTGCCGATGCAGGCGTTTGCGGTCGGCGAGAAGGCGGTGCCCGCGACGGCGATGGCGGAGATGGTGGCGACGCTGGGTGAGCGTGATCCGCTGTTCGTGGTGACCAATGCCGATGGCAACGAGGCCTCGGCGATGAAGGTGATCAATGAGCGGCTGAAGATCCGCCATCCGACCGTGGATGCGCTCTATAACCAGGCGCCGACCGGTCAGGTGTATGAACCGCTGAGCGAGGATGCCTGTGCGGGTCTGGCGGCGGGGATTGCGTTGTTCGGTGGTCGCTCGCTGTGGTTGTCGTACGAGAGCTTCGCGATCAATGGCTGGCCGATCGTGCAGACGGTGGCGCAGGCGATGGCGGAGCTGCGGCGGCGCACGCCGGCGGTGTTGAGCATGTTTACCGCCGGTGCATTGGAGCAGGGGCGGAATGGCTGGACCCATCAGCGCCCGGAGATCGAGAACTATCTGGGTGGGCAGATGCGCAATGGCAATAGCTATCTACTGTACCCCTGTGATGCAAACATGATGCAGGCGTCCTTTGCTTGGGCAACGTCGCAGTTCAATAAGTGCATCAGCATGGTGGCGAGTAAGTCGGCGTTGCCGGTGTATACGACGCCAGAGCAGGCTGCGCGGGCGATCGATGAGGGTGCGGTGGTGTTGTATGAGTCGCCGGCCGGTGCGGGGTCTTTGGTGGTGTTCGCGGTGACTGGGGATATGGTGTTGTTGCCGGTGTTCGAGGCGAAGGATGCGTTGGAGGCGGCTGGGCATCGGGTGCGGGTGGTTGCGGTGGCGAATCCGCGCCGCTTGTATCGGGCTGGGGATGTGGCTTGGTCGCACAGTGCGGAGGCGGATGGGCGGTTTATGGATGACTCGGCGTTTGCGGATCTGTTTGATGGGGATGCGTTGGTTGCGGTGAGTGGCGGTGGCACGGTGGCGTTGGAGCCGGTGTTGTTGCGGTCGCGGGCTGGGGCGCGGGATCTGGTCGGCTGGCAGCGGGGGGAGACGACGGCGTCGCCTGCTGAGATCATGGCGTTCAATGGGATCACCGGGGAGGCGTTGGCTGGTCGGGCTTTGGGGTTGATGGGTTGATCGCTTGTTGCGTTGTTGCGGGGCGTTGTGGGGTGGAGCTGGCGCTGGGGGCGTTGATGGATGGAGCTTGGCTTTGTGATTAAGCCTGGGGTTGTGCTGCTAAGCTAGAGGTGCCGGGTTCGAGCTTGGTGCTGGCGCCGGGGTCGGGTACCGCCTGTCGGGGGACGCCGTGAATCCGTCCTTGGAGGCTTGAGCGCAGCTCCCTGCT
>CAZEZH010000156.1:0-6556 GCA_964516305.1 uncultured Halochromatium sp. | reverse complement strand
TGGAACCGCGTGAGGTCAGTGCCGGGCGCGATCACCGTCATGCGCTCTGGCTGGTAGTGGTCGTAGAGCCCGTACTGCTCTTGGATCTCCTGGCTGGTGCTGGTGACCACTAGGCTGGCGGTCCCAAGGGTCCCCTCCTCGGCATCGATGCGCCGATCCATGTTGTAGCGCTTATCGATGATCTCTTGCTTGACGCCGGAGGCGAGGAGCCGGCGGCGCTTGACGCGTCCGAGCGAATGACCGGTGTGCACCAACGGCACGCCGAGCTGGCTTGACACCCGGGTGCCGACATAGCCGGCGTCTGCGTAATGGCTGTGGATCAGGCTCGGTGCAATGTCTTGCTCGCGCAGAAAGCCGAGCATGTTGTCAGCGAAGGTATCGAGATAGTCCCAAAGCTGCTCTTTCGGCAGATACTCTGCCGGCCCGGCCTCGACGCGGACGATGCGCGCGTTGGGGCCAATCTCCTCGAGCGGTTGCCGGTAATCTGGGCTGACGTGCGAGTCGTCGACCAGCCGCGTAAAGAGGTCAACCCGGTCGACGTCATCACGCTGGGCCAGCGCTCGGGCAAGCTCGACGACGTAAAGCGTCTGTCCGCCGGTATCGGCATCGCGACCGAGTTCGAGTTCGTGGCCGCGGATGAGTCCGTGGACACTGAGCAGGACGATGTAGCGGGAGTCTGGTTGTGGTGTCATACGGCTGACTGCTGTGATCGACGTGACGAGATTCGAGGCCTCGAGAATATCTGATCCGCGATCTCTCTGCCCGGCGTAAGCCTCGCTGGTTTGCCTCTCGGTGCAAAATCCTGCTGTCGACAGCAGCCTGCTTTGACGTAGAATCCTCGCCCCATGGACCTGAACTTTCTTGAATTTGAACAGCCAGTCGCCGAGCTCGAGGCAAAGATCGAAGAGCTGCGGCATCTTGGTGCGACCTTAGGTGCTCGCCATCTGGGCCGACATGGCCCGGGCGACGAAGAAGACGGTATTAACATTGCCGATGAGATCGAGCACCTCGAGACCAAGAGCCGCGCGCTGACCGAGCAGATCTTCTCGTCGCTCACGCCTTGGCAAATCTCGCAGCTGTCGCGGCATCCGCTGCGACCCTATTTTCTCGACTATGCTGAGCGCATCTTCGACGGCTTCCAAGAGCTGCATGGCGACCGTGCGTTTGCAGACGACCGCGCGATCGTTGGCGGGCTAGCTCGGCTCGACGGTCAGTCGGTGATGGTAATCGGTCATCAGAAGGGTCGCGACACCAAGGACAAGATCCATCGCAACTTTGGTATGCCCAGACCCGAGGGTTACCGCAAGGCGCTGCGGCTGATGCAGATGGCCGAGCGCTTTGGGCTGCCGATCCTGACCTTCATCGACACCCCTGGTGCCTACCCGGGTGTTGGTGCCGAAGAGCGTGGTCAGAGCGAGGCCATCGCCCGTAATCTACAGGTGATGGCTGGTCTGCGCGTGCCGATCATCGTCACTGTCACCGGTGAGGGTGGCTCCGGTGGTGCCTTGGCCATTGGTGTCGGGGATCGTTTGATCATGCTGCAATTTAGCACCTACTCGGTGATCTCGCCGGAGGGCTGTGCGTCGATCCTGTGGAAGAGTGCCGAGAAGGCCCAGTCCGCAGCCGAGGCCATGGCGATCACCTCTGATCGACTCTATGAGTTGGGCCTGGTCGACGCGGTGGTGCCTGAGCCGCGCGGTGGGGCACATCGAAATGTCGATGATACCGCAGCCACACTGAAGATGGTGTTGGTCGATGAGCTAGCACGGGTCTCCAGTCAGCCCGTCGAGGAGATTATCGAGGCGCGCTACCAGCGTCTACGCAGCTACGGTCGTTTCAAGAGCTAAGGCCACGCAGCTCGCTATGCCGCGCGCAGACGCGGACTTAACCACGAGACGCCAGGCATGCCCGCAATGCCCAAGGCCGTCGCATCCGCGCCAGCTTCATTGCTTGATCGGCTGCGCCGGCTGCTTGTTCAGTCGCCGCCTCAGCGGCTCTGGATCGCCTACAGCGGTGGTTGCGATTCCCATGTGTTGCTCCACGCCTGCGTACAGCTGCGCTCTGAGCTTGAGCTGACACTGAGCGCCATCCATGTCGACCATGGACTGCAATCAGAATCCCGCATCTGGGCGGGCCACTGCCGCGCAGTGTGTCGTACGCTCGGGGTCGACTACCAGGAGCAACAGGCCCAGATCGACCCACGTCCTGGCGAAAGCCTTGAGGCGCTAGCGCGAACGGCCCGCAACCGCATCTTTGCGGACTGCCTTGGCCCCGGCGATTGGCTCGCGACCGCTCAGCATCGCGACGATCAGGCCGAGACCTTGTTGCTGGCGTTGCTGCGCGGTAGCGGTGTCCATGGCCTGGCCGCGATGCCAGCGCGCGCAGCGCTTGGGGCAGGGACCTTGGTCCGCCCGCTGCTCGAGGTCGCTCAAGCCGATCTGCGCGCCTACGCCGAGCAACATCAGCTGCGCTGGCTCGAAGACCCCTCCAACAAGGACCTCAGCTTCGACCGCAACCTGCTGCGCCATCAAGTCATGCCAGTCTTACGCCAGCGCTGGCCATCGGCGGCGACCACCATCGCCCGCAGCGCTGTCCACTGCGCTGAGGCCACCGTGCTGATCGATACGCTGGCCGATGAGCAGCTGCTGAGGGTTGCCGGTTCACGACCAGGAACGCTCTCGGCTGCGCGCCTATCGACACTCGCGCCTGAGCGTGCCCGAGCGGTGCTGCGGCGCTGGCTGGCTCGGCAAGGCTTTCGAGCGCCAAATAGGCTGCGCTTAGCAACGATTCTGGGCAAGGTCCTGCGCGCCCGCGCCGATGCCCAGCCCCTGGTCGCCTGGGAGGGGTGCGAGCTGCGTCGCTACCGGGATGATCTGTTCGCGCTTGCACCATTGCCGCCGCGCCCCGAGACCGAGCTGAGCTGGGATGGGCAGCAGCCGTTGCAGCTGCCCATCGGCCTGGGCACGCTGAGCCTTGAGACAAATGACTCGGCGCTCTCAGTGGGGGGGGCGGCATCGTGCCAGGTGTTGCCCCAAGCGCTTCCCATGACCCTCCGCTTCGGTGGACCTGGTTTGCATTGCCGGCAACCGAATCGGCCGGGTCGCACGCTCAAGAACCTGTTCCAACAGAGCGATATTCCCGCCTGGCTTCGACCCTATGTACCATTGCTGATCGATCATCAAGGCGATCTGCTCGCGGTTGCAGGTGTCGCAAGCTGCGGTTGTGTTGACGGGTCCGTGCGCAGCCAGCGGATGCTGCGCCTATGTTGGCAGGGGCATCCCTGGGCGCATTTTGGTTGGTTTGTCGAGCCAGTGGTGATCAGAAATGGGTCGAGCGATCAGAAACGGGTCGAGCTTGGATGTTAATGGCTCCGTTTGCGGGCTTTAGTACAGACTGCTCAACATCTTCGCCCGATAGCGCGAGACTAGCTCGGCGCTGCCTATCAGATCGAAGATCGCCACCATGCCTTTGCGTGCCGCATCGTCGCCATACTGTCGATCGCGTTTGAGCAACGTCAGCAGATTCTCCAGCGCTGACTCGTTGTCGCCGGCCAGTACCTGATGGGCTGCCAATTGATAGCGCGCCTCACTGTCGCCGGGATTGGCTTCTAAATTTGCTTTCAGCGCTTCAGCTGGCGGCGCATTAGTGACCGCCGCACTGAATGCCAATCGTCCGCGGAGTGCCGCTAGTTCAGGATCATTCGCCAGATCGAGCGGGGTGTGCTCCAGCAGCGCGAGCGCGCCTTCTGCATCGCCCTCGGCCGCCTTCAACTGGACCTGGGCCACAAACACACGGCTGTTGTCTGGATCATCGCGCTCGGCGTCAGCAATCAGTTTGGTGGCACCGGTTAGGTCGCCCGCGGACATCGCCTGCCGCGCCTGCTCGAGCAGCCGATCAGAGGCACGGCTGATGTGCCGCGACAAAAACTCTCGGATCTGCCCCTCCGGCAGCGCCCCCATGAACTGATCGACCGCCTGGCCATCCCTGAACAACTGCACCGTCGGCAGACTGCGGATGCCGAACTGAGCGGCGAGTGACTGCTCGACCTCGGTATTGACCTTGGCGAGGAGGAACTGGCCGGTAAACTCCTCAGCCAACCGGGACAAGATCGGCATCAGCTGCCGGCAAGGCGCGCACCAGTCAGCCCAGAAGTCGACCAGTACCGGTCGCTCGAACGAGCCCTGGATGACGACGCGCTCGAAGTCAGCAGCGGTGACGGCGGCGATGTGGGCGGAATCGGTCATGATGTCTCTCTTCTGGTTTGACACGCTGCAGTGGCACTTTGGGTTAACCTAGAAAATAATTATCGGCAAGGCCTCAATCAAGCAGGGATCGGCCGCAGGTTTGCCGGTCTGCTGATCGAAGGCGCCAACTATTTGGATCTGACTGGTTTCGGAGCACTTTTCTTAGCACTACTGGAGGCACGCCGATGACAACGCCCATCCACGTCGTCTGTCCACATTGCGACGCCGTTAACCGGCTCCCACCCCAGCGACTGGCTAAAGATGGGCGCTGTGGTCAATGCCATCGCGCCTTGTTCGACGGCCACCCATTTGCGCTCAGTCAGGAGAACTTTGAGCGCCATGCCACGCGCAGCGACATTCCATTGGTGGTTGACTTTTGGGCGTCTTGGTGTGGTCCCTGCAAGATGATGGCCCCGGCCTTCGAGGCGGCCGCGTCAAAGCTCGAGCCCCGCGCTCGGCTGGCCAAGGCCAACACCGAACAAGAGCAAGGACTAGCGATGCGCTTCGGCATCCGCAGCATACCGACGCTGATGATCTTCGTCGCTGGGCAAGAACGCGCGCGGCAAGCGGGAGCCATGGACACCAATGGGATCGTCCGCTGGGTGGAGTCACAGCTCTAGGAGGAGCCCACCTCTCAGGCGGCCAGGTTCTAAGCCGTGCGGTGATCCGAGCATGATCCGAAACCAACCTGTGATTTCTGTGACGCAGTTGCTGCAGTGCAGCACCGGCCATGGACAGGGGCGAAGGGTTTCGCTAACATCCTGCCCGTTTTGCACGGCTGCGACCCGGCGGCTGTAACGACGATGGTCGGGCATTCCGCCCGGCGGGCAACGTGGATGAGTCTGCGTTGCCTCAGACGCGTGACTGAGGACATCAGCCGCGTTCTGCACCACCGACTGCCTCGGAGGCTGCGTTGACTATTCCTGCGGTATTGGTCCTGCAAGACGGCTCGGTCTTTCGCGGGACGTCCATCGGCGCCCGCGGCCAAAGCGTCGGCGAGGTTGTCTTCAACACGGCGATGACGGGCTATCAAGAGATCCTGACTGATCCGTCCTACCGGCGCCAGTTGGTCACACTGACCTATCCCCACATCGGCAACACTGGCACTAACGATGAGGACGAAGAGTCGGGGGCGGTCCAGGCGGCTGGCCTGATCATTCGCGATCTCCCCTTGCTGGCAAGCAACTTCCGCCGCCGCGAGACCCTGAGCGAGTACCTCGAGCGCAGCGGCGTGGTAGGGATCGCGGATATCGACACCCGCCGCCTAACCCGGCTGCTGCGTGAAAAAGGCGCGCAGAATGGCTGCTTGATCGCTGGAGAGGATGTGGACGAGCAGGGGGGGCTGGCGCTCGCAACGGCCTTCCCGGGGCTCAAAGGGATGGACCTGGCGCGGGAGGCTGGCGTCAATAGTACCTACCGCTGGACGCAGGGTACCTGGAGCCTGGAGCAGGGCCTTCTCGAGCCCCTCGCCTGGGACGACGAGCGCCTGCGGCATCATGTCGTCGCCTACGACTTCGGCATCAAGCGCAATATCCTTCGGCTGCTGGTCGACCAGGGCTGCAGAGTGACGGTGGTGCCGCCGCAAACGCCCGTTGCCGAGGTCTTGGCGCTGGCGCCAGACGGCGTCTTCCTGAGCAACGGCCCCGGTGATCCCGAGCCTTGCGGCTATGCGATCGAGGCCATCCGCGAACTGCTCGCGCAGGAGATGCCCCTGTTCGGCATCTGCCTTGGTCATCAGCTGCTCGGTCTTGCGTTTGGCGCCCAGAGCGTGAAGATGAAGTTTGGTCATCATGGCGCCAACCACCCGGTGCAGGACCTGGCAACTGGTCAAGTGGTGATCAGCAGTCAGAACCATGGCTTTGCAATCGACGAGCAGAGCCTGCCGGCTGAGGTCGAGGCGACCCATCGCTCATTGTTTGATGGCTCCTTGCAGGGATTGCGGCATCGCGAGCATCCGGCGTTCAGCTTCCAGGGTCATCCGGAGGCGAGCCCCGGGCCGCATGATCTGCGACCCCTATTTGCCCAGTTCATTCATCTGATGGACGCGCGCTCCGCCCGTCAGTGAGCGATTGGCGATTGGCTGGTCAAGCGGCGCAGCGGCAGGAGAGCGCCGGTTTCGGGCGAGTGGCGCCACAGCGCGCCCAACTGTAGCGAACCTCATCGAACCTTTTTCAAACAGCGGATTTCGGACACCTCTCAGCCCATGCCCAAGCGCACAGACATCCAGAGCATCCTGATCATTGGCGCCGGGCCGATTGTGATCGGGCAGGCCTGCGAGTTCGATTACTCCGGCGCACAGGCCTGCAAGGCGC
>CAZEZH010000155.1:0-6643 GCA_964516305.1 uncultured Halochromatium sp. | reverse complement strand
CTACCCGATGAGCAACGGCCGTTCGATCGACGAGTTCGTGCGGCTGGTCAAGGCGTTGCAGACCTCCGATGAGCACGGTGTTGCAACCCCCGAGGGCTGGCAGCCGGGCGACAAGGTCATCGTGCCACCGCCGGCCACCGCTGAGCAGGCTGAGGCGCGCATGGCCGAGGGCTATGAGTGCTCGGATTGGTACTTCTGTAAGAAGGCGCTCTAAGTCAGACCATCGACGATGGGCGGCGTGACACGCCGCCCAACAATCGACTGTGAGGGATCAGTCCCAGGCCAGGGCGGTTCGCGGGCGCGGGCGGCTATCTGATCGCGACCGCGCCGGGCTGACGATGACCAGGGTCGATCCCGGTCAGTCTGACAGGGTAGCCGCGTTGGAGTGATGTGCCAGGGCCAAGGATTGGATTGCGGAGCCAATGACCCGCTAGGTGTCACAACCTGCAAACATCGCGATGTTCGGCCCAGATTAACTGCCAATATCCGGTGCCCTAAACCCCGAGTCAGGTCGCACGGACAGCCAGAGCATCTTCTTTCCCATCACCGTCCAGGTGCAGTGACCGAAAGGCGTAGCGATCGTACCGGATCAATCCATTCACAGCCCTTGTGGACAATCCTGCTCAGTCAATGGCTGTTTCACCAGAAGCACAATCGCCACCCATGCTGTCCCCGTGGTGAGATTCACCGAGTGCATCCAGCCACAGGCACAGCAGATCCTTGCGCAGCGCCCGACCACCGGCGGCATTCGTCATCACCACAAGCCCGACACCACGCTCCGGAATGGCCGCGATCAGATTGTGCCAGTTGGGCAGGTTGTCGCCAGGGTGATAGGCCAACTGCCGACCGCTCGCGAGTGGATAGAGCGCCATGCCCAGACCGTAATGCGAGCCCTTGAGGACCAAGTCGTTGTCTGAGCTCGGCATGGGTGTCAGCAGGCGTTGGATCAATGCCGGTTGCAGTACGTTCCGTCCGGGCTCCTCTCCGCAGGGACCAGGCATCAGCAGCGTGATCAGCTGTGCAAGATCGGTTGCAGTGGTTTGCAGGCCGGCGGCGGCCAAGGCCGTAAAATGGCGCGCAGGGACAGGCTCGCCCTGATCGTCAAAGGTCGCGGCCAGCGGCGGTGAAGCCGCTGGCGTGGTCGGAAAACGGCTATTCGTCATCGACAAAGGTTGCAGGATGCGCTGCGCCGCGGCGATGGCGAAGGGCTCCTCTGCTTGCTCGCGAATCAGCAGTTGCAGCAGGCTGTAGCCCCCGCCAGAGTAGTCAAACCCCTGGCCTGGCGGCTCGACCACCTTGAGCGGTGTATTGTCGGCATCTGCCGCACCCTTGAGCGATGCAAGTAGCGATTGCGCGGGCGTTCCAGGCGGGAAACCACCGTAGCCGGGCACGGAAAGCCCGGCGGTATGACTCAACACCCGCGCCACCGTGACGGCGTTGCGGTCGTAGGGGGAGGCGGGAAGCTGCCAAGACCCAGCACCACCCTGCACTTGCGGCATGATGGCTTGATCGAGCGCGACGCGCCCCTGCTGCACCAAGGTCAGCACCGTCAAGGCGGTAACCGACTTCGAGATGGAGGCGGCCTGGAATAGGGTGCTCGAGGGATCGACTTGAATCCCCTGGTCCGGAATCGCCAAGCCATAGCCTTGGCTCCAGTCTAAAGCGCCGTTGTGAACCAAAGCCACTGCCGCACCCGGAACCTGGTAGTGGTCAAGCAGGCCTGGCATGGCCGCATGTATTCGTTGCTGCACGGCGACCTCAATATCTGCTTGATGATCCGTCGTCTGGCGACAAGAGGCTTGCGCAAGCCCTGCCGTGCTCATCAAGAGTGCGGACAGGGCGGTCACACCCGCGAAGAAAGCGATCCGCATGCTAGAGACTCCCACGGAAGATCAGATCACTAGAATATTGCCGATTCAGCCCTGCCCAAGCCTGGGGCTGAGCAGGTTTGTGGCATAGGCCCAAGCGACTGAGGCCGCTGACTCATTGTTCAGCTCGGTGCCATCATTGATGCGCTCAAGCAAGTTGCCCACTCGACCGCCCGCGTTAGCTGCCCGCTCTGGCACCGCCTGCTGCTGTCCTGTTGCCGCTCGACGCCCGTCCTGCTGCTCCTGCTCTTCCTACTGCTGCGCGCTCTGCCTTAGCGTGCACTCTTTTCTGTTCTATGGCGCGCCCCCCAGAATCGCAAACGGTATCGACGACTCGCTTGATGCGCTGTCTTTCGCTTGACGAGGTGCTGGCTCTGCCGCGACGAGTGATCGCGGCCGCTCGTGCATCCCGCCCTGCCGAAAGGTTGCTGCTTTGTTATACTTTGCGTAACAAAGCGTTGACCATTCAGCCGATGCAGCCAATCAAACAACTCGCGCGCGTGCTCGGGCGTCTCGCCAGCGAAGGCCAGACCTTGTTCACTTTGGCTGACTTGCGGGCGACGCTTCCTGAGCACAGCGTTGGGGCATTTCGGGCGGTTGTCATGCGTGCCGAGCGCGAGGGACTCCTAAGGCGGGTGTGTCGCGGCCTCTATCGCTACCCGGCGGCGGGCAGCAGCGATGGCCTGCTGCTCTATCATGCAGCGGCGCGTCTGCGTGCCGGGGCGTTCAATTACATCAGTTTGGAATCAGCACTCAGCGATGCGGGCGTGATCTCGCAAATCCCGATGAACCATGTGACGCTGATGTCCTCTGCGCGCACCGCCACCCTGTCCTGTGGTGAGTTCGGATCGATTGAATGTGTGCACACCAAGAAGCGACCCGCGGAGCTGGCCGATCAACTGGTCTACGATGCGCGCTGTCATCTCTGGCGCGCCTCGGTGGCCCTGGCGCTGCGGGATATGACCGCAGCGCGCCGAAACCTCGATCTGGTGCAACAGGAGGCGATCGGTGACACTCTTTGATCGTTTGGTCGACGAGGCGCTGCGCGCGCAAACCGCTCTGGCGCCGCTGCGCATGGTCGTTGAGAAAGAACTGCTGCATCACGACATCCTTCGCGAACTGGCCGAGGCTGGACTGCTGCAGACACTCACCTTCATCGGCGGGACCTGCCTGCGGGCTTGCTATGGGTCCAATCGCTTGAGCGAGGCTCTCGATTTCACTGGCGGTTCCACATTTGACCGGACGATACTCGCGGGTCTCGGCGAGGTGCTCATTGATCGCCTGCAGGCGAAGTATGGGTTGAGCGTCGCCGTCAGCGAGCCGGTCCGCGACAGCGGCCAGGTCGCGACCTGGAAGATGCGCGTCATCACGCGCCCAGAGCGTCGCGATCTGCCTGCCCAGCGCATCAATATCGACATCTGCGCCATCCCGAGCCACGATCGCCGCCCGATGCTGTTGCGCAACCCCTACGGCGTGGACATGGGCACGGGCGGGCTTATCCTGCAGGCTGAAAGCCGTGAAGAAATCCTGGCTGATAAGCTAATCGCCTTGGCCTTACGGCCCAACCGAATCAAGCATCGCGATCTCTGGGATATCGGCTGGCTTGTCCAGCAGGGTGTCGATCTACCGCTGGATCTCATCCCAGCCAAGATCAGCGATCACCAACGGACTCAGCCCGAGTTCCTGGCGCGTCTTGCCGAACGCCGGCATCAGCTGCTTGAGGACACCGAGATTCATCAGGGTTTCGTCCAAGAGATCGCGCGCTTCCTTCCTCCAAGCGTGGTCACGGAGACGGTCAGTCAAGCGGCGTTTTGGGCCTGGCTGACCGACCTCATCGCGGACCTGTGCAGGAAGATCGAGCGCAGGCTCGATGCGTTGGGTCTACCTCCTATGTCGGTCTCTGATAACTGAACCTTCCGCATAAGTCCCCATGGGCTGACACGGCGATGTCGGTCACTCGTCGTTATGGTGTCAGTGTTCAGGATTGGAGAGGCTAGGTGCGCGGTTTGGATTGCCAGGATGGCACACCCTTGCTGGACCTGAAGCCAGCGCGTTCGGCATTCATGACCAACCCAGAGACATGATTGACAGCGTGCTCACTGATCGCCGTTTCGACCGCTGGCTGTTCGCCGTACTCTGGCTCCTGCTGCTGACCTACGCGCTGTTGTTCGCACCTGCGGTTCCAGCGGACCTGCTCGGCCAACTTCGCGATCTCGCCTTGGCGCGCGTGCAAGCCGTCGATCCGATCGCGATCGCCGTGTTCAACCTGCTCGGGGTCTTGCCGGTCGCCTTCCTCGCATCGGTTGGCGGTGCGCGTCTTGATCGGATTGGCGTTCCTGGTTGGCTTCGGGCTGCTGTTGCCCTTACCGGTGCCGCCTCTGGCTATACCGGTGCTGGCATTGATGTCAGCCAGTGCACTTTCTGTACTGCTCACGCAGACGCAGAAGCGGATCTAGCGTGCTGCTGGCGACCACGTTTGATGCCGCTTCTTCGCGCAGCGCGTCCTCCAGAAACACTGCAAGCCTGCGCCTGAGTGGTCTGCGGCTGAGCACGCGCCACTGCGCACTCGCTGGGGCACGTATCAAAGTGTTCACGTACGCTCATTTTTTCTTGTCATTGAACGATGAAGCTGCCATTTTTTACCGTACGGTATCGATGTTGAGGGGCAGTGATGACAGAAGAAGCGACCCTTTACGGGGTGATTCGGACCACCGAGGATCTCGGGCGTTTGGCACGCGCCCATCGCAAACAGCGCCATCTGACGCTGGAGACGGTGTCCGGGCTTGGCAACCTGAGTCCGCGTTTCCTGTCGGAATTCGAACGCGGCAAGGAGACCGCCGAGATCGGCAAGGTGCTGAAGGCGCTGCGCACGCTCGGCCTGGAAGTCAGCGTCCAACCACGCGCAGGCGGAGCGCCAACGCCCGCTCGGCAGACCACCAAGGAGATCGTTCTTTGAGCGATGCTGACCGCCTCAGCGTCTGGTATGAGCAACGCCTGGTTGGCGAATTGTGGCGTGATCCGCTCGGCCGCATCGGGTTTCACTATGACCCCTCCTGGATCACCAGCGGCGGCTTTGCCGTGTCACGCTCCTTGCCACTGGCAGGTCGCACCTTTGCGCCTGACGCAAGGATTGCGCATCATTTTTTTGCCAACCTGTTGCCTGAGGGATCGGTTCGTGATCATCTCGTGCGTGACCTCAAGTTGCCGAACACCGATTTCGACCTGCTGCGGGCCATCGGCGGTGAGTGCGCAGGTGCCCTGTCGATCCTGTTGCTCAATCAGACCCCATCGAGGCAGCAACAGTACCGTGCACTGACGGAACAGGAGTTGGCCAAGCTGGTCGCACGGCGTGGACGCATTGGCGCGGCTTGGTTCACCGAGGAGCGTCCCCGGTTATCGCTCGCCGGTGCGCAGGATAAATGCCCGGTGCTGATGCGCGACGATCAGGTGCTGCTACCGCAACGCGAAGCGCCCTCCAGCCACATCTTGAAGTTCGAGCTGGCGGACTATCGTCATCTGCCCGCCTATGAGACCTTCACCACCCAACTGGCCGCTGCCATCGGCTTACCGGTGGTCGATATCCGGTTGCAGTCGATTGGCCGGACGCGCTATGCGCTCATCGCACGCTACGATCGTATCTGGGATGATCAGGGCGGATTACGTCGGCTGCACCAAGAAGATGTGTGTCAGGCCCTGGGTTTCGGGCCGGAGCGGAAATACCAGGAACACGGTGGACCCTCCTTCGCTCAGTGCTATCAGCTGGTGCAAGAGGCGTCCAGTGAGCCGGCCATCGATACCCAATCCCTGCTCCAGTGGCAGATCTTCAATGTGCTCGCGGGCAACTCCGATGGTCACGCCAAGAACCTCTCCCTGTTACATCTCGAGGATGACGCGACCCGTCTGGCGCCGTTTTATGATCTGCTCTGTACCCGCGCCATCGAACGCATCGATGCGCATCTTGCGTTCAGTGTGGGTGGTGAGCGCAATCCAAGCCTGATCACAGGGGCGCATTGGGAAACGCTGGCGAAGGCCTGCGATATCCGACCGTCCTTCTTGATCAATCTGGTGCACAAGACCGCCGCCTCGTTACTGGAGAGGATCGGCCCGGAGCGGGAGGCTTTCGAGGCCCGATACGGTGCCTATCCGGCACTGCAACGCATTGAAAAAGTGGTCCGCACGCAGTGCCGGCGTCATGATGGATGAGCGGCGAACTCAAGATGGCAAGCATCAAAGAGCCTGTGAACGCCGCAGTGCGGCTGCTGCGCCAGGCTGACATCGCCCAACCAGTTTCGGTACTGTCCTATGCGTCTGCGCTGGATCAACTCCGAGAAGCAACGCTATTACTGCGTACAGCTTGTCTCCGATCTCTTCCGCGACTGGACGCTAGTGACCTATTGGGGTGGACTGCACTCGCGCCTGGGTGGTCTGCGCGTGAACGCGGTGGCGAGCTATGAGGCCGGGCTCGAGGAGATCGCCCGGATCAGCCAGCGGCGCCGGCAGCGAGGTTATGAAGTAGTTGACGAGGAACAGGAACAAGCTTGTCTGACAGGCTGAACGATCGCCTTGTGTTCACCTCGCCGCCTCGCTGTGCAGAGTGGCCTTTGTTGATCGACCTGGAGCCCGAACCCGACATCGCCGCGCCAGTGATCCTGATCGGGCGCGTCATCTGGGTCGCGCATGCCAACCACCAGCAGTGCTATATCGACTCGGCGGCGCCGTGGAGACACAGAGCCACGAGGCGCGACTTTCCGAGCGCAGGCTCGATGCGTTGGGTC
>CAZEZH010000154.1:0-6704 GCA_964516305.1 uncultured Halochromatium sp. | reverse complement strand
ACTACTGGCAAGGCCGCTGCCCGCTCACCGGCATCACCGACGCCGAACTCCTGCGTGCGTCGCACATCATCCCCTGGTCAGACTGCACCAGCGATGCCGAGCGGCTCGATGTGTCGTACAACAGCGGAATCACACCCCGGAACGTTTTAATGAGCGGGCGGTGATGGCCGAGTTTGAGGGTTGGCTGACGCGTGCGGACTCAGTCCAGATGGTGTGGTGGTTGGCACAGACAGGCTGTATGCCGAAAAGACCGCTAGGCTATGCGCTGCCAAGTTGGGAGATGAGTTGCTGCAGGTCTGAGCAGCTTTGCCAATAGAACCCTTACAATCCAATTTCGTTTGTGGGTAGCTTTGTGGGTACAGCACAGAGGAGACTTCCATTTCTCCTTTAGATTCAGTGCCTTGACTTTCTAAAATGGTGGAGGCGGCGGGAATCGAACCCGCGTCCGCAAGCCCTCCGCCGTTGGTACTACATGCTTAGCCCGCTCTATTGTTTTTAGCCTTCCACCGCCCGAGGGGCAGGGCGACTGGTCGGCGATCCCGAATTAGGTTTTAGCGATGACGGTCCAGGCCCCCGTGATCGCGATCCTGTGTGATGTTACCCCACGAATCCGCCGCCCACAGGCAAGTGACGGTGTGAGGCCCGCTGGGTTTAAGCAGCGAGGGCGTAGTTGTCGTCGTTGGCAACTATAGATTTGCGGTTGGATTTACGAGGTAGCCCGCACCTCGGCATGCACCTCGGGTTTTGTGACCCACGTCGAAGCCAGGTCGCCCCCAAGTAACAGAATGGACACGCTATCACCACGTCGGTTCCGTGGCAATGTGAAAAACAGGTCAAGGGAAAGAAGCCGGACCGACCGGCATCGCGATCGGCCCGGCGAGCCGGGGACCAAGGTATGACCCTTCGGAGCAGTGCTCCGAAAAACCTACTCGGCGGCGGTGCCAAGGGTATCGGTGGTCTGGACCTCGAAGACCTCGACTTGCTCAGTCTGGTTAACCTCTGCGTCAGAGGCGACCAGGGCAGCCTGGGTGCCACCAATCAACAGCGCGACAATTGCAAGTGGTGCTAACATTTTGAACCTCCTAACGGTTCTTGATACAGCCTAACCTTGTCCATGAGTATATAAGCAAACTCTTATTCGTCAAGTCCAGCTCACCGAATTTTGATCTAAGGCAGTTGTTTCGCGGTGATGATTGCGAAAGCTCGACCAGCTGCCTTGTGACGGTTCCGATCAACCGATCTTTCACATCCAGGGAAACCTCATGGCGACCAAAAGCATCCCCAAAGTCGGGTTCGTCAGTCTTGGCTGCCCGAAAGCGACAGTGGATTCCGAGCGCATACTGACGCGCTTGCGGGCTGATGGTTATGCGATCGCAGCCGATTACGCCGGGGCTGATCTCGTGGTAGTCAACACCTGTGGCTTCATCGATGCGGCGATCGATGAGTCGCTCGATGCGATTGGCGAGGCACTGGATGAGCACGGCCGGGTGGTGGTGACCGGCTGTCTAGGTATGCGCGCCAAGCTGATCCGCGAGATGCATCCGGAGGTGCTGGCCGTGACTGGGCCGCACGCCGAAGATGCCGTGCTTGAGGCTGTCCACACCCATCTGCCGCCGCCCGAGCACAATCCCTTCCTCGACCTGGTGCCACCACAGGGCATCAAGCTCACGCCAGATCACTTCGCTTACATCAAGATCAGCGAGGGCTGCAATCATCGCTGCCGCTTCTGCATCATCCCGAGTCTGCGCGGTGACCTGGTCAGCCGGCCGATTGGTGCTGTGTTGGACGAGGCTCAGCGTTTGGTCAACGCTGGGGTTCGTGAGCTGCTGGTGATCTCTCAAGATACAAGTGCCTACGGTATCGACCTTAGGTATCAGACGGACTTCTGGAAGGGCGCTCGGTTGAGGACGAACATCGAGAGCCTAGCTCGCACCCTCGGTGAACTGCAGGCCTGGGTCAGGTTGCATTACGTGTATCCCTATCCGCAGGTGGATCGGCTGATCCCATTGATGGCCGATGAGCTGATCCTGCCCTATCTGGACATGCCACTGCAGCACGGCAGTCCTTCGGTGCTGAAGGCGATGCGACGACCGGCGGCGACCGAAAAGGTCCTCGAGCGTCTTGCCGAGTGGCGCCGCATCTGTCCCGAACTGGCGCTGCGCAGTACCTTCATTGTCGGCTTTCCCGGCGAGACCGATGCGGATTTCGATCAGCTGCTTGCGTTCTTGCGTGAGGCACAGTTGGATCGTGTGGGTTGTTTCAGCTATTCAGCGGTGGCCGGTGCAGAGGCCAATGCACTGCCTGATCCCGTACCTGAGGCGCTGAAGGAGGAGCGGCGGCAGCGCTTCATGGCCCTGCAGGCCGAGATCAGTCGCGAGAAGCTCGCTCAGCGCATCGGCAAGCGCGAGATCGTCCTCGTGGATGAGGTTGAAGACGAGCGGGTCATCGCGCGCAGCTATGCGGATGCGCCGGAGATCGATGGTAGCGTGATCATCGATGGCGCCTGGGAACTGGAGCCAGGCAACTTCCTTGAGGTTGAGATCACGGCAAGTGGCGAGCACGATCTGTTCGCAGACCCCGTCACTTAGACGGTATGAGGGTCGACAGAAATCGCCTTAGTCGGCAGCTTTCATCGCCGCGCACCGAGGTTGTTGTCTCAGCGATGGCAGAGCGGCAATTGAGACCAGCGATGCGACACGCCTTGCTGATGGGCGCGGTGTTGCTGAGCGGCCTTGTGGTGCTGCTGGCGGTTGGGTTACTGACGCTCAGCGAGATGCGCAGCGGCGAGCCGCCCGATCTCGAGTTCGAGACCTCGGCGCTGGTGCTGGACCGTAACGGTCAGCTACTGCGGGCGTTTACCGTCGATGACGGACGCTGGCGTCTACCGGTGAGCCCTGACCAGGTTGATCCGCTGTATCTGCGCATGTTGCTCGGCTACGAGGACCGGCGCTTCACTCGGCATGCCGGCGTCGACCCTCGCGCTTTGCTTCGGGCCGGTTGGCAGACGCTGCGGCATGGCCGGATCATCTCCGGTGGCTCGACGCTGACCATGCAGGTGGTGCGGCTGCGGCTGGGTCTCGAGACCGGCTCGCTGCGCGATAAATGGCGGCAGCTTGGCGGTGCTTTGGCACTCGAGCGGGTCGCGACTAAGGATCAGGTGCTCAAGGCCTATCTGAATTTGGCCCCGTTCGGCGGCAACCTCGAAGGCCTGCGTGCGGCGTCGCTGGTCTGGCTTGATCGAGAGCCGAGCCGGCTCACCCCCGCGCAGGCAGCGTTGTTGGTGGCCTTGCCGCAAGCGCCTGAGCAGCGCCGACCGGATCGCTATCCGCAAGCGGCCAGGCAAGGGCGCGATCGAGTCTTGGCGCGGGCCGAGGCGCTGGGTCTGATCGATGCCGATACCGCAGCTGCAGCACGGCGCGAGCCGATTCCAACCCAGCGGCGTGCATTTCCGATGTTGGCGCCCCATCTGGCACGCAGCGCGGTCGCGCTATCGCCGGAGCTTGGAGTGCATCGGCTAACCCTGGACGCAGCCTTGCAAAGGCGTTTGCAGACGCTGGCAGCGGAGCATGCCGCTCGGCTTCCGGACGCGGTCTCGATCGCAATCTTGGCCGCCGACCACGGCAGCGGCGAGGTCTTGGCCAGTGTCGGCTCGGCTGGGTTGCTCGAGCGCGATCGCGATGGTTTCATCGACATGACCCGCGCCCTGCGCTCGCCAGGCTCCACGCTGAAGCCGCTGATCTATGGGCTGGCGTTTGAGCTTGGTCTGGCGCATCCGGAGAGTCTGATCGATGATCGACCGCGTGCCTTTGGTAGCTATGTGCCGGAGAATTTCGATCGCGGATTTCAAGGTACAGTGACCGTGCGAGCG
Organism: uncultured Halochromatium sp.; assembly: GCA_964516305.1. Classification (GTDB taxonomy): domain Bacteria; phylum Pseudomonadota; class Gammaproteobacteria; order Chromatiales; family Chromatiaceae; genus Lamprobacter. The sequence continues at coordinate 2,836 of CAZEZH010000154.1, read as the reverse complement.
GCGCTACAGCAGTCGCTGAACCTGCCTGCGGTGACCCTGCTGGAACGGGTGGGGCCGGCGCGGCTGCTGGCCAGATTGAGCAGGGCTGGGGCGGAGCCGCGCCTGCCGGACGCCGCGGCTGGTGTTGGGCTTGCGATCGGTCTCGGTGGGGTGGGTCTTAGCTTGACCGATCTCGTGAGTGTCTATGCGGCGATTGCTAGCGGCGGCGATCCGGTGACGCTGCGGGATGGGCTTCAACGGCCGGTCAGCTCGAAGGGTTTGACGGATTTGGCTGGACCAATGGGGCCTGTTGGCCGAGCGGACACTGGGGCTCAGCGCAGCCCGGTGCTGCCGCCACGCGCTGCATGGTATCTGGCGTCAATCCTATCCGGGGCGGACCGTCTTGATCAGATCGGTGGGGCGATTGCGCTGAAGACGGGCACCTCCTATGGCTATCGGGATGCCTGGGCACTCGGCTTCGATGGCCGATTCGTGATCGGCGTCTGGGTCGGGCGACCGGACGGCGCCGCGGTGCCCGGGCTGACGGGGACTGAGGCCGCAGTGCCGATCCTACGCGATGCCTTTGCGCGGCTCGCAGACCGGGAGCCGCTGCCGGGGCCGCCGCCTAGCGTCCTGATGGCCTCAAGCAACGACCTGCCAGTGCCGCTGCGTCGTGTTAGTGGAGGGATCTCGGGCGCGTCTTCCGATCGACTCGAGATCGCCTTTCCACCGGATGGTGCAGTGGTGGATCTCGGGCTCGGGTTGGACAGCGAGGCCAAACTAGCGTTGAAGGTGCGTCATGGCTCGCCGCCGTTCCAATGGCTGGCGAATGGCAAGCCGATCCTGCATGAGCCCTATGCACGCAGTGTGCTTTGGCGCCCGCAGGGACCTGGTTTTGCCACCCTTGCGGTGATCGATGCCCGGGGCCAGTCCAGCCGAGTCAGCATCAGCCTGCAGTGAGACCGCCGCGCCAACCACCCTGGGAACGTTGTGAAACCATCAAAGGACGGGCTATCTCAAGGCTAGTCCTGTTCGGCTAGAGCTGGAGTGTTGCCAGGTTGCCGAGCGCTTGCTCGAGTTAGCGGATGGTTGGGGGATAGGCCTGCGCTGGCTCGGCAAGGATGCCGAGGCAGGTGAGGTGCATGACGCTCAGCTCCTCGCGGCCTTTGTCAGTGAGTGCATCGGCGCGCTCGAGCCAGAACCGATAGCCGGTCTGGATCAATGGCTGCCCGCCGCCGTTGCTAATCCCCTTCTCAATGACCGCCCTCAAGCGACTTGTCGTCCTCCGGTCGCACCGGCACCTGGCAGGCATCGAAGAAGCGGTAATGCGCAATCGCTTCGAGGATGCCGGCCGCAAAGGGCTGCTCGGCGAAGTAGATGCTCTCGGTATCGGTAAGCTGTGAGAGCTCCTCATGGTGGCGGTTGGCGACCACGACCGCCAGGGTGTTACCACGCATCATGTCCTCATCGGCACCCGAGCCACCGGCGGTGAGACAGTGCTCGATCGGGATGCTGAACTGGTCCGCGACATAGCGCAGCGCCAATCCCTTCGACGCACGCGCCGGCACCACATCGAGGAACTGCCCGAACGAGAGATTGAGATGCACGTTCAGGTCGGCCTGGTGCAGGATGCTACCGATCTCGTCGAGGCAGGGCGCGTGCTCGGGGTCGATGTAGAAGCTGACCTTGAACCGGCTCTGCTCCGACTTTGGCTGGCGCTCGATGCCGGGCAGATCGCTGAGCACGTCGCGCACTCGGCGCGGGTACCAGAGATGGTCGATGTGGCGCGCCCAGGCATCGTCGGCAGTTAGCTGCGGGGCATAGTAGATCTCGGTGCCCAAGGCCGTAATCAGCACGTCCGGGCGGGGGATGCCATAGCGCCGCATCACCGCCAGCGCTGAATCCAGCCGCCGGCCGGTAGCGATGCCGAAGCTGGTGCAGCGATGGTTCTCGCGCATGATGCGCAAGAAATCGGCAAGAGAATCCGGATCGCCAAGCAGGTTTTGATCAAGATCGGTAAAGATGGCGCGATCGTGATAGAGCATCGGCCGTCGGGCAACTGGTGCCGTTGGCGGCGGTTCGACCTGGTCGAGCAGCGGTTTGATTGCCTGCATGTAGCTTTCCGCGTGCGCCTCCCAGGAGTAGTGGGCCTTCACGCCATTGATACCGTTCTTCGCCATGGTGCGCCAACGCGAGGCATCGCTCACCACCTTCAGTAAGGCCTTGGTGATGTCTTGCTTGTCGAGCGGGTCGATCAGGATGCCGTTCTTGCAGTGACCGATGATATCGATCGGGCCGCCGTCTTCGGTGGCGACGATCGGCAGGCCGCTGGCCGCAGCCTCGATCAGCGTCAGCCCGAACGGCTCAGTCAGCGCTGGATTGATGAATGCCCCGCGAGAGGCTGCCGCAAGCTGGTACAGGACCGGCACCTCATCGGCCCGATGGTGCTTGGGATAGGCCACCTTGCCGTACAGATCGTGCAGATCGATCAAGATCAGGATATCGGTCATCACCTGCTGGGCGCCGCTGTCGAGATCGCGGATGTCGTCGCGGTTGCCGGCGACGATCACCAGGTTGGCATTCCGCTGCAGTTCTTCGGACTCGCCAAAGGCGTCGACCAGTGTTGCGATGTTCTTGCGCTCGTCGGGCCGCGACAGCGCTAAGATGACTGGCTTCTTGGGGTCTCGCAGAAAGCGCGCCAGCTCCTTTTTCATCGGCGCCTTTTGCTCGCTGCCGTCCGGCGGATGGAAGCGGGTCAGGTCGGTGCCGGGCGGGATCACCGACATGCACTCGGGCTGGTAGTGGTCGTAGAGCCCGTATTGCTCTTGGATCTCCTGGCTGGTGCTGGTGACCACTA
>CAZEZH010000153.1:0-6757 GCA_964516305.1 uncultured Halochromatium sp. | reverse complement strand
TGTCGAGGTCTGCCCGATCCGCGACCGCAAGGATCCCCAGCGTAAGGCACTCAACATGATCCCGGCCGAGGAGCGCCACGACATCGAAGTCCCACGCTGGGATTTCTTCCTGTCGTTGCCCGAGTACGATCGCAGCAAGCTCGACGCCAGCAAGATCAAACACGCGATGATGCTGCAGCCGCTGTTCGAGTTCTCCGGTGCCTGCGTCGGCTGCGGCGAGACGCCCTACATCAAGCTCGCCACTCAGCTGTTCGGCGACCGCATGATGATGGGCAACGCCACCGGCTGCTCGTCGATCTACGGCGGTAACCTGCCGACCACGCCCTACACTACCAACCCCGATGGCCGTGGTCCGACCTGGAATAACTCGCTGTTCGAGGACACTGCCGAGTTCGGGCTCGGCTTGCGCCTTGCGGTCGATAAGCAGACCGATCAGGCGCGCGAACATGTCACCCTGCTCGCCGACAAGATCGGCACGAATCTCGCCGACGGGCTGCTCAAGGCCGATCAGAGCAGCGAAGCCGGCATCTTCGAGCAGCGCCAGCGCGTCGCTGCGCTCAAGGACAAGCTCGCCGGGATGGACAGCCGCGAGGCCAAGGTCCTGCTCAGCGTCTGCGAGAACCTGGTCAAGCGCAGCGTCTGGATCGTTGGCGGTGACGGCTGGGCCTATGACATCGGCTATGGCGGTGTCGACCACGTGCTCTCGACCGGGCGCGATGTCAATCTCCTGGTGCTCGACACCGAGGTCTACTCCAACACCGGCGGACAGACCTCGAAGGCGACGCCAATGGGCGCGGTGGCCAAGTTCGCGGCGGGCGGCAAGCCAACCTTCAAGAAGGACCTGGCGATGATGGCGATGGCCTACGAGAACGCCTACGTTGCTCAGATCGCCTTCGGCGCCAAGGATGTGCAGACCATCCGTGCCTTCCTCGAGGCCGAGTCCTACCCCGGTCCCTCGGTATTGATCTGCTACTCGCCTTGCATCGCGCACGGTGTCGACATGTCGAACAACCTGCGCCAGCAGGACATGGCGGTGAACTCCGGCCACTGGCCGCTGTTCCGCTATGATCCGCGCAAGATCGAGAAGGGCGAGAACCCATTGCACATGGACTGCAAGGCGCCGAGCATCCCGTATCGGGACTACCTGGCCAGCGAGACCCGCTTCAGCGTGCTCAACAGGACTCACCCGGACGATGCCGAGCGCTTCCTGAAGCTGGCGCAGAAGCATGTCGAGAGCAAGTACTCGCTCTATGAGCAGCTGGCGCACCTGGCCTGGCAGAAGGCGGAGAAGCCGGCAAACGCCGAGTGACGCCCTGAATCGCTGTCAGCGCGCGAGGGGCCAAGGCCCCTCGCGAGCGCACGCACCCGACGACGACCTTCGCCCCGGAGATCCCCATGGACCTGACCACCAACTACCTCGGCTTCGAGCTTAAGAACCCGATCGTCCCCTCCTCCTCGCCGCTATCCAAGAGCATCGCGCAAGCGAAGGAACTCGAGGATCAGGGCGCCGCCGCCCTCATCATGTACTCGCTGTTCGAGGAGGCCGTCACCACCGAGACCGAGACCATGAATCGGTTCCTGCATCAACAGGACACCGGCTTCGCCGAGATCGGCGAGGGTTTTATCCCAGACTGGAACGACTTCAGTACCGGGCTCGATAACTACCTGGATAATGTTCGCAAGCTCAAAGAGGCCCTCGATATCCCGATCATTGCCAGTCTCAATGGCGTTACACCGGGCGGCTGGATCGAGCACGCCAAGGAACTCGAGCAGGCCGGCGCCGATGCACTTGAACTCAACGTCTACTATGTCGCCGCTGATATCAACCTGGATGGCAGCCAGGTCGAGGAGCGCTATCTCGAGATCCTGCGTCTGCTCAAGAATCAGATCAGCATCCCGATCAATATGAAGCTCTCGCCGAGCTTCAGCTCGGTCGGCAGCATGGTCCGGCGTCTGGCCGAGGCCGGCGCCGATGGCGTGTCGCTGTTCAACCGCTTCTATCAGCCCGATATCAATATCGACAGCCTGCGGTTGCAGCCGAGCCTGCATCCCTCGACCTCGGCCGAGGCCCTGCTGGCGATGCGCTGGATCGCGATCCTCTACGGTCGCATCGATGGCCTCTCGCTCGGCGCCACCGGTGGCATCCATACCGCCGAGGATGCCATCAAGTTGCTACTCGCCGGCACCGATGCGGTCCATCTGTGCAGCACGCTGCTGAAGAACGGCGCCCCGCAGGTCACGCGCATCCTCGACGGCATCACGCACTGGATGGAGGAGCAGAGTTTCGAGTCGATCGCCGATATTCGTGGTCGTGTCAGCGCCTTGACGGTGCCAGACCCAGCCCAGTTCGAGCGCGCCAACTACGTCAACATCATCGACAGCTATAGCTTCTCGCCGGGCGTGATGGTCTAGCCAATCTGTAATCGCCCGTTGAGCGATCGCCACCTTCGGCCTGACCGGTGGGCGGCGATCGCTATCCAGGTGCCTGCTCGGGCATTCGAATCCAAACCAGGAAAAGCTCGTAGCCGAGCGCCAAGATGACCGGGCCGATGAACAGACCTGTAACCAGGCCAGGAGGCAACGGCAAGGTCGATCTGGTGCCCTGATCGGGCGAGACTGCCCCGGCCGATCAAGGCCCGGAGCCGCTAGACAACGTCGTGATCCTCAAGCCGGAAGCCCATCAGCTCGAGGATGAGGCCGGTAGCAGCGCCGCCGAGCATTCCCCCAAGCGCGCCTGTGGGGACCTCGCGCAAGACCTGATCGATCACCGAGCGCTCGCCGCCAAACAGCATCGGCGTCGTCATTCCGGCCATCAGCCAGACCGCAGCGCCAACCACCGAAGCGATCAACCCTGCGACCAGCGGCGCCGCTAGGCTATCCGGCAACCAGCCGTGGCAGGCTTGCACAATCCAGTGCTCGTTGAGCTGAAAGAGCGTGCCGACGATCGCAACGACTCCAGCCGCCATCACAAAGGGTCCAACGACGAAATCCATCGTTGTCATGACCAAGACCATTGCCAAACCAGCCCCAAAACCCGCAAGCATCCCGGTCAGCGTCTCCGCCAGCGGGCGTGCATTCTGCCGTCCGGTCCAAGCAAAAAAGGCCCCAGCGGCAAGGCCGCTCCCGGCCGCGACCAGTGAAATCATGGCCAAACTGATGGTCTGTCCGGAGATCACCAGATAGCCAATCGACGCCAAAACGCCGGCTGTGGCACCCACCAAGGCCAGCGGCATCGCGCTGTAAAAGGCTGCGGTGGTCATCGCAGCAGTGACGGCCCCGACCACCAACGGCTGCCAACCACTGAGGCCGAGCAAGGCCAGCACCTCATGCAAACCGATGAACAGGCCGCCGAATAGCGCCCCAGCCAGGCTCCAAACCAGAAGCGACACGATGATCGCGAAAAAGCGGTCTCTCAAGGCAGCAACTCCTCCACGCTTGTCTCTTTATTCTCTCTCCATTCTAGCCTGACGCGACCACCGCGTCGCAGCGAAACGCTGCCACCGTCTGCGGTACCATGTTGATCTCGGCATAGAACAACCAACCACCAGAAGAGGAGCGACAGCAAGATGGCGAGAACAGCATTAGTCACCGGCGGCACCCGCGGCATTGGCGAGGCGATATCTATCGCCCTCAAAGAGGCCGGCTACCAGGTCGCAGCCAATTACGGCGGCAATGACCAGGCCGCGAGGGCCTTCACCGAGCGCACCGGCATCCCGGCCTATAAGTTCGATGTCGCCGATTTTGACGCCGTTGCCGACGGCATCAAGCACATCGAGCAGGACATTGGCACCGTCGATGTGCTGGTCAACAACGCCGGCATCACCCGTGATGGCACCCTGCACAAGATGCGCCCTGATCAATGGCAGCAGGTCATCGATACCAATCTGGGCTCTTGTTTCAACTGCGCCCGCTCGGTGATCGATGGTATGCGCGAGCGTCAATTCGGTCGCATCGTCAACATCGGCTCCATCAACGGCCAGGCCGGCCAATATGGCCAGGTCAACTACGCCGCAGCCAAGTCTGGTATCCATGGGTTTACCAAGGCCTTAGCCCAAGAGGGCGCCGCCAAGGGCGTCACCGTGAACGCCGTCGCCCCTGGCTATGTCGATACTGAGATGGTGCGCGCGGTGCCGGCCAACGTGCTCGAGAAGATCATCGCTCGCATCCCTGTCGGGCGCCTCGGCAAGCCTGAAGACATCGCCCGCGCGGTGCTGTTTCTGGTCGCCGATGAGGCCAGCTTCGTCACTGGGACGACGCTCTCCGTCAATGGCGGACAGCATATGTACTGATGGGACAATCGAGTACTCGGACAACAAACGGAGGCCTGCCTATGCACGCTCGTTCACCGGTTCTTACCGCCAGCCAGGTGTTCATCCTGATTGCCTGCACGATTTTCTCGCCAATCGGCGCACTAGCCGACACGGTGCTCGATCAGATCGATACAGCACGCCGCGCCTACCTGGCCGGCGAGCCGGGTGTCGCCACTGAAGCGCTGAACGTCGCCATCATCCAGATCCAGCAGCAGCAGACCGAAAAGCAGCTGCAACTGTTTCCGGAACCATTACCTGGTTGGAGCGCCGATGACGCCGGCACCGAGGCGACCGGCTTCATGGCGGCCCTGACCGGCAAGGTACTGACCCGCAGCTACCGACAAACCGAGACCGGCGCCGAGCTGGTCATGACCATCAGCGCCAATTCACCCTTCTTAGGCTTTATCAGCGGTCTCATGCAGACCCCGCTGTTCACCCAGGGTGCCGATGGTCTCGGTGCCTATGAGCATAAGGGCTATCGCGGGCTGCTCGAGCCGCAGGAGAACGGTGCGACCAAGCTCTCGCTGATCATCGGCAACAGCATCCTTCTCCAGCTCGAGGGCCGGCAAGGCGCCGATGCCGAGATCCTAGAGGCCTATCTCAATGCGATGGATCTCAAATCCTTAGAGCAGGCCTTCAGCAGCTGATGCTGCACACTTGATACTCGACCTGAAGAAGGCGGTCTCGGTCGGTCCCTACCATCGCTGCTTCGGGTCGTTGATCAAGACTGCTGATGCTTACCGCCGGACCAGTTGCTTGGTCGCGGCTGTTGTCCAACCCCTGCGGCGCCGATAGACTTCGGCGCTTTGCTCCAGAGTCCCGCCGCCCATGCGTACCTCAGAATTTCCGCTGAACACCGTCAAGGAGACTCCGGCCGACGCCGAGATCGCCAGCCATCAGCTGATGCTGCGAGCCGGCATGATCCGCAAGCTCGCGGCGGGTCTCTACGCCTGGTTGCCGCTGGGCCTTAGAGTACTGGGCAAGGTCGAGCGCATCGTGCGCGAGGAGATGGACCGCGCCGGTGCGCTTGAGGTCTCGATGCCGGCAGTTCAACCGGCCGAACTCTGGCAGGAATCGGGACGTTGGGAACAATACGGCCCAGAGCTGTTGCGACTGAAAGACCGGCATCAACGCGAATTCTGCTTTGGCCCGACCCATGAGGAGATCATCACCGAGCTGGCGCGCAACGAGCTGCGCAGCTATAAGCAGCTGCCGATCAATTACTATCAGATCCAAACCAAGTTCCGCGACGAGATCCGCCCCCGCTTCGGCGTCATGCGCGCGCGCGAGTTCCTGATGAAGGACGCCTACTCCTTCCACACGAATCAAGACTCGCTGGCTGATACCTATGCGGTGATGTACGAGACCTATAGCCGCATCTTCAAGCGTTGTGGGCTCGACTTCCGCGCCGTGCAGGCCGATACCGGCTCGATCGGCGGCAACGCATCGCACGAGTTCCACGTCCTGGCCGACTCCGGCGAGGACGCTATCGCCTTTTCCACCGAGAGTGGCTATGCCGCCAACGTCGAGCTGGCGGAGGCCCTGGCACCCGCTGATGCGGCACCAGCGCCGAGCGAGGGGCTGCGCCTCGTCGACACCCCCGATGCCAAGACCATCGACGATCTGGTCGAGGGCTTCGGCCAGCCGATCGAGCGCACCGTCAAGACCCTGGTGGTCGCCGGTGCAGACCCCGAAACGGGAGAGGAGCAGGGCTTGACTGCGCTCTTGGTGCGCGGCGATCACGAGCTGAATCCGATCAAGGCCGAGAAGTTGCCACAGGTCGCCAGCCCGCTGCGCATGGCCACCGAAGACGAGATCCGCGCGGCGATCGGCGCCGGTCCCGGCTCGCTGGGGCCTAAGGATCTGCCGATCCCCTGCATCGTCGATCGTAGCGCCGCCGTCAGCGTCGACTTCAGTGCCGGCGCCAATCAAGACGGCAAGCATTGGTTCGGGCTCAACTGGGGCCGGGATCTCGCGCTGCCCGAGGTCGCTGATTTGCGCAGCGTGATCGAGGGCGACCCCAGCCCAGACGGTCAAGGTCAGCTCACCATCGCGCGCGGCATCGAGGTTGGCCACATCTTCCAACTCGGGCGCAAATATAGCGAGGCGATGAAGGCCGTGGTGCTCGATGAGTCCGGCAAGGCCGTGACCATGACCATGGGCTGCTACGGCATCGGCGTCTCGCGCGTGGTCGCCGCCGCAATCGAGCAGCATCACGATGAGCGTGGGATCTACTGGCCGGCCAACATTGCGCCCTTCGAGGTCGCGCTGCTGCCGATGAAGCTCAGTAAGTCATTCCGCGTGCGCGAGGCCATCGACGACCTCTATGCGCGGCTGAAGGCCGTCGGCATCGAGGTCCTGCTCGACGATCGCGACGCCCGCCCCGGCTTCATGTTCGCCGACATGGAACTGATCGGCATCCCCCATCGCGTCGTCATCGGTGATAA
>CAZEZH010000152.1:0-6840 GCA_964516305.1 uncultured Halochromatium sp. | reverse complement strand
GTGCCGGTCTCGTTGTTGGCCCACATCACCGAGACAATAGCGACGCGCTCGCTGAGCAGGGATTGGTAGTGCGCGAGATCGAGCCGTCCCTGCCCGTCGACCTTGAGGCTGTGAACGATGTAGCCGTCTTTCTCAAGATGCTCGCAAAGGCTGAGGACCGCTGGATGCTCAACCACCGTGGTGATGATCTCGCGGCGCTCCGGCTGGGCCTTGATCGCTGAGAGGATGGCGGTCGAATCGGACTCGGTGCCGCAGGAGGTAAAGACGATCTCCGAGTCGAGTTCGGCGCCGAGCAGGGCCTGCACCTGCTGGCGCGCGGTCTTGATGGCGCGCCCGACGCGATCGCCGAACTGGTGCATTGAAGAAGCATTGCCAAACTGCTCGCTGAAGTAGGGCAGCATGGCCTCGACAACTTCGGGTGCGACCATGGTCGTGGCGTTGTTGTCGAGATAGATGCCGTTGGGGATTTGCTTGCTGGACATGCTGGTTGCGCTCATGGTGTTCATTGTGCCGCTCAGGCGCGCTGTGCCGCTGCTCTGCCCATCGCCTGAGCCGGCAGCACCCGAACTAGCTCGCCGAGGTCCTCGCAGATGCGCTCTTGAATCCCCTCGAGCGTGACCGAAGCGAGCTGGCAGCCGGAACAGGCACCGACCATCTTGACGAACACGTTCTTGCCGTCGACGTCGATCAGCTCGACATCGCCATGGTCGCGCTGCAGATTCGGGCGGATTGCGTCGATGGTCTGCTCGATGCGGCGTATGCGGGCGAGGTTGCTCAGCTTGGGGCGGGCTGTTGTCCCTGACTCGGGCTTGTTCGATGCGCTCGCGCCTGATGCGGCGGCAGCGGGTGTGGAACTCGCCGCGGCGCGCTCAGCGCTTGTGGAGGGCGCTGGGGGCGACGCACTGGCTATCGGCGTGGAGACGGCAACGGCTGAGGCTGGCTGCGGCTGGTCAGCGGCTGCAGCGGGCTGCGGGCGCGTCGGCATCAGTGGCATGCCAACGGCAACGCGCTGCCACTCTGGTGCCTGTGCCGGTGGCACCGAAGGCCGGAAGCTCCGTCCCTGATCGGCCAACACGCGGGCGAGCACCTCCTCGATGCCTTCATGGCAGGCCGAGCAGCCGCCTCCGGCCTTGGTGTAGTTCGACACCTCTTCAACACTGCTGAGATTGTTTGCACGGATGGTCTCTTCGATCAGCAGCTCGTCGACGGCGAAGCATTTGCAGATCATCGCGCCTTCTGCGTGATCGTCGCTCCAGGCCTCGCCGCGATAGTTGGCGACCGCCGATTGCAATGCCTCGCGACCCATCACCGAGCAGTGCATCTTCTCTGGCGGCAGACCGTCGAGATAGTCGGCGATATCCTGGTTGCTGACCTTGAGGGCTTGATCGAGGGTCATGCCCTTGATGATCTCGGTCAGCGCCGAGCTGGAGGCGATCGCCGAGCCGCAGCCGAAGGTCTGGAAGCCAGCGTCGAGGATGGTCTCGTTCTCTGGATCGACCTTGAGGGTCAGGCGCAGCGCATCACCGCAGGACAGGGACCCAACCTCGCCGATCGCATTGGAGTCAGCGACCGCACCGGCATTGCGCGGGTTGAAGAAGTGCTCTTTGACGGTGTCAGAATAGTCCCACATGGTCTGGCTCCAGGCTCGAGTTGAAGGCGGCTGCTGGCGCTGATCGGGCGCCAAGCGGTGCGATTGAGAATCCGCATTGGCATGTCGTCAAGCAAATCTCAGGCCTAGTGCGGGAGGGACTGCTAAAGCTCTGATCATAAAGGATATTGAGGATGAGAGCGGTACCGCCAATGTCGGGCTTATGACAGAGAGATTGTCGCCTGCGCAACGTGCGGACCTGTGCAGCCCGAGCGCGTTCCGTTGGGATGTGAATGCGGTGGTATGCTTGTGCGCGGGATTCTGGCTCGCATCGGCGCCGAATCTGGCCGATGCGATTGGAGACAACCGACGAACGATTCATCATCGCAACGGAGAGACGGATGGGATTACCGCAGCGGGATACTGACTACCATACCTATGGCGAGTATCTGACCTGGCCGGATGATGTGCGCTATGAGCTGATCGATGGCGTCGCCTATCTGATGGCACCGGCGCCGACGTTGGACCATCAGGATGTTGTTGGGGAGGTGTTTCGGCAGCTGGCCAATGCATTGCTCGACAAACCTTGTCGCGCCTACGTCTCGCCGGTCGATGTGCGGCTGCCGAAAGGAGACGAAGCGGACGAGGCGATCGATACGGTGGTGCAGCCAGATGTGCTGGTGGTCTGCGATGCGTCGAAGACCGATCGGCGCGGGATACGTGGGGCGCCGGACCTAGCCATCGAGGTGCTGTCGCCTGGTACCGCGAGTCATGATCAGGTGCGCAAGCTGCGGCTCTATGAGCGTGCTGGCGTGCGCGAGTACTGGCTGGTGCATCCGATCGACCGGGTGCTGACCATCTACCGGCTGGAGCAGGGGCGCTATGGCAAACCCGATGTGCTGGAGCTTGGCGGCGAGACTCGGGTCGGGGTGCTTGAGGATGTTGTCATCCGATGGGATCAACTGCTCGGGCGCTTGCCCGTGATTGAGCCTTGACTCGCTTGATCAGCCCCAGCTTGCGGACACGGGTGGCGATTGTCATCGCGGCTGATCCCTGTTGCACCCGTTGCAGACTCACTCCTCGTCGCTGACCTCGGCGAGGACGAGTCCGGTGGCACTGTCGAGGTCGCGGGTGAAGCGTAGGCAGTGCTCGCTGGCGTCGATCAGGTAGAGGTTGAAGCCGTCGGATTCGCGCACAGGCTCGATGCCGGCACTGATGTCGTCATCGAGACAGTGGGTGAAGTGGTGGTCTGGGAAGGCGTCGCGCAGGGCCGCGACCGAGTCGGCGCTGAGGCCGGCGCGGCTGACGATGGTCTCGATCTGATCGAGAAAGGTTGTGGTGATCATGATGCCTCTTCAGCGGATCGCTCGAAGTGGACTCGGTCTTCGGTTGCGGTGCCCATGATCTTGGCGAGCCAGGGTGGCGTTTTCGCGGCGAGCGTCTGCGAGAGCTCGGCGATGTGCTCGCGGGCGTTGCCCATCTGCGGACGCTTGATCGGGTGGATGTCTCGCTTGACGACCTTGGCTGCGGCCGGGCCGCCGATGGAGGCGACGTAGAGGACTTGGCAGTCGGCGATTAGTGAGGCGCGATAGCTGTTCTTGTCGTCTTGCAGCTCGCCAGCGCTGGGGTCGATGTCGCGGCAGTCGATGAGCTTGTAGCTGTCGGCGGAAACTTGATAGACCAGAAAGCGCTGGCAGGAGCCGAAGTGGCCGTCGAGCAGCTCGCCGCCGTTGGAGGCGCAGGCGACGCGGATCGAGTTGGGTAGCTCGCCGTCGGCGTAGGACTCGGGCTCGGGTGCGGGCTCGATGTCGGTACTGCCTTGGCCTTTGAGACGGGCTAGGGCCTCTTTGAGGGAGGCGCTGTCGATGTCAGAGAACTCGCCGTCGGCGGCCTGTTTGAGCGCTTTGACGGTGAGTTTGTCGAGGTTGGCGGCGGTTGGTGGGAGGCCAACGGCGTCGGCGAGCACGCGAAGGAGCCGGGCGATGTCGGTGTCTGGGAGGGTGCGCGCGGCGAGGCCGATGCGCAGCGCGATCTCGTCGGATAAGCTCGGTTGGGTCATCGGTGGCTCCTTTTTTGGCGTTGGTGGTGGCCGAGACTGCGGGCTCGGTGCAGGCAGAGTCTGCCGGGTAGCGCCCGCCGGGGGACGCCGTGAATCCGTCCTTGGAGGCTCGAGCGCAGCATCCTTGCTGCGCACGCCCCCGGCGGGCGCCACCCGACAGACTCTGCTCGCGTTTTGGCTGTTTGCGGACGTCCGGCGACGTTTGCTGGTCGTTCATGGACAGCCTTGAGTCGCTTGCGCTTTTCGCTCGACCCTTCTTAGGCGGGGACGATGCAGTCGTCTTCCATGCAGACATCAACGCACTGCGGATCGGCGTCGTCGCACTCGGTGCAGGTGTTGACGTCGATCTTGTAAGTGCCTTTGAAGGCCGTAATGCTGTCGGTCGGGCAGACGGATACGCAGTCGCCGCAGGCGGTGCAGAGGTCGCGGATGATTTGCAAGGCCATGGTGTACCTCCGGGTTGGGGCGTTGTGATGGCGGCTATGTCGGATGTTGATCATGCATTGCCGCGGGAACTGGATTGGGGCGTCGCTCCAGTAGCAGGTTTGCTGACTTCGGTGACTCGCTCAGGTCTCGGCGCGCTTGAAGCGCAGGGTGGTTGGGAAGCTGGGCGGTGGGCTGACTGGGTCGATGTACCAGCGCGAGCCATCGGTCAGCTCAACGGCGCCACCCCAGGCGTCGCTGGTGTCGGTCTCAACGCTGGCGATGGTCTCTTCCATGTCCTTCTTGGCGACATAGAACAGCAGTCCACCGCTGTCGTTCTTTCGGATCATCACGTTGGGCATCTTGTGCTATCTCTTTATTTTGGCTAGTCGGCGGTGCTTGTGACTCAGTGGTGTCGACCGCCCGCATGCCGGTCGCCGGGCCACCAGGGACTGGATTCACGTCCTCTGCTGTCCGGTGTTCCTGAGGCGCCAGTCGTGGTCCTGGTGCCCCGGTCAGCGGCGTCGATCGCCCGGATGGCGATCGCCGAGCCTCCAAGGACGGATTCACGGCTTCCGCTGACCGGGTACACCAGGACCCCGACGGGATCTTTGGCACTGAGTAGGCGTTCCATGCCGCCTGAGCCTGCAGACAGTCCCACCCCGGCCCGACAAGAGGAGGAAGCCGCTCGTCGGGCCGAAAGCCACCTTCGCTGTTATCGGACCAGGTCGTAACCGAAGTCGGTGACGCCCATCTCGTTGGTCTCGCGGTCTAGCTGCTCGAGCACGCCGTTGACCAGGGTGGTCAGTATGTACATTGCGCCCTCATAGCCCAGCGTGGTCATCCGATGCAGGTGATGCCGGTCGAAGATCGGGAAGCCGATCCGGAGCAGAGGGACCTCATGCTCCTTGCCCTTTTTCAGCGTGTCGCGCTGGATGAACTTGCCGTAGCTGTTACCGATCAGGAAGTCCGGCTTGTCGGTGAAGCAGAGCGAGCGCAGATGCCAGAGGTCCTTGCTCATGTAGACGGTCGAGTTCTGACCATAGGGCGAGTCGGCCAGCATTGCCTCCATCGCCTTCTTCCAGCGCTTGTTGGCATGGTTGCAGAGGATGTGCTTCGGCTCGGCGCCGAGTTCGAGCAGGAACTTGGTCAGGCCCATGACGAAGTCGGCATCGCCGTAGAGCGCAAAGCTCTTGCCGTGCAGCCACTGATGGCTGTCGGTCATCATGTCGACTAGGCGTCCACGTTCCTTGGCCAACGAGGCCGGGATCTCCTTGCCGGTGATCTCCGAGACCTTCATCAGGAAGTCGTCGGTCCACTCCAGGCCCATCGGGATGTCGATCTTCGTCGCCGGCTGATGCCAGACGGTGTCGATGTACTTCTTGGTCTTCGGCAACTGCCAGGGCTGCAGCAGCAGGGTGTCGATAGCGTTCGGGGCATCCTTAACATCATCGATCTTGGTGCCGCCGTCGTACATCCGGTACTCGCCGTCGGCGGGCGTATCCAGTACGTCGGTGGGGTCGCTGAGCAGCGAGTAGTCGACGCCCATCTCCTGCATCATCCGGTGCATGACGCGGAAATTGCCTAGATAGGTCTCGAAGCCCGGCACGATGTTGATCTTGCCGTTGCTGCCGACCTCCTTGCCCTCCATCTGGTTGATGGTGAGGTAGCGAATGGTGCCTTCAAACATGTTGTCCCAGCCGGTGGTATGGCTGCCGACAAAGCTCGGGGTGTGCGCGAACGGTGTCGGGAACTCGGCCGGGATGTGGCCTTCTTTCTTGGCATTGCCGATGAAGGCGTTGAGGTCGTCACCAATGACCTCGGCCATGCAGGTGGTGGAGACCGCGATCATCTCCGGCTTGTACAGGGCCTTGGCGTTCTCGAGGCCGTCGTACATGTTCTTCTGGCCGCCGAACACCGCCGCGTCCTCGGTCATCGAGTCGGAGACACAGGCGACAGGCTCCTTGAAGTGGCGGTTGAAGTAGGTTCGGAAGTAGGCGACGCAGCCTTGCGAGCCATGCACGTAGGGCAGGGTCTTCTCGAAGCCGAGCGCGCAGAGCACGGCACCGAGCGGCTGGCAGGCCTTGGCCGGGTTGACGGTCAGGGACTCACGTGCAAAGTTAAGGTCTTGGTATTCCTTGGTCGTGGTCCATTCGAAGACCTCGTCGAGCTTGGCCTGATCGACGCGTTCTTCGGAAAGCTCGCGCTTGTTGGTGATGCTAGCCTTGTAGTCCTCGTCGAGGAACAGCGGATAGCCGGGTTTGATCTTGTCGACGGTCTGGGTCATCAGAGTGCTCCTGCCGCGCCGCTTATCTGCGAACTGACGGCATTGAAAGAGGTACAACGATTCAGTGATTGCCCTTAGGCGGGTGTTGGTGGCGGGTGGGGTGCTCAGGTCCGGCGGCGTCAATCGCCTGGATGGCGATTGCCGAGCCTCCAAGGATGGATTCACGGCGTCCGCCGGGCGTGAGTGCCCCACCCGCCTTGGCACTGAGCCTAAGGTCTCGCGATCAAGCGCTAGCAGCCATGGGGGCTTCGCTCTCGCCCGCGGCGGGCTTGAGCCAAGGCGCCTGCATGCTGTTCCAGCAGGGATTGTTGATCGTCATGTCCATATCGCGGGCGAAGATGGCGAAGCCGTCGTAGCCGTGATATGGACCTGAGTAATCCCAGGAGTGCATCTGCCGGAAGGGGATACCCATCTTCTGGAAGATGTACTTCTCCTTGATCCCGGAGCCGACCATATCGGGCTTGAGGGCCTTGGTGAATTCCT
>CAZEZH010000151.1:4827-6875 GCA_964516305.1 uncultured Halochromatium sp. | reverse complement strand
AGGATCAGAATGCCGGCGACGAGGGCGAGGATGGGCTGCAGGGAGAGCTGGATCATGGCGATGACTCCATCGTCGATAAATTGACATCGTATCCGAGCCGCGGTAGCGCTCGAACGAGGAATCTTCTTCCTTGCAATTGGCAATCCAGGCCACCTAGCGCGACAGTTCGACAGTTTGTGAGTCGTCGACGGGCATGGCGTTAAACAGGCGGTTCAAATCAACCGCTAGCAGGGTCAATTCCCCCAGCTGGGACCTTTGAGGTTTGTCATGTTTCACTGAGAAACAGGCAGAGGACGCCACTGAACGAATCTGTTCGCCGGCGCGACAACGACGCTGTTCGGCAGAATCTGCATGCAGGCAGCACGGGTGTTATCGAATTCAGGTCAGCTCGCCCGAGATCTCGAGCTGGTTGTCGACGGCGCGGACATGGGGTGCAAACCAGCACAGCGATTCGGCGAGCTGCCACTTCTTATCATCGCTCACGGTCCCGCTGAGGGTCGCTTCGCCGAGCTTGATTTCGACATGAATCGGTTGATCGCCAAGACGTGGATGCTCACGCATCAGGGTGGTCGCCGCTTCAGCAATGGCTTCGTCCGGGTTCTCATTCAGGGGCTGATAGCTGATCAGGTTACGCACGTCACGGCAGGCACCCGTTTCCCAGGCCACGCCTTCAGCCAACGCTGCCAGCGACAGCTCAGGCACCCATCCGCCCAAGTGGATGATGCCGGTGCTCGCGATGACCCCGATCCAGGGCTGCGCAAGCACTGGTGGCCGGTCCCCGGATTCGATGACGCGCACCTCCGCCAGTAAGGGCTCAGCGCGCAGCGTCCTCCGTACCTCGGCCGCCAGCGCTTCATCGGACTCGCGGATCGCCGGCTCGAGCAAGACGTCATCCTCGACGTCAGCTGTCGCGAGCGCTTCGCGTGCGAGTTGCGTGGCTTTGCGTCGTGCGGCAATCGAGGGGACTTCGCCGACAACGCGCCACTGGCAGGCCGGCTCGGTCTCTCGCGGGATGAGATGCAGACGGTTGGCCAGCTCGCCAATGTCCGGGTCGTTGTGCCAGGCCTTGCGCACGGCCTCAAGCTGTTCAGTCTGTTGGGTCATAAGGGGGCGCCTCGGTTTCATTGCAAAGGGTCGTCACCGGTTGAGGGTCCAGCTCAACTGGTCCCGTTCAACAAGCACTGGTTCAATAAGCACAAGGCATTCCGGAATCGAAGCATGCAGGCGCTGAAACGGTGATTGAGGGCCGATGAGGCATGGCGCCAACGCAGTCCTAACGTGGAACGGGGCAAATCGACCGCGATCGGGTGAAATCGCAACCTGGAGCTGGAGCTTGCCATGGGCTGGCTAGGGATCGCCGCTGCCGTGAGCGCGAGCGTTGGGAGCAAGGAGCAACGCCCGCGCCCTCGGCAGCGCTTGGGCTCGGCGCCTGAGTTGGGCGCCTGAGTTGGGAGCTTGGCGATGGCGCATGACAACGGCTAGCGACGACTTGGCATCGCTGTTGCTCTGACTAATGGGGGCAGGCCGATCGCGCGATTCGGCCGCTCGAAACAAGCTGCGAGTGAGTCAGCGTGCCTAGGTTGGCGCTGACTGACTTGCCTTGATCAGTCGATTCAACCAACGGAGATTCCTATGCGATTTGATACCAAGATGATGGCGAGCTCTGCACTGGCACTGGCGTTGACAGGCGCAACAGCGGTCTGGGCTGAAGACCCAATGACCGAGCCTGATGACAGCTGGATTAGCGTCAGCGGAACGGTCGAGAGCGTGACCAACGACGCCTTTGTACTGGACTACGGCGAAGGCGTCATGACGGTCGAAATGGATGACGGCGATCGCGATGCCGACGGCTATAAGCTGGTCAGCGGGGATAAGGTCACCGTCAACGGCCGCATCGATGATGATCTGTTTGAGGCGCGGACGCTCGAGGCCAGCAGCGTCTATGTCGAAAATATCGACACCTACTTCTATGCATCGGCCGTCGATGAGGAAGACATCAACGATGTCATCGTCACCGTCCAGAGGCCGGTGGTGATCTCGGCGACGAC
>CAZEZH010000151.1:0-4727 GCA_964516305.1 uncultured Halochromatium sp. | reverse complement strand
CCGCCGGCCTTTCTTGGCTTGCTGCGCAAGAGTCTGCCGGATGAGACGGCGCGCCAGGTCGTGCTCGAGATCGACAAGGACTTGACGCGCGACGATGCTGAAGGCGTGCGGGCTCATCTGCCGGAGCGGCTGTTTGAGACGCCCCTCCGTTGAGCCCTGGATGAACTGAAAACCCAGCCCGCGCCGGCCAAGCAGCAGGCGCGGGCTGATGCTGTGCGCATGGGAAGTCCGCGACAAATCAATCCGTTGCGGACTCGATGCGATCGCCGGTCTCTTCGACCGTTTCCTGTGTCTGCTCGGCTGCCTTGCGGGCAGCCTCTTTTGTTGCCTCAGCCGCTTCGGCGGCGGTTTCCTGCGTCGCTTCCACGGACTCTTCAACGGTCTCGCCAGCTTGCTCGCTGAGCTCAGGGTTTGGCTCAACGGGCTCTGATGGGTTGTCGCAGCCCCAGAGCAAGGTGGCGGAGGTGGCAATGGCAATCAGCGTAAGGGTGGGGGTATGGGTCTTCATTCAATGATCTCCGTGGGTGATGATGAGTGGATTGGCTGCCCTGATCTGGGATGGTTTCTGGGTTAAAGATTCTGGGCTACGGATTCAGGCTGACGGTTGCTTTGCGCCGCTCAGGGTGCTTATGGCCCAATGGTCGACTCGTATTATCTGCAGACTTGGCGCTGAGCAGGCGCTCGATCTCTGCGCTGGAGGTCTCATCCAGTGCACCGAGCATTAGGCCCACCAGCCGGTTACCCGCATGGACCACAGTGACTGGCAAGTGCAGATGACGGTTGTCACCGGTTTGCAGTCTCAGGGTTCCGGACCTTGCCTTCGGACAGCGTCTTTGGGCTCGCATCAGTACACCAGAGCGACTCAGGTTGATCGCCATTCCATCAAGGTCCTGCCCGTTGTCGAAGCTCAAGCTTGCGGGTAGATCGGTGACGATGCAGTGGTTGAATGCTGGCTGGTGCATTGAAGCTCCTGTGACGTTTGACGACAGGGACCGCGGGTCAAGGGGCACAAGCGGTTCTTCCGCATTGACGAGCAGCGGCGCTGCCGGGTCTGCAAAGCTGGCTTTGCACAAGGGGGTGCTGCAACGCTTATGCCATAGTGCGGCGTCTTTGAGCCGCTGCCGCCAGAGCCTGGATCAGGCGCCAGCGTGCGTCCCCCTTGGCCTTAGACGCCCTTGCCGCCAGCGCGCTGCGCTGGGGTCGTCATCTCAGCCTGGAATTCATCGGGACTCAGCAGACCGTTGTCGTCACGGTCGAGGGTGCTGAAGCGACCTTGAAGACGGGGCAAGGCGGCGGCCTCGTCGGGCGCGAGTGCACCATCGCCATTGCGATCAAGGGCCTCATAGCAGGCCATGGTCGCGGACATGCCAGGCACTGCGTCGCGCTTGAATTGGCAGTCATCAGGGGCGACGGTGCCCGCATTGGCAAAGGCGGTTGTCATTGAGAGGGTTGTCATCGAAAGGGCAGTGATCAGTGCGCGTCGATACATAGTGCAGCCTCGTGGATGGTTGTCTTCGCCGCTCGCTCCTGTCTCGCCCTTGGTCTTCCCCGAGCTGTGCTCCGCGCGGTTGGCTGATGACTGGGCTGATGATTGGAATGAGGAGCGGTTCCTATTGATCTGCGCAGGCAGGTTGCATACCAGTTGTCGCTGTGCGGATGTCGGTATGCGCAATCTGTTTGGTATAGACGCCTTGTGAGAGCGGCGGCAAATCCGCGCTCAGCCCGATTCAGACACCCAGGGTCGGTGCATTTGCCAACATGCTGGGTGATTTGAGCCGGCTGCAGTGGTTGCCGATCTCGTCGGCGTTCAGCCTGTTCGTTGCGAGCGCCTCCTTGCAAGCAGGGTTTTGTCAGCATTCACCAAACCTGGCGCATTGCTTGCCTTCTAGATTAATCAGCCCGTTCGCTGCTGTGTCGCCGCGGGCGGTTTGATATGCAAATGCTCTAAAACCAGGAGGTTTCTAATGAAACGTTTAAAGCCTTTCTTTTCGCTCTCAGTCGCCACCTCGATCCTGCTCGCCGCCAGCAACGCACTCGGCGACGAGCCGATCGGTGAGCAGGCTGCCGAGAAGTACCAAGGATTTGCTGAGGAAAACCCTGATCTAATCGACGACCGTGGCAACCGCTTGCAAAAGAAGGGCGAGCAAGACGTCGAGGATCGCGATGTGGCAGCGGACCCTTCTGGCTCGGCGGTCTATCCCGAGGAGGTCGTTGAGGGCAACGAGCCGCTGACGCCGGATGTCGAGAATCAGCCGGAACCCTATAGCGACGAAGCTGATGTCCATGGCGACTTCGGCGATCAGAATCCCGACGTTCAGCGATGATGGCGCCGCACCTCAACAGGCTGCGGGAAGGGCGGCGGGGGCGGCTGCTAGGGTCGGCCTCGTTGCTCCTAGGCGTTGTGCTCGCCGGTATCGATCTTGGTCCAGCGCTGGCCGCTGACGCAAAAGAGCTATCGCAGACCGAGACGACGGCGAGTGGGCCTGACAGCCCGAGCCCCAGCCAAAGCCCGAGCCAGAGCCCCGGCAAAAGCTCGGGCCACCAAGCCGGTATGGCAGCTGTCGACGAGGATCGGCGGCTGGCCCAGCGCATCGAGCGACGCCTGGCCTGGGACGCTGAGCTTGAGGTGTCTACACCTTGACAAGTCCTGGCTCCTCTCCAAGGGCAGCTGTCGCTGCCCTCTCGAGATCGAGCACCATCCTGTCATCAGTCAATGGTCTAATGCGTAGCCTCGATGCTAGTCCGCTGTTAGGTCAGCCGTTGGCAGCGAAAGCCGATCGATCCACTCTGCGCTGTCTGGCCCGAACAGCACTATCGCGAAGCCGACGAACAGGGCGGCGCTGAGCGAGGCCAATGCGCCAGGCCAGCCTTGGACCAGCGATCGTTGCGCAGAGCAGGGTCTTGAACAGGGCGTTGGTGGTCAATGCGATGAGGATGGCGATCAGCGCCGTGCGCTGACCGATCTGCTCCAGCTCCATGCGGGCAATCGAGAGCGTGATTGCATTTAGGTCGGCGACACCGGAGGCCGCGGCGACGCCGAGCAAGCCCGCGCTACCGAAGATCTCCGCGCCGATGCGCGCGACCAGCATGACCACCGCCAAGAGCAGCCCGAAACGCAGCGCCTGGCCCAGGGCGAGGGGGTTGCTGACCTGCAGCGCACCGGCCTCGAGCGGCGCTCCGCGGCGGAGCCAGAACGCGAGAATTGGCAGCAAGCTCAGTAGCGTCATGCCGATCAGGGGCGGCGCCAAGGCGAGCGCCAGACTCGGCTTCAGCAGTGCGACGATGACCAGGATGCGCGGAAACAACGTGGTGTTCGCGATCAGGATGCCGGTTGCGATCAGGTTGGCCTGTGTGCGCTGATGACGCGCGATGCGGGCCATCTGCAACGTCAGCGCGGTCGAGGAGGCGAGTCCGGCGAGGAGGCCAGTGAGCGCCACACCGGCGTTGGCCCCGAACACCTTGATCGCGAAATAGCCGACGTATGAGATCGTCGCGATCAAGACCACCAGCCACCAGAGCTCATAGGGGTTGAGCGCCTGATCCGGTCCATAGCCTTGGTCTGGCAAGACCGGCAGCAGGACCACGGTGATCAACAACAGCTTGAGGGTGGCTTGCAGCTCGGCTTGCTCGAGCCGAGCGAGCCAGCGATGCAATTGCGGCTTGAAGCCGAGAAGGAGTGTCGAGATGACCGCGGCCGATGCAGCCTCGGCTTGATGTCCTAGCGTCGAGAGCGCGGCGAGCGCGAACGCGAGCAGCTCAGCGATCAGGGTGGTGCTGCCGGTTGCTTCCGTCTCGCGGGCATGGAAGTGGTAGCTGCTAAGCGCGACCGCAGCCAGCGCCAGCGACAGGAGGCCGAGGACGATCGGCGAGAGGGTCTGTGCGATCACACCACCGACGCCGCCGAGCAGGCCGATGAGGCCGAAGGTCCGAACGCCAGCTGGCTTTCTGCTATCGGCGTCCTGCTCGCCGTGCCAGCCGCGCTCTAGACCGAACAGCAGACCGATCGCAAGCGCGACCGCGAGCTCTAAGAGGATGCGCTGCTCCTCGCCCCGATCAGGCTTGTCATACTGTCGCTGCTTAGATGTGGGTATCAGGCCCGCTGGCTTCCTTGGATTCCGGGATCAAGGTCTCGCGATAGGCGTGCCAGCTGGCATAGCCAAGCACTGGGGTGACGATGATGAGGCCGACGAAGTAGGTCAGAATGCCGACTGTCACGAGCGCGGCGATGATGATCGCCCAGAGGGTCATCGCCGGCCAGTTATCGCTAACGGCGCGCCAGCTTGCGAACGCTGCATTGATGGCATCCACGCGCTGATCGACCAACATCGGCAGCGACAGCGCGGTGACCCGGAACACGAGCACGGCCAACACCAGTGCAATGCCAACGAACACCAGTGCGAACGGCCAGCTCTGTCCGAACATCACCGGCAGCGGGCGTACCTCCGCATAGGTCGGCATCACTTCATGATAGACACCGCCGAAGAGCAGGTTCGAGAGCATGATCCAGTTGATGAAGACCAACAGCAAGAACAGGCCCATCAGCGAAAGGCCGGAGCTGTTGGCCGCGAGGATGCGCCGAATCGTCTCGGTGGGTTTTTCATTGGGCGATTCGCGACGCTTGGCCATCGCCATCAATCCGACCGAAAGGATCGGACCCAGGACCAGGAAGCCGCCGAAGATGAACGGAACGAAGTAGAAACGGTTGACGCCGACGGTCAGCGAGACGA
>CAZEZH010000150.1:1788-7176 GCA_964516305.1 uncultured Halochromatium sp. | reverse complement strand
CCCGAGGGTCGACCCGTTCGGGTGCAGCCTAGACATCGCGGTGGTGGGCTCGGGTCCAGCAGGCTTGGCCTGCGCCCAGCAGCTTGCACGGGCTGGCCATACGGTGTCGCTGTACGAGAAAGAAGACCGGATTGGCGGTCTGCTGCGCTATGGCATCCCAGACTTCAAGCTGGCCAAGATCATGATCGACCGGCGCATGAGCCAGATGCGTGCCGAGGGCGTTGAGTTTCATACCCATTGCCACATTGGTGTCGATCTGCCGATCGCCACGCTGATGGAGGACTACGACGCGGTCGTCCTTTCCGGTGGCTCGGAGAAGCCGCGCGATCTCGATGTTCCCGGGCGCAGCTTCAATGGCATCCATTTCGCAATGGACTTCCTGCGCGCCAACTCCAAGCGCGTGCAGGGCGTGTTCGTGCCGGATGAGGACTTCATCACCGCCCATGACAAGCACGTCATCGTGATTGGCGGTGGTGATACCGGCTCCGATTGCATCGGCACCTCGAATCGGCACGGCGCTCAGTCGGTCACTCAGATCGAGATCCTCGATAAGCCGCCAGAGAAGGAAGACAAGGGCCTGACTTGGCCCGAGTGGCCGAATAAGCTGCGCACCTCGACCTCGCAAGAGGAAGGCTGCGAGCGGATGTGGAATGTGCTCACTAAGTCGTTCGTGTCCGATGCCGATGGCAACGTCAAGGCCCTCAATTACGTCCTGGTGCGCTGGGACAAAGATGAGAACGGGCGCTGGCAGATGTCCGAGGTTGAAGGCTCTGAAGCCCAGCTCAAGGCCGACCTGGTGCTACTGGCGATGGGCTTCGTGCACCCGGTGCACGAAGGCATGCTCGAGGAGCTCAAAGAGGCGAACGGGCTAGAGCTTGACGGTCGTGGTAACGTCAAGGGTAGTACTGAGGGTGCCAAGGCCTACTTCACCAATGTCGACGGCGTCTTCGCCGCCGGTGATATGCGGCGCGGCCAGTCGTTGGTGGTCTGGGCGATCCGCGAGGGTCGCCAGTGTGCGCGTGCCGTCGATGAGTGGCTGATGGGTCGTTCTGATCTCCCGCGCTGACTGCGGCCTAGGAGTCAATAGTCAATATGCAACCATTGCAGGGTACAACCATCCTATCGGTACGCCGCGGCCGCAATGTCGTCATCGGCGGAGACGGCCAGGTATCCTTAGGGAATACTGTTGTCAAGGGGAACGCGCGCAAGGTACGTCGGCTCTACAAAGAGCGTGTGCTTGCTGGTTTCGCCGGTGCGACGGCTGATGCGTTCACGCTGTTCGAGCGCTTTGAGGCCAAGCTTGAGCGACATCAGGGCCATCTCACCCGCTCAGCGGTCGAGCTGGCGAAGGACTGGCGGACCGACCGCATGCTTCGGCGTCTGGAGGCGATGCTCTGTGTTGCGGATCATGAGGCATCGCTCATTATCACCGGGACCGGCGATGTGCTAGAACCCGAGTACAACCTGATGGCGATCGGCTCGGGCGGCTCGTTCGCGGCCTCGGCTGCGCGAGCGCTGCTACAGAATACCGAACTCAATGCGCGTGAGATCGTGGAGCGCTCGCTTAGCATCGCCGCCGACATTTGTATCTATACGAATAGGAACCTAGTGCTCGAGGAGCTTGCCGACGATTAGTGCGGCACGCCAGCACGCGGCAGCTCTGGCGGTCTCAACGGCCGCTATGTTGCATCGCGTTGACCAATAACCCCGTCGCGGCGCGCTGAGTCGCTGCAGGCGTCTTCCCGATCTCCCTGTCTTATGTCCGATACCACTACCCCGAGACACATCGTCGCCGAGCTCGACAAGCACATCGTCGGCCAGGACCAGGCCAAACGCGCGGTGGCGATCGCGCTGCGCAACCGTTGGCGTCGATCGCAGATCCCGGAGCCGATGCGCTCGGAGATCACGCCCAAGAACATCCTGATGATCGGCCCTACAGGCGTCGGGAAGACCGAGATCGCGCGCCGACTGGCGCGTCTGGCGAATGCGCCCTTCATCAAGGTCGAGGCGACGAAGTTCACTGAGGTTGGCTATGTCGGCCGCGATGTGGAATCGATCATTCGCGATCTTGCCGATATGGCGATCAAGATGGAGCGCGAGCAGCAGATGCTCGGCAACCGCGAGCGCGCCGAGAGCGCCGTTGAGGAGCGCATCCTCGACGCCTTGCTGCCACCGCCGTCGGACTTTGATGAGGAGAGCCGTGGTCGCGGTGCCTCATCCGGCACGCGCGAGAAGTTTCGCCAGAAGCTGCAGGCCGGCGAGCTCGATGAGCGTGAGATCGAGATCGAGGTGAGCCTTGCGCCCATGGGGGTTGAGATCATGGCGCCTCCCGGGATGGAAGACATGACCAATCAACTGCAGGGGCTGTTCAAGAATCTCGGCTCCAATCGCTCCAAGCGGCGCAAGCTGAGCATCAGCGAGGCGCGCAAGGTGCTGCTCGATGAAGAGGCGGCCAAGTTGATCAACGAGGAGGAGATGAAGCTCAAGGCGATGACCAACGTCGAGCAGAACGGTATCGTCTTCCTCGATGAGATCGATAAGGTCACCCGTCGCGCCGAACAGAGTGGTGGTGCCGATGTCTCACGCGAAGGCGTGCAGCGCGATCTGTTGCCGTTGGTGGAGGGCAGCAATGTTTCGACCAAGCACGGGATGGTGAAGACCGATCATATCCTCTTCATCGCCTCGGGCGCCTTCCATCTGGCCAAGCCCTCAGATCTGGTGCCGGAGTTGCAGGGCCGGCTGCCGATCCGGGTCGAGCTGCAAGCGCTGACCTCGGATGATTTTATCCGCATCCTGACCGAGCCCGATGAGTCGCTCACCGATCAGTATTCGGCCCTATTGGCAACGGAAGGCGTGACCATCGAGTTCACAGAGGATGGGATTCGGCGCATCGCCGAGATTGCCTATCAGGTCAACGAGCGTACCGAGAACATCGGTGCCCGTCGCCTGCATACGGTGATGGAGCGCCTGCTCGAGGACGTCTCCTTCAACGCCACCGAGATGGATCGCGTCACCGTCACTATCGACGCCAACTACGTGGACAAGAGCCTCGGTGAGCTGGCCGCCGACGAGGATCTTTCACAGTACATCCTCTGAGGTTCTGGCTCTGCGGTTCTAGACGCAGCCCGACCAGCCGAATCCGCCGGGCTGATGCACCCGATCCAAGGCCAGCGTGGCGCAGTGCACCCCTGTTGATGCTCCGCGTCCGGGGTGCGCTGCTCTCCGCGTTGGCTGACGCCGCTGTTGCCTGTAGCGACACTGCGTCTTCGATATCGGTGTGCGAAGCCCCACATTGGAACGCAAGCCGCCGTTGGTGGCCAAGGTTCACAGCAAGGAGTTCCCATGCCAACCCCAACCGAATTCAATCTACATCGTAGCTCGCGCGTCCTGGAGATCAGCTTTGACGACGGCAAGCACTTCACCATGCCGGTGGAGTTCTTGCGCGTCTACTCACCTTCGGCCGAGGTCCAAGGCCACGGGCCTGGTCAGCGCGTCCTCCAGATTGGCAAGGAGGAGGTGAATATCGATCGAATCGAGCCGGTCGGCAATTATGCTGTCTGCCTCTTCTTCGACGACGAGCACAATACCGGCATTTACTCTTGGGAGTACCTATACAAGCTCGGCGAGAATCAAACAGAGCTTTGGCAGACCTACCTCGACGAGTTGGAGAAGGCCGGCCAAAAGCGTAAGCGGCCGTCCTGAGTCAACTATTCCGCCTTAGGCGGCGCTATGAGATTGCGCCAGAGGATGATCAGGCTGGTCAGCAGTAGCACTGATGCTGCGATGGGTGCGAGCAGTGGGATGGCAGCGGTGGCCGCCGGCGGGATCAGGATCAACGCCGTTGCTAGGCCGGCCAGCGCGAGTGCTGAAAGCACCGCTGTGGTCCGGCCATGATTCGTCTTGATCTGCGTTGTCAGGCTGGTCAGGCCTTGGTTACCGCCAGCGGGATAGAGTGCTGCCTGATGTTCGAGCTGGTCGATGATTCGCGTCATTGCTACGGGTAGATCTGGTAGTCGTTCAGCCAGCGCTGGCCAGGTGTGCCACAGGCGCTGGGCAAGCATCCTTGGGCCAACCTGCTCGCGCATCCAGCGCTCCATGAAGGGCTTGGCGGTGGTCCAGAGGTCAAGCTGCGGATACAGCTGCCGGCCTAACCCCTCGATGTTGAGCAGCGTCTTCTCGAGCAGGACCAGCTGTGGCTGGATCTCCATATCAAAGCGACGCGCGGTCTGGAACAGGTTGACCAGGAAGCCGCCGAATGAGATCTCGGAAAGCGGCTTCTCGAAGATCGGCTCGCAGACGGTGCGGATGGCCGATTCGAATTCTTCGACCCGTGTTCCACGGGGCACCCAGCCGGATTCCACATGCAGCTCGGCGACGCGTCGATAGTCGCGGCGGAAGAAGGCGAGCAGGTTTTCGGCCAGGTAGCGTTGATCTTCCTTGGTCAGGCTGCCGACGATGCCGAAATCAACCGAGATATAGCGCCCGGATTCCTCGACGAAGATGTTGCCCGGGTGCATATCCGCGTGGAAGAAATTGTCACGGAAGACCTGGGTGAAGAAGATCTCGACACCGCGGGTGCCGAGCAGGCGCATGCTGATGCCCTGCGCCTTGAGCTGTTCCACCTGTGACACCGGTGTGCCGTAGATGCGCTCCATCACCATCACCGTCGGTCGGGTCCAGTCCCAGAACACCTCGGGGATGTAGAGCAGCTGGCTGTGCTTGAAGTTGCGCCGCAGCTGCGAGGCGTTGGCGGCCTCGCGCTGCAGGTTGAGCTCGTCGAAGATGGTCTTCTCGTACTCACGCACGACCTCCACCGGCCGCAGCCGACGGCCGTCGGGCCAATAGCGCTGCGCGAGTTGGGCGAAGGTGAGCATCAGGTCGACATCGCGGCGGATGATGCGCTCGATCTCCGGGCGCAACACCTTGACGATGACCTCCTGGCCATTCTTCAGGCGCCCGGTGTGCACCTGGGCGATCGAGGCGCTGGCGAGCGGCACCTCTTGGAACTCATCGAGCACGCTTTCGATCGGCACGCCCCAGGCCTTCTCGATCAGCCGGCGTGCCTCCGGACCCGGGAAAGGTGGGACTCGGTCTTGCAGACGGGCGAGTTCAACCGCCAACTCCTCGGGCAGCAGGTCGACGCGCGTCGAGAGCAGTTGGCCGAATTTGATGAAGATCGGTCCAAGCGCTTCGAGCGCTTGGCGAACGCGCACCGGATAGGCAGGGAGATCACGCCGATACCAATGCCAGGGCGCCAGATACAAGAAAAAGCGCAGTGGCCGAAACAGCTTGGTCGCAACGATAACCTCGTCGAGCCCATGCTTGAGCAGCACGACGTTGATATGGAGCAGTCGGAGCGACTGCGAGAGACGAAACATGGGCGGTTCT
>CAZEZH010000150.1:0-1688 GCA_964516305.1 uncultured Halochromatium sp. | reverse complement strand
TGGGCGGTTCTGGGGCTGCGCGCTTGGTTAGGCGGGATCTTTGCCTGTGCCCTGGCTGCTTTGCCGAGCGACCCGTTCGATGCGTGCCTCGAGCCGTTCGACATCGTCGCGCAATCGGTCGACGCCGTCGAGGAAGCCTTGCAGCTCCATCTCGCTCGCCACGAATCGGCCTTCCTCGACCAGGTACTCGCGCAAGTCGGTCCGTAGGGTCTGGCCGCTGCGCTCGGCCCAGCGGCTTCCGGCGCGCGCCTGATTGCCGATCTGATGGGCGATCCTGTCGCCAACGATGGCGGCGAGCTGTTCCTCCCAATCGATATCCAGCCCCTTGAAAACCTCGCCGATGGTTTGTGCGAGCCCATTGTCGCCATCGATCTTGACGGCACCGCTGAAGACCTCATCCTCGCGATGCTCGGCCAAGGCCATGCTCAGCAGCGCCGCGGGGGTGGCACGCACCACGCACTCAGGCTCGGCGGCATAGTCTCCGAACAGCCGCAGTCCGGAGCCCTCCGGGACGACGTACAGATGAAGATTGAGCCCCATCAGGTCGACCCGAAGCACCCGACCCTGGACCCTGGCAAGTGCTGCGGCCCCCTCGGGATCAAGCGCTAGGATTCGGTTGATCAGGGTCTCAACGGTGGCGAGGAGCGCTGCGGGTGGCGCTAGGCCCGTCTCGCTAGCCTCCTGGCCCTGGGCGTCGGTTTGCGGGTTGCTACTCACAGCTTGTAACCGCGATGGATGGCGACGATGCCGCCGGTGAGATTGAAGAACTCGCAGCGCTCGAGCCCGGCCTGCTCCATCATCGAACGCAGGGTCTCTTGATCTGGGTGCATGCGGATCGATTCGGCCAGATAGCGATAGCTGTCGGCATCGCCGGCGACCAGGCGCCCTAAGGTTGGCAGGACCGAGAACGAGTAGACATCGTAGGCCTTGGCCAGCGGCTTCGCGGTCGGATGCGAGAATTCGAGTACCAGTGCTCGACCGCCAGGCCGCAGGACGCGGAACATCTCATCGAGCGCGAATTGTTTGTGGGTCACGTTGCGCAAGCCGAAGCCGATGGTGACGCAGTCGAAGCTGTCATCGGCAAAGGGGATCTTCTCGGCGTCGGTGAGGACGTAGTCGAGATTACCGACCACGCCGGCATCGACCAGTCGCTCACGGCCTTGCACGAGCATCGCTTGGTTGATGTCGGACATCACCACGGCGCCCGAGGGGCCAACGATGCGCGAGAATTGCTCCGCAAGATCGCCGGTGCCTGCGGCCAAGTCGAGGACACGCTGGCCTCGGCGCACGCCGGCGAGTTCGATGGTGCGTCGTTTCCAGAGGCGATGGATACCCATCGACATCAGGTCGTTCATTAGGTCGTAACGTGAGGCAACCGAGTCAAAGACGGCGCGAACGCGATCGGCCTTTTCCTTGACCGGCACTTCTTGGTAGCCGAAATGGGTGGTCTTATCGTCAGGCATCGAGGCTTGGGGCTGAGACTGCTATCGTCATGGGTCGAGTTTACACCTTGCGGCTCAGACAGGTGCTGCGAGCTGTCAACGCGCTCGAATCATGATGCTCTCTTGGCCGTCGCGCTCGAGCTTGGAACGCAGAGACTGAGCCTGGGATTTGTCGAAGCTGGCCGTGCGCACGCGGTGATAGGTCTCGCCGTTGTCGATGGTCACGGTCTGGATATTGGTCTGAAC
>CAZEZH010000149.1:0-7195 GCA_964516305.1 uncultured Halochromatium sp. | reverse complement strand
GGATCAACCGCGAAATGCACCAGGGCGCGCTTCTTGAACGCGAACAGCAGATCGCGCGCATCGCGCTCCTGTTGGTATTGCCGGATCGCATCGGCGGCGCGCTGGCCCGTCAGCGGATTCTTCAGCTCGGCGGTGGCGACCGGGAGACCGTTGACGGCGAGGGTCAGGTCGATGATGCAGCGGCGATGCTGGCCGTCGGGTCGCTTCAGCACTGAGGTAAAGCCGACTTGGCGCGTGATGGTCAGCCGGTTCTTGGCATACTGCGCCGCCGCCTCCGGGTTCATGCGCGTGTTGGGCTGGAAATAGGCCATGCGTAAGGTCTTGCCGTAGCACTTGAACCCATGGCGCAAGACGTGCAGCGTGCCTTTGAGGTCAAGCTCCTTGCTCAGGCTGGACAGGATGGTGGTGGCGGTCTTCGGGCCGAGCAGTGCTTCTAGCGCTGTCCACTTGGATGGTTGGCTGTCTTGTAGGAAGCCGGTGACGTCTTCAGGAAAGAGCGCGAGGGTTTCATCGTAGGCGCTGTGGCTGCGGGCTTCGTAGCCGCCTGAGCCGGTCAGCTCGGCCTCGATGGCCGTCTCAAAGGCGGCCTCATCATGTCCTGGCATCAGCTCTCCCTCGCAAACTCGTAACGCACATGCAGTGACTTCAACATGGCAAAGGTGTCATGGAAACGCACGCCGAACTGGTTGCACACGTCGGGCAACAGGATGCGGCTACGCGCCTCGGGCCGGGGCTGCTCGTTGGTCACGACATCCACGCCCATCACGCGAGCGTAGGCCACCAGCCAGCCGTCCGCCTCCGTCGCGAACTTGGCCTTAGCGTTGTCCAGGTACTGCGGATTGCTCTGCACCCACAGCATGACCTCTTGGTAGGCCCGGATGACCTCCGAGCGCTGGCTGGATAGGAAGAACCCATCGGGTACGTCATGCTTCACCCACTGCACCAGATCCTCCTCCTCACGCCCGGCGAGCAACTCCTGCTGAATGCGATCCAGGCTGTGCACCCGGCCTTGCTCGTGATGGTGGATCAGACTGTCCCAGAAGCCCGGACAGATCACGAAGGCGTAATAGCCGTTCTTGGCCGAGATGAAGACATCGGAGTCGATGATGTAGGTCGGCTCTGGCGTCATGGCAGGTCCACGCCAAGACGGCGTGCGTACTCTTGGAAGGTGCCGCCATGCAACCCGGTTAAGTCATAGGCATCCTTGAACCCGATCCGCCCTTCCTTGGCCGCGCGCATGACCTGGATGGCAAACAGCCGGCCCACCCGCAGGTTCTGGCTGTTGTAGAAGCTGCCGCCCCCGATGCCCTGTGTCCTCTGCTTTTTCTCGCGCTGGATGTAAGCGTTGTAGAAGTCGAAGAACGTCGTACGATCGGTCAGCCCTTGGTCCATGGCCCGGCGTCCGATGACGATGGGACTGACCTTGAATTCGCCCGCGAGCGTCTCGAACGGCGACGCATCGCGCTTCACCTGCAGCCACAGCGCTCGAAGCTCGGCCGCCGGTACGAGAAACTCCGCCGCGGCCTGGTCGCAAAAGGTTTCCACGCGACCGCCATCGGGAAAGATGCCGGGAAAACCAGACAGCCCCGACCCTTCGGCACCGAGCCAAAGGTGAGCCAGCTCATGGGCCAGCGTGAACATCTGGGCCGACTTGGCGTCCGCGCCGTTGACGAAGATCAACGGGGCCAGGTCATCAGTCAGCGCGAAGCCGCGGAACTCCTCGACGTTCAGCCGGCGGTGTGTGTCGTTGCCGACAATGCCGTTGATCACCGCAATGACCCCCTGCCCCTCGATGGCACCGCGCAGGGCGCTCACAGCCTCCTGCCAGGATCGCACCTGCGCCGCCCAACCATCACCGAGTCCGAGCAGCCGGCGCATCTCTTGCCCGATCGCCTCCGGGTCGTCCGACAAGCGGGCGCTGCCAACGAAAGCACGCGGCTCCGCATCGCCATCCAGCCGCTCCTCGCGCAGCCACGCCTGACGGCGCTGCATAACATAGATGGTGTCCAGAAGATCCGGACTAACCGCGCCCGGCTGCCGGTTGCGCAGCGTGCGGAAGTCCGGGATTGGCATCGGCAGGTCCGGCGGCTCTGGCAGGAACAGGAAGCCAAACGGGACGTGGGTAGCCTTGGCGAATGCCTCCAGTTGGTTGAAGGTCGGCGACAAGTCGCCGCGCTCCCAGGCGGCGAGCTTCGGGAACCGACCGGTGAGGTCTTCGACGTGCAGACCGGCGCGCTCGCGTGCCCAGCGCAGCAGGTCGGGACTGATGGATACTCGCGTCATTGCGGAACCTTGGTATCAGTTTTCAGCATAGTCAACTCACTTTAGCGCTCTAGCGTCTGACCCTGCACTTCGTCAAAATGGTCGTCGCGAATGGAAGGATCGGCCTTCAGTTTCCGGTTTCTTTCGATATACGGGCCGGGATTCGCGTTCTGCAGACCGATATCGCTAAAGCCATCGCTTTGGCATCCATTCTGGAGGATTGAGTCATGAGCGAGAAGATCCGCATTGCTGATCTGCCCGAGTTCGATATCACCGAGCACCTGGAAGACGTACAGGCCATCGCTGAGTATCTCACCCTTGTCTTGGAGGAAAACGACCCGTCATTGTTGGCCGCAGCCATGGGCGATATCGCCCGCGCACGCGGCATGACCGAGATCGCCAAGGCGAGTGGCATCGCGCGCGAAACCCTCTACAAGGAATTGCGACCCGAGTCGCAGCCGCGTTTCGATACCATCAACCGTGTCTGTCATGCGCTAGGTGTCAAGCTGGTAGCGCAGCGGATCGAGGCTTGATGGCCTGGTTCTGACATAGTGGCGCTCGGCTAGGTTGGCACGACCACCGGCGGCATGAGTTGAAGACGTTTAGCGCGGCGAGCGAACTTGCGATCATCGAACGAAGCCACCTGCTCGCAGTTTGGATAACTGGCGAGATGTAGAGCATCCGCAAAATCGAGTCCTGACAGACAGTTTGCGATGGCCGGCTCCACAGCCTCGCGTTGTTCGATGACCACTTGGGGCAAAGACATCAGGTGGCGCAGAGCTGCGGCCACCTCCTCTGTCGAAAAGCCGTAGTAACCCCGCATGACCCACTCCAATTCGAGCAGCACGGTCTTGGCGACCATCAGCGGCTCGCCGGATTCGATCAGCCGTCGCGCCATCTCGTGCTGGCGGGTCGCTTCTGCATCGCTCTCGTCTTGCACGTAGTAACGGGCGAGCACATTGGTATCGAGCCCGATCACGATTGAACCAACGAGGCGGGATCGAGGTCAGCGGGCACTGCTGGGCGCTTGCTTTTCAGCATGCCAAATCCGGCTGCTGGCGCCTCGCCGTCGGTTGATTCAACGCGCATTTCTAGGTGGTCATCGACCAAGTCGAAGCGGACACGGCTGCCCTTGCCGATTCCTAGTCGTTGCCGAAGGTTTTTCGGGATCTGGACCTGCCCCAGTTCATTGACGGTCGCGGCTGGCATTAGTGGTCTCCTTGGCAAGTGTCATGGCGGATAAGAGCAGTTATGTCGAGCAGACTAAAGATACCTATCGCTGGGCGTTCATGTCGTCTTCACGCAGCGTTCGGCTCGCAAGCTGGCCTGTGTCGTCAACCAACTCTTCGACGATACGACCATCGCGCCAAACGACCAAGACACCGGTGCTCGCCCGAGCGCGTTGGCGCGCCTTGTCCGCGGCTCGCCGCATCGCTGTCAACGCCGCCTGAAAATCGTCTCTCGGGCTGATGGGCTCATTGCTGATGTTAGCCATAGCAGTTACCCCCGACGTCGCCAATCCTGGATGCGTGCCACATAGTTCTTGCCGCTCAAGGTGGACTCCAGCGCGAAACTCACGCCGCGCGCCGCCAACCGATCGATCTCCTGCAACATCAACCGCCCGGCGCGATTGTCATAGCGGCACTGGTCAGCGCAGCTCCGCGATCTGGCCGGTGACGGCGGCGGTGATGAGGGCGGAGCGATACTCCGCCAATGCCTCAGTTGACTGTTTCACCTGCGTCGCTATCTTATCGATTTCATTAGACTTCTCTCTGAGATACGCGGCGATCTCGGATTGCTCCTTGTTTGGAGGTATCGGAAATTCAATCAGCGCATACCGCGAAGGGTTGAGATTGGCTTGACCAATGCTAGGCAGAGCGAGTGTGCGTCCAAGCGCCATGAGCACATGCGTCCCCATGACGTAGTTGGCATATTCTGGGTCGTAGCGCTCGGTAAATCGAAAACGGACAAGATAGGAAGCCAGCGAGACGGGAAAGCCGGGACTGCTACGAAAGATTGCCGACTTGCCAACCAGATCGAGGCTATTGGTACGATTGAAGACGACATCTTTTTCGGCGAGTAGGAGTTCTTCAGAAATATCATCAAGAAAGCGCAAATCGCCAAAGTCGATTTCGCCTTCGACAAGGTTTCCCATACGGAGCACAGCGACCAGCCCCGAAGGTTCCAAAGAAGCCGAAACACCGTATGTGGAACTTGCCAGGACCCGCTTCAGAGGTAGCAACTCCCAATGCGCCGGAATATCCCCGAGCCAGTCGATACCGGAGGGTTTCATGGAGGCGTCGGGATTGAGACCCTTGGTGACTGCGCGGGTGATGAGGGCCTGGCGCTTCTCGGCTAGCCGGTCTAGCAGCGCGCGCTTCTTCTCGATCAGCCCGTCGATGCGATCTGTTTTCTCGTCTAGGAAGCTCGCGATGCGCTGCTGGGTTTCAAGTGCTGGTAAGGGTAGCGGCTGATGTCCGACAATCTCCCAATCTGCACGGGGCATCTTGGCGCCAAAGGTTTTGGCGTTGATCGTGTCGATGAAGCCTTTTGATACAAGTACGTAGAACAGAAAACGCGGCTCAACAGTCTTTGAAGGCCGGAGGCAAAGTAGCTCTCCCGAACTCACTCCGTCAAACGTAGCGTGGTAAACCTTAGCAAGGTACGGGCGGAGCTTGTTGAAGAGCACATCGTCTTTCTGGAATATCCGGCTATCCGCCTCGGCCGGCTTTGGTTCCTCAACCAGTAGCTTACCCGTCCATGACTCAACATCCTCATTTGAAATATAAGGAAGGGTTACTTGTTCTTCTTCGGTAGGGCGCTTTGTTGAGAGATCAACTGACCACTTGAGCCAGTCGCTTTCCCAATTTTGCGGGACATGCGCTGCCCATTGAGCGAGTTCATCACTGCGAGCAAAGTAGCTCATGACACCAGCCTCTCCAGCGGACCAATAATTTTCCTTCAAGAGGAAGGATATCCCGCTTAATCAACTTAAGAGCCATAATGCCTAAGCAGCCTTTGCTGAAATGGCCTTGGTTTCCTGGTCCACACGCTCTAAAGCCAGCTGAATATGATGAAGTTCGTCTTCCTCGAACAGTGCCTCGCCGCACTGGGTGCAGACCCAAGCCGGGACGGACTCCCAGGTGATGTGGTAGCCATTCCGATCAATGCTGAGAGGCGCAGTAGAACGGACTAAACTGCCTTTACAATGAAAACACTCCACGATCTATTTCCTCATTCTGAAGTCATCAGACCATTTATCCGGCGAAGGAAGGTAGGCAGTGATTACAGCCAAATAATCATCACGCGGTGCGCACACCACATGAACGGGCCGGAGGCCGGCCGTGTTGAGCACGAGACAACTTTCGCCCCGAACGTCCTCAGGATACTCTTCGATGATCTCGCCATGAAAGATCGCATCCCTGATTTCCTCAGTGGAGATCATGCGATCTGGTCGCGAAATCTGTCGAATCGCATGCGGGAGAAACAAGATCCGTTTCGATGCCGCCACCAAAACCCTATCTTTCATGTGTCATCTGCCTAAACAGCAACCCGGCAATCTTCGCTTATAACCATTGCGGTCGTCCGTGCGGATCTAGTGGCGCCGCATGGCGGGAAACTCGTTCCGGTCAAGGTACATATCAGTGATGCGGTTGCGGGTATCGATTTCCTGGTTGCCTAGGGAGTTTTTGGCAGCGCCGACTGACCTGACGCTTGCCTTCCGCTCGAACGATTAAGTATTTCTTAAGAGTTGCGTGCGGTTCCAGTTCGGTATCTTCGTCAATGGCAGTTTCGAGCAGAACACGAATCGGCGCAGCGCCTTCGTCGGCGCGGTAGATCAGCAAACCGCCATCGGGTCGGCTTTCCTGATGCTCACTCATGTTTCTACGTCCTCATTCTGAAGTCGTTAGACTCAGCCCCTTCAGCAACCCGGCAATCTCCGCCTCAAGCCGGCTGATATCAGCCTCGATCTCATCCAGCGGACGCGGCGGCTTGTAGACATAGAAATGCCGGTTGATCGGGATCTCGTAGCCCACCTTGGTCTTGTCGTAGTCCACCCAGGCATCCGGGACATGGGGCAGGACCTCGGACGCCATGTAGGCATCGATGGTCTCGCGGAACTCCGCAATCAGCCGATCGTTGGGCTTGTCCGGGCCGAAGTCCATCGGCAGCGGGAGCGCGGTGCCAGGCGGCAGCGGGATGTTCTCGGTATCGCGCAGCTCGCTATCTGGCTCGGGTCGGCCCTTGCTGTCACGGCAAATCCCGGCCTCAGGGTCGCGTTTGCCGAGGGCGGCAAAGATGGCCTTCTTGATCGCGGCCGGGAGCTTGAGATCGGCAGCCTTGGCAGCGCGGGTCAGATCGGCCTCGAAGAGGGCGCGGTCCTTGTAGTGGCCCTTGCTTTCCAGCGTGGACAGCATCTTGCGAATGGCCGCTTGTTGCTGTTGACCCGCTTCGATCTCGTCGTCGATCCGCGCTTGATCCTTGCGCTTCTTGCTGCTGGCCAGGTTGGCAAAGGCGGTCTGATCGTCGAGCGCGGCGATACGAGCCGGACTGGCCTCGACGCTCATCCGCAGCGGGCGCTCCACGGTGATCTTGAGGTAACCAAACTCGCGGTTCTCGAAGATGCGCGAGATGACGCGGGTTTCCGTGTCGTCATCGCTCTGGAACTGGATCTCAGCGAGCGCGGTCTCGCCGTCTTGATGATGGCCGTAGACGCGGGTCAGGTGGGCAATTTGCGCCTCGGTGATCTCGTTGCGCTTGTTGTTGAGGCTCTTCTTCATCTTGCGGAAGAAGCGGGTGCCGTCGATCAGCTGCACCTGGCCTTGGCGCTCGGGCGGCTTGCGGTTGGTGACCAGCCAGACGTAGGTGAAGATGCCAGTGTTGTAGAAGAGCTGGTCGGGCAGCGCGATGATGGCATCGAGCCAGTCGTGCT
>CAZEZH010000148.1:0-7297 GCA_964516305.1 uncultured Halochromatium sp. | reverse complement strand
CATTGCCGGCGAACCCGCGCTGTTCGACCCCATGACCATCCCGTCGGTCGCCTACACCGACCCCGAGGTCGCCTGGATGGGCCTCACCGAAACCGAGGCCGCCGCCAAGGGCATCGAGGTCGAGAAGGGTGTCTTCCCCTGGGCCGCCAGCGGCCGCGCGCTCGGCATCCACCGCGACGAAGGACTCACCAAGCTGCTGTTCGACCCCGAGACCAAGCGCATCCTCGGCGCCGGCATCGTCGGCCCCAACGCCGGCGAACTGATCGGCGAGACCGTGCTCGCGCTGGAGATGGGTGCCGACGTGGAAGACATCGGCATGACCATCCATCCCCACCCCACGCTCAACGAGACCATCGGCCTCGCCGCTGAGATGGCTCACGGCAGCATTACTGACCTGATGCCGCCAAAGAAGCGCTAAGACTAACCGCGCCGACCCAAGCTGAGACTGCCACAGCCGTTGCCGAGGATCAAAAACAGCATCAAGGCAAGCGTTTAATCAGCCAAATAACTATTTTTACTTTGCAACCCTAGTTGTGACAGCCAAGCAATAGTAAACTTAAAAGCTGGCATAGACGCAGGCATTGCACGAGAGGAAAGCCTTTGCAACTCTTCGGGCACCACATCTCGCGGCGCACACTCTACCTGGCAGCATTCGAGATTATTCTTATCTTGTGCTGTCTCCAGATAGCCTTGACGATCGCTATCGGTGAACCCGGCCATCTGGGCTCGATGCTTGTGCAAAATGCCCTGCTTGCAACCTTCATGGTGCTGATCATGGAGACCATGGGGCTTTACGACCGCGAGGTCCACGCCCGACTCGGCATCCAGGGAATCGATGACATGCTGCGCCTTGCCGCATCCCTGCTGCTCGCGCTGGCCATCGTCGTCCTCATCGGCCCATGGATCACAGAGCAGTTGCCGAGCAATAAAACCTTACTGATCGGCAGCGGGATTGCCTTCCTCGTCGTGGCGATCGAACGCCTTGTATATCGCAGGATCAGCGACAAAGAGGCCTTCGCACACCGCATCCTCGTGCTCGGAACCGGCAGCCGGGCGATGGCGCTGGAAACCTTCAACGCGCAAGCACATCGGCCTTACAAGGTGGTCGCTTTTGTCTCAGTAGAACAAACGGAGGCCATCGATGTCCCAGAGGCGCAATTGATCCCGCTCGAGCCTGGGCAGAGCATCCTCAAACTAGCGCGCAGCCAGCATGTTGAGGAGATCGTTGTCGCCATTCGCAATCGCCGTGGCGTCATGCCAATCCGGCAACTGCTCGAATGCAAGCTCCAGGGCATCACCGTCACCGATATCTCCACCTTTTTCGAGCGCGAACATCAGCGCCTCGAACTCGGCTCGATGAACACCAGCTGGCTCGTCTTCGGCTCTGGCTTTCGCCAAAGCTGGTTCGGCAACCTGGTCAAGCGTATCTTCGATCTCCTGCTCAGCCTGGTGATCCTATTCCTCACTTGGCCGATCATGCTGATCACCGCCATCGCGATCCGGATCGACAGCCCCGGCCCCATGCTCTACTGGCAAACCCGGGTCGGGCGAGCCAACAAGACCTTCGAGATCTGCAAGTTCCGCAGCATGACCCAAGATGCCGAGCGGGACGGAAAACCCCAGTGGGCAGTCACCAACGACCAGCGCGTGACCCGGGTCGGGCGCATCATCCGCAAGCTGCGCATCGACGAACTGCCGCAGATCATCAACGTCCTCAAGGGCGAAATGTCCTTCATCGGCCCAAGACCCGAACGCCCGATCTTCGTTGAGCAGCTCAGCAAGCAAGTACCCTACTTCCTTGCTCGGCACAGCATCCGCCCCGGTATCAGCGGCTGGGCACAGGTCCGCTATCCCTACGGCGCCTCAGTGGAAGATGCGCGAGAAAAGCTCCAATACGACCTCTACTACGTCAAGAATCACACCCTGTTCCTCGACATCTTGATCATTCTGGAAACCGTCAAGGTGGTCATGTTCGGCCGTGGCGCCCGCTAGTCCCTGACACCCCCAGCCCGGGAGTAGCCGGCCGATGCCCCTCACCGCGATCACCTACTTCGGCTCGGCACTCGCCTACCTGCTACTCGCATTACTCGTCCTCACGCGCTGGCGGCATCGCCCCAACAGCGCCTGGATGCTAACGGCCAGCCTGCTCACGGTTGCCTGGGCCGTCTACCTCGCACTGCTCTCTTGGCAATTCGACAGCAATACCGCAATGACCGGCGGCCTCTTCGAGATCGGCCGCAATGCAGGCTGGTTCGCATTGCTGCTCTCGATCCTGGCCACTGCCAGTGGCGGCGACCAAGGCAGTAGCAGCGGCGCTCAGTCCCCCGGCAGCGCCAAGGCGCTGCGTATCTGGATCGGCTCGACAGTCGGCTTTCTGCTGCTCGCCACACTGGTCTTCGTGCTCCCGGCGGCCGTCCAGGGCATCCAGCTTTGGCGCAGCCTCGCCATCCTGTCGATGGCTGTCGTCGGCCTGGTCCTGGTCGAGCAGGTCTATCGCAATACGCCCCCACAACGGCGCTGGCAGATCAAGTTCCTCTGTCTAGCGCTGGGCGGCATCTTCGCCTTCGATCTGTTCCTGTATGCGGACCTGGTGCTGTTCCAAACCCTGGAGAGCCCCACCTGGCAGGCACGCGGCGTCGTCAGCGCGATCGTCACGCCACTGATCGGAATTGCCTTCAGCCGCCGCCTGGCTCAACAACCTGGCGACGCCCTCGTCTCGCGCAGCCTGCTCTTCCATACCACGGCGCTGATGGGCAGCGGGCTCTATCTGCTGGCGATTGGCATCGCCGCCTATTTCCTACGCCAGCTCGAGGGCGATCTCGGCACCCTACTGCAAATCGGCTTCCTGTTCGGGGCCATTTTACTGCTCGCGCTGGTGCTCTTCTCCGGCAGCGTACGGGCCCGGCTGCGGGTCTTTCTGTCCAAGCACTTCTTCCGCTACAAATACGACTACCGGCAAGAATGGCTGCGCCTCACCGGCGCGCTCTCGGCCGAAGATGAACCCATGCCCTTCCATGAGCGCTGCATCGGTGCCATCACCGAGCTGGTCGAGAGCTCAGGCGGTATCCTCTGGGTCCGCCATGACGACGGGCGTTACCAGATCGAGGGCGCCCTGAACCTCGGCACACCGGAGTATCCACCAGAAAGCCCGACAGATCCGCTCATCTCGTTCCTCGATCGAACCAGCTGGATCATCGAACTCGAGGAATACCGTCGCGAGCCCGGCTTCTACAGCGGTCTGGTCCTACCCGACTGGCTCCTCCAGGACCCCCGACACTGGGCAGTCGTGCCCTTGCTCAAGGGCGAAGAACTCGTCGGCTTCGTCGTCCTTGCGCAACCGCGCGCACCGCATCGCATCGATTGGGAAGAACGCGACCTGCTCAAGACCGCAGGGCGTCAACTCGCCGTCTACGTCGCCCTGGCGCAAACACAAAACGCGTTGCTCGAAGCCCGTCAGTTCGAGACCTTTCATCGCCTCGCTGCCTACCTCGTCCATGACCTCAAGAACGTCTCCGCCCAACTCTCGCTGATCTGTTCCAATGCCGAACGCCACCGCGACAACCCAGCCTTTATCGACGACGCACTAAAGACCGTTGCCAATGCCCGCGATCGACTCGAACGCACCCAATCCCACCTGCGCAATGTCCAACCTCAAGGCCGAAGCGCATCACCGCAGACCGTTACACTAGCCGAACTGCTCAGCGAGGTGATCAAAGAAAGCCAGGATGAGCGCCCGGCCCCAACCCTCGAGATCAAGCAACAGATTCAGATCAAAGCGGACTGCGAGAGACTCAAGAACAGCCTCCAACACCTGGTGCGAAACGCCCAACAGGCAACCGCCGACACAGGGTGGGTTCGCCTCACCCTTGACGCCGATGACCATTGGGTTCAAATCGGTGTCGAGGACAATGGCTCAGGCATGGACGAGGACTTCCTCCGCCGGCGCCTATTCCGCCCCTTCCAAACCACCAAGGGCAACGCCGGCATGGGCATTGGGCTCTATGAGGCCCGCGATCAGATCATTCGCATGGGAGGTCATATCGACGTCCACAGCCAGATCGGCGTCGGTACCCGATTCACCCTGCACTTGCCACGACGATAAATCCACAGTAGGCGAGCAATCATGGCCACCTCCGAGAAACAACCGCTGAAACTGCTCATCGTCGAAGATGACAGCGGCCTGCAAAGCCAACTCCGCTGGTGCTTCGAGGGCTATGAGATCCTGCAGGCGAAAGATCGCGCCAGCGCCATGACCCAGGTTCGGCGTCATCAGCCCCAACTGGTGACCCTAGATCTCGGGTTGCCTCCAGATCCGGCCAATGCCACCGAAGGCATGGCGCTGCTCGAAGAGATCCTCGCCACCACGCCAGACACCAAGATCATCGTGGTGACCGGTAACGATGACCGCGCGAATGCCCTGCAGGCAGTCGCCCTTGGCGCTTACGATTTCTACATCAAACCGGTCGATGCCGACACCCTGCGACTCATCGTCGACCGAGCCGCACACCTGTTCCAGATCGAGACCGAGAATCGCAAGCTCGCACGCCAAAGTGCATCGCCGCTGCAAGGCCTCATCACCTCCGATCCCGAGATGCTTAAGGTCTGCCGCATGGTCGAGCGGGTCGCGCCCTCGGATGCCACGGTCTTACTGCTGGGTGAGAGCGGCACCGGCAAGGAGGTTCTGGCGCGCGCCTTACACCAGCTCAGTCCGCGTCGAAAAGGACCCTTCGTCGCCATCAACTGCGCCGCAATCCCCGAAAACCTGCTCGAGAGTGAACTTTTCGGCTACGAGAAAGGCGCCTTCACCGGTGCCACCCGGCAGACCATCGGCAAGATCGAGAGCGCCAACAACGGCACCCTATTCCTCGACGAGACCGGCGACCTGCCGATGCAGCTGCAGGCCAAGTTGCTGCGCTTCCTGCAAGAACGCATCGTCGAACGCCTGGGTGGGCGAGCCGAGATCCCAGTCGATATCCGCATCCTTGGCGCAACCAACAAGGATCTGGAACAGATGATCAAGGCCGGCGATTTCCGTGAAGATCTCTTCTATCGGATCAGCGAGATCGCCATCAACATTCCGCCACTGCGCGACCGCCAGGGCGACCGCAGCCTCATCGCACACGCCCTACTCGACCGCTTTCGCCAGGAGCAACGCAAAGCCAACCGACTTGCCTTCTCGGGCGATGCACTAAGAGCCATCGAAGCCTACGACTGGCCCGGTAATGTGCGCGAGATGGAGAATCTGATTCGGCGCGCGGTCATCATGGCTGAAGGCCCCAGGATCGAATCAGAAGATCTCGGCCTAGACACCCCGTCGGAGCCCGAAGAACAGATCGGTTTGCGCGAGATTCGCGACGCCGCCGAGCAAGAGGCTCTCATCAAGGCCATGAGCCGCTGTAACGGAAACATCGCGCAGGCGGCCGATCTGCTCGGCATCACCCGCCCGACCCTCTACAACCTGCTGGATAAATACGGCTTTCGGCAGTAAGCAAGACGCTTAAGCAGGTTGACCTTCCGCGTGGGGTTGATCAAGGAAGCGCAACCCCATCTCCAGGCTGTCGTTGACAAACACAATGATGGCATTGCGAATGCCCTCATCAGGGACTATCACGCGCACCTGAGCCCCAGTAACAGGCGCCAGGGCTTCATGTTCCTGAACGGCCACCCGGGCACCGCCCAGCGAGATATCCACCAGCCGACAAGGAAAGGTAAATCCCTGAATCCATAGATCCGTCAGAAGGTTCACCACTTTACGCGGAAACCGTCGACGATCAGACCCATGCTCGGGCTCATCCGAAAGATGCTGCAGGCTCCAGGCACGACTCGCGTCGCGATGCACCTCATTGGCCGATAGCGCATACATCTTTGCCTGGGCCTCGGCCTCTAGCGGCGGCGCACCCAAGCGCTCGATCACCATCGCCACGAACAGTGGCGATACTGCTTCATATTCAGCATCCGTCGCCAAGTCAGCGCGCAGTTGCTCGTAAATCTTGCCCAGCACATGGAGACGCTGCTCCCAATTGCCGGGCTCGAGCGCGGAGAACCAAAAATCGGCGAGTTCTTCGGCCAGTTTGTTGTAGTTGGCGTCTTGCATGGATTACCGCACTCCAGTTTGGTGCCAAGGCGCAGCCCGGCGAGCAAAATTAGGGACTATAGGTTGATCAAGCAAACTTCGAGCCAAACAGGAAAACTGCTCTAACTCGCTGATTTAACTTGGCCCAAGGATTCAATACGGCCGCAACCTCAAGCGCCGCAACAAACTTGTAAAAAATCTTGACACCTAAGACGCCGCCTCAGGGACGCAGATCCTTCTGGCGCAGCAGCTCGCGTGCAAACTGGATCGGAATCGCATAGGTGATGCCGCTCGGACGCTCCAGCGCACTCTCGCGCCCCTCCTTGACGAACACCATATTGATCACCCCCAGCACCTGGGCGCTGTCGGGAGCGTACAACGGGCTGCCGCTGTTGCCCGGATAGGCGGTCGCATCCAGCTGCAGGATGTTATACGGCTCACGCATCCGCTTGATCAGCGCCGGACTCAACTGCTTCCCTGAACGCGCCGGCATCACCACCGGCGCCACCGCCGCCACGATCCCGCGATGCGTCGCTGGGAACAGCCCAAGCGCCGCGCCGATCGGGAAACCGGTAAAGGCGATCTCCTGGCCCTCGCGAACCGAATCAGCACTGCCCAGCCGCAGCGCCGGCAGCGGCTGGCCCTCAATGCGCAGCAACGCCAGATCATGCGC
Organism: uncultured Halochromatium sp.; assembly: GCA_964516305.1. Lineage (GTDB taxonomy): Bacteria > Pseudomonadota > Gammaproteobacteria > Chromatiales > Chromatiaceae > Lamprobacter. The sequence goes on along the minus strand of CAZEZH010000148.1, from coordinate 551 downwards.
CTGATCCTGCGCGATCACCCGCGCCCCACGGGCCTGCGCCTGCGAGCCTCCAGCGGGAACGAATGCCGCCAAGAACTCCTTGCGCTCCTTGTTGAGCTTGTCAGGAATCACATGGTGATTGGTGATCACATGCCGGCCATCGGCCACCACAAAGCCGGTGCCACGGATCTGCGCCCGTGGCTGACGGGTCTCCTGATAGGTGCCGATGCCGACGATCGAGGGTTTCACCCGCTCGATGGTGGTGGGGAGGTTGTTGGCCCAAACGCCCCAACTACTTACCAGCAGTAAACCCAGCACGAGCCAGGGTGAGCCAGCTCGCCCCCTGCTCCAATCCTCTATCAACCTGTCACTCACCTTGTTACCTCCACAAGATAGGCCAACGTTTTTCCGGTAGAATCTACGCATGAGAACGCGCGATGCCTTAAGTGTCAGAAATCTTGACACTGGTCTCAAGCGCAGAGCTAACGTCGCATCACCCTCGATCTAGCATACTGAATCGATTATGGAAAATCAGTTCGGTATAAATCTTGCTTCCAAAATATGAAAGTGAC
>CAZEZH010000147.1:0-7396 GCA_964516305.1 uncultured Halochromatium sp. | reverse complement strand
TCAGCGTCGCCAGCAGCCGTTTCGATTCGATGCGCTCGTACCAGGTGCTTAGGGTCTCGCGGTCCGGCTCGCTGGGGCGTAGGTCGGTCGGTGCCAGTTCCAGTTCGACATCGCGCTTGATGGTGGTGAGCTGGCGTGCGAGCGGAAGCTGGTCGAGTGCCGCGCGCAGATGTTCGCCGACCTTGCCCTTGATCGACTCGGCGTGACTGATCACGCCATCAAGGCTGCCGTATTGCTCGATCCACTTGACGGCGGTCTTCGGGCCGCATTTGGGCACGCCGGGGATATTATCGCTGCTGTCGCCCATCAGGCTCAGGTAGTCGATGATCCGCGCTGGCGGCACGCCGAACTTGGTCTTCACGCCCGCCGGGTCGAGGACGGTGCCGCTCATGGTGTTGATCAGGGTGATGCGCTCGTCGACGAGCTGTGCCATGTCCTTGTCGCCGGTCGAGATCAGGGTGCTGAGGCCTTGATCGGCAGCCTGGGTGGCGAGGGTGCCGATCACATCGTCGGCCTCGACCTCGGGGATCTCGATCAACGGCAGACCCATGGCGCGGATGATGGCCTTGAGCGGGTCGAGCTGCTCGCGCAGCTCATCCGGCATCGGTGGGCGATTGGCCTTGTAGTCGGGGTAGAGCGCGTCGCGGAAGGTTGGCCCAGGTGCGTCGAAGATCACCCCAATGTATTCAGGCGCGGTCTCGTCGATGAGCTTGCGCAGCATGCTCAGCACGCCGATCAGCGCGCCGGTGGCCTCGCCTTTGGAATTGGTCAACTTCGGCAGCGCGTGATAGGCGCGAAACAGATAACCGGAGGCATCAACAAGGACGACAGCGTATTGGGTTGTCATGGTCGTAGTCAGGGCGGGCTCAAGGGGGCGACGGCCGGGTGCGGGCTCAGAACCTTAGCATGACCATCGTTATCTGTTGTCGGCTCGCTGGCCCGCAATTGTGGCGCCTGAGGTGATATCCAGGCACGCTTGAGCCGAGTTGAGCAGGATGTTCGCTTGCCTTCAAGGGGCGTCGTCGGGAGCCTAGCCGGGTGATGTGGCCAGCGAGGCGATGCAGGAGGCAAGCGCGCAGGAGGCGAGCGAAAGTACCGGCAAGGCGGTATGCGCTTTGATAGAAATCGGCTTAAGCTCCAAAGGTGCCCTAGCTCCGAAAATCTCCCCAGAGCGCCTGGATGACCGCGAGCGCGGCTAGTGGTGCCGTTTCGGTGCGCAATACGCGGGGGCCGAGCCGCACCGGTGTGAAGCCCTGCCGCTCGGCTGCGGCCCGCTCATCTGGGGTCAGGCCGCCTTCAGGGCCGATCAACAGGCTGAGCTGGTCGTTCGGTGCGCGCAGTGCGGTGATCGGCTCTGCCGCAGCATGATGCAGCAAGATACCGTTGGATGGCGCTTGGGCGAGCCAGTCGTCTAGGCGCAATGCGGGCTGCAGCTCGGGTAGGCGGCGGCGTCCGCTTTGCTCGCAGGCGGCCATCACCACGCCTCGCCAGTGCTCGATGCGCTTGGCCAGACGCTCGCCTTGGAGTCGGACCTGGGTGCGGACGGTGAACAGCGGCTGGATGCGATTGACACCGAGCTCTACCGACTTTTGCAGCGCGATGTCCATGCGCTCGCCGCGCGATATGCCAATGGCGAGCGTTGTCGTCAAGATGGGTGTCGGCTCAGGCGCCTCCTGGCTGAGGATGCGCACCCTGACGAGGTTGCGTCTGCTCTCCTCGATCTCGGCCTGATAATCATGGCCATCGCCGTTGAACAGCGTCAACGCATCACCGATACCCAGCCGCAGGACCTGAGCGGCATGCTTGGCGGGACGAGGCTCGAGCTCGATGTGCTCGCCAAGATGCAGTGGCTGTTCGGTGTAGAGGCGATGCTCGCGCATGCTCGGCAAATCTCGATTTGGCGCTCGATCTGCGGGTCGCTTCGGGACGTGACGGGGCCTTGGAGGGCCTGATCCGGCTAGCCGTGCCTACAGATCTGGCTTGAGCTGCAGCGCGCCGGCGGCTGCGACCCCCCAGCCAGCAACCAACAGCAGGCCGCCGATCGGGGTGATCGCACCGAAGATACCGATACCAGAGAGCACGAGCAGGAACAGGCTGCCGCTAAAGATCAGGGTACCGATCAGCAGGAGCCAGCCGGCGATGCCGAGCAGCCGGCGCGCCGCGGTCGGCAAGCGGCTTGACCACAGCAAGACGGCAAAGGCCACCAAGCTGGTGCCGTGCCAGCCCAGGTAGTGCGCGGCGGTTGTCCAGACCTCAGCCCGCTCCGGGGTGATGAGGCCTTCGAGGGCATGGGCACCAAAGGCACCCAGGATGACGGCGCCGAGCCCGAACAAGGCACCAGTGGTCGCAAATAAACGGGTCATCAGGCGTTAGCTCCTCTCGTCGTCAGGCCGCGTTCTCGAGGAGATCGCGGACAGCTGCAGTCGCGAGGCTGAGCATACTGCAGTCGGTACTGGATCGCTTCGCTGCGTGAGCTGGGATGATCTGCCCGCGAGATCCTGATGGACTAAATTGAGCCTATGAACCTATACAGAGCACCTGGTTCTTGCTCGGTTCAGTGTAAGCTGCGGAAAGCAAGCCGCAAGGAGGTGTTGATGAACGATCTTGCTCTTCACCGATATTGAGTGTGCTGAAGGAGGTCGCCCGCTAAGCCGACTGTCGTGCACTGGTTGCCCAACTCGGATTCGAGGTGCTTCAACTAGCCCTGATTAGGCGCAGCTGTTTTTTTGTTTTAAAGCAAGTCTGTCCTATGCTTGCCAAGCAAACGAAAATGACGCTATTTTTCTGGCTTGTCCTGGGCCTGTGCAGCTGCGCGCCGCCACCACAGCCTCCAAATTGGGAGGCAGTGATCAATGCCAGCCGCCCCGCCATGGTCTCGATAAGGGGTGTCTCCGGGGCCTTGGGGAGCGGCGTCATTGTCGACTCCGCCGGTATCATTGCCACCAATGCGCATCTGCTCGACACCTCCGGTCTTGTCGTGGTTCTCGAAGACGGCAGACGCCTGGCCTGGCAAACCCTCGCGCAGAGCGACGAGGACGACCTCGTTCTTGGCCAGATTGCTGCGGAAGGATTAACTGCCTTAGCGTTAAGGGCCACCCCCGCCCGGGTCGGCGAGCCCGTGATTGCGATGGGGAATCCGTTTGGCCTCGGCATTACCGCCAGCCTCGGCATCATCAGCGCTGCAGGTGAAGCGATTAGGCATCCGGGACGCGTCCAGACCGATGCCGCAATCAATCCTGGCAATTCCGGCGGTGCCCTGTTGGACCAGGAGGGCGATATCGTCGGGATCGTCAACGCCCGTGCGGCCTTTGGTAGCGGGGTCGGCTTTGCGGTCAGTGCGGAGCGGCTGCGCGCGCTGCTCGACGCGCTGCCGCCCCGCCACTGAGGGCCGGCCTATTCGTTGCTCGGGAAGAACAAGAAGCTACCAACCGAGATATTGCCGCCCACGACATCATGGACAAGGAGCAAGACCGGGGCTGGAAAGCCGCCGTCGGTATGGACGACGGGGAGGCCGTTGCCGAAGCCAAGCTGCTGACAGCCGGGTAGGGTCGTGAACACACAGCCCGGCAGCAGCTGGTCCGGCGTGAGCTGCTTGAACTGCGCCCTCAACGCCGCAGCTGCCCCTTCTGCCGCAGTCTTCACTTTCTTCACGGACTGCTTCATTGCCTTGCGGCTCTTGAAGCTCACGCCACGAACGCCGCTCAGTGCCGAAGCGATATCCGCAACCAGTGTCGGCCCGACGATTTGCACCACATGTCCATCTGCAAATGCCGCGTCGCTGAACGCCTCGACGATGGAATGGCCGAGCTTGAAGCCGTGGAACGACTGGGACGCGCCGGTGACGATGCCCGGGATCGTGACCGAGTCGCTGAATTGCCTGATGAGACCAGCTGCGATCAGGTTTTGTGAGTTCTTGGCGATCTTGAAGACGATCTTGACGTAAAGGTCCTTGATGATCTTCGTCCGGATACCGCTGGCGGTCGTGACGCCGGCGAGCGAGAAGAACGTCGGATAGGCGTCGAGTGCAACCGGATCATCAGCGCGTCCCGCTGCAGCGATCCGGTCGTAGAAGGCGCCGGGAGCGGTCGCGTCCACCAGCAGCCCCTGATCCTCCAGCGCCCGGACGATCACATCGAGGTCCGCGACCACCAAGCGTGGAAGCTCGATCGAGAACAGCTGGTGCAGCGCTGAGGCCTCACCCACGAGACCGCGGATAGAGAAGTTGGCGGCACTCGTCTGCGCCGCGCGCGAGGCGAGGCGATCGTTGAGGAAGGCCGCCCGCGTATCATCATTGCGCCCCGCACCCGGATCCAGCAGCGCCAGGAACTCACCGCTCTCGCGCACTGCGGCGAGCAGCAATCTGAGGCGATTGGCAAAGCCCTCATCGGTGCTGTTCGGAACGCCGGGCAAGACGTCTGGAAGGAAGCCATCACCCAGATCCATCGCCGGCGTCAGCTGCAGCTCATCCAGGTCGATGGTATCCCTCAGGGCTCGCAGCTCGGCGCCCACCGCGGCGATCGCGGCCGCATCGTTGACGCGCACCGCCTCGCTGAGGTCAGTGAAGAGCGTATCGATCCTGCTCAGCTGCGCCGAGAGCTGTCCATAGGCCGCCAGCAGGGCATCACTGGCGAAGGCCGGGTCCACCAGCACCTCCTCCTCGACCAAAAGCGCCAGCGCGGGCGATTCGACCTGAATCCGATAGAGCCCAAGCGTCGTGCTACTGGTCTCGAGTTGATCGCCAACCACTGCAGGCAGCGCGCCCGAGGCATCGGTATCCGGCAGCACACTGATGGTCATGTCGGCGGGCAGACCCATCGGGCTACCGTCGATGTCGAAGGCGGCCACCGAGAGACCCACCGCGTCACCGCTGGCGATCAGCTCGGCGTCCACCGTGACCTGCAGGGCCGGCCCGCCGGAGATCACCAGATCCACCGGGCTTCCTGGCGTGACCTCGTTGCCCGCAGCAACACTTTGGCTGATCACGCTACCCCGCGGCACGGCGTCGCTATTGGCATAAGACACCGCACCCGGAGTCAACGTCAGCGCTGTCAGCTGGTCCTCAGCGACACTGAGCGGCAAATCGGCGAGCGCAGGCACGAAGATCGGCTGCGGGCCCAACGACAGGCTGTAATCGATCGCAGCGCCGGCGGCAATCGCTTCGCCCGCCGGCCGGCCCTGCGCGAGAACCTCGCCGGCGGGCACCGTCAGGCTGAAAGCCTCCGACACGTTGCCTGCCGCCAGTCCCGCCGCATCGAGAGCCGCTCGCGCTCCAGCATCATCGAGATTTGAGAGCAGGGGCACCACCGTCGGCGGCAGCACCTCGAGCTCGAAGCGCTGCCGGTCGGCATTGCCCTGGCTGTCGGTGACCAGGACCTCCACGCTGTGGACGCCGCTCTGCGCCGCCGAGGGCGTCCAGCTCAAGAGACCAAGAGGATCAATGCTCATGCCGTCAGGGGCATTGAGCAGGGTAAACGTCAGGCTGTCCCCAGCATCGGCATCGGTGGCCAAGGCGCCGTATTGCAGCTCGAAGCCGGGTGATGCGGCCGCCGGCGGCGTCGAGACGATCAGCGGCGCGTTGGCCGCGGCGAGCGTGATGCGCACCGTCGCCTCGGCCGAGTCCTGCAGCCCGTCCGACGCGACATAGGTGAAGCTGTCGATCTCATCCGTCTTCGGATCAGGTACCACGACGGCTGCGTTCACCTTGTTCATCCCAGGGATCAGCCAGTGCGGTTCGATGCTCGTCGGCAGGCTGCCGTCGGCGTTGACCCAGGTGGGCTGCATGTTCGTCTGGCTGCGAATGGCAGGGGCCGGCGGGAAGGGCTGGCCGTCGAGGTGGTCCCAGATCTGTACGGGATCGCCCCCAAAGATGTTATTGGAGCTGGTGACGATCTCTGCACTACCGTCGTCATCGACATCGGCCACGGTTATGGCTTCGTCCCAGTTGTTTCCCGAATTCATCGGTTCCCAGGTAATGATGCCACCGTCCTTGCCGTCAATGATATAAAGGCCAGATGGCTGTTGCCTGGAAGGTGCCTTGATCTGGATGAGCTCGTCGATGCCGTCCCGATCGAAATCGAATGCGACCGGCGACGATGAGCGGGACTGGTTGAAGGCCTGAGGAACGAAGCAGACCTCACCGTCTTGCGGAGGATCGAAATGGCACTCGGCAGCATGGTCCCACAGCGGAACGAGATCGTTGTCCTCGTTGAACTCGAAGGCGCGTAGCGTCAGCTGATCCCCGACGCCATCGGCGTTGAGCATGGTGACGAATTCCGGCAGAGGATCCCCATCAAGTTCGGCGACGGTAAGATCAGTGTAAGGAAAACCGAAACCAGAGCCCCTGTATGAACGTCGCCACTGAATCGCGCCGGTATGGGAGTAGACCGTGAAGTTCCGGCCGTCATAGCCAATGATCTCGGGGAAGGGATCATCGTCGAAATTGGCGACAGCGACCGTCAGGAAGTGACTGCCACCGCTCTCGTTCGAGATCGTATCCTCGGTAGGCAGCGTGAACAGGAAGTTCCCGTTGTGATCCAGTACGCTGTTATGCCAGATGATCTCAGTGTCGCCGTCGAGGTCCAGGTCAACTAGGGTTGGCGTGGCCGCTCGCTGGATAGACCAGAGAACGGGCCCGATGTACTCCCAGAGCACCGAGCCGGTGCGCCCGTCGTAGGCGACGACCGCGCTACGGCTGCTGTTCTGAACGCTGCCACCTCCCAGGTTGGTCCATCCGTGAATCAGCTCGGCCGTGCCGTCGCCGTTGAGGTCGGCGGCCACCGGACTGGCTAGCGTGTGACCGCTATGCAGCACGGTGGCGAACGTTACCGGCTCCGAGAGGCCGCTGCTGGGCCAGTTCTCGAGGTGACTGCCATCGCCGTTCACGGCGATGAGACGGCCGCCCGGGTCGATGGCGGCACCGCCTGGTACAGCACTGTTAAAACGCGAGTACTGGCTGACCATCTCCAGGTCCGGGTCATCATCCAGGTTCACCAGCGTCACGAGCGCGTTGAATTGAGGTTGGCCGGAATCAAAGGGGATTGGGGCGTTCGTCAGCGTGCACTCGTCACCATCGACGTCGACGATAGACAGTGCAGCGCCATTGTTGCCGGGTGCCCAAGAGCGAAAGCCAACCAGCTCGATAACGCCGTCGCCATCGATATCCGCGGCCGAGATGGCCCCTGAGCCGATGCCTGCCTGGACGATGCACTTCTGCTGCAGCCCGATGGTGATCGGAGGAATCGGCGGCGGGCTATAGGTGAAGCTACCGTCGTCGTTGAACGCATCCAGGCTGCCAAGCCCTGGAAGGTCGGCGAGCAGCGCGGTCAACAGATCGCCGTTGGGGTCGCTGTCGTTCGCGAGCACGCCGGGGGCAGCGACGCTGAGGGTATCGCGGATG
>CAZEZH010000146.1:0-7437 GCA_964516305.1 uncultured Halochromatium sp. | reverse complement strand
GCGCTGACTTAGGATTGGTGGGCGCTAGCGAATCCCCTCTTGATCTAGCTGTTTCTTCAGCACCTCGATCTGCACATCGAGGTCGAGCACATCGGCCTCGCGGAGTCGCTCGCGCTGGCGCTGAAACTGATCTTCGATCGTGATCAGTACAGTGCGGAAGCTCTGCTCCAACTCGGCCGAGTCGGCATGCCGATGGGTGCGGGCATAGCCGTCGGAGACCTGTCCGGCACCTTCGAGGAAGACGCTCAAGAAACGCCGTGCACGACGCAGGTCTGACGGGCGCTCAGCAATCTGCGCCAGAATACCCCGGCCCAGATCGGCGATGCGTGCCAGGCGCTGACTCAGCTCGCGGTTCCCAATGGCCTCAGCAGCGCGCTCGATGGTGATGAGCCGATCTTCTGCCTCGGCCAATGCCTCGATCACCGCACGCGATTCTTTATCCTGCGCGCTCAACGGCATGCCCACGCGCAGCGGCTCCAAACCATAAAGCAGGTGATAACCCAGAACGGCAACGGCGGCGAAGCCAAGACCGACCCCGAGCGGATGTCCCACTCCATAGAGGGCAGCTACGCAGGTACCGGCCGCCAACGCGGCCGCCGCCAGATTGCGCAGTGGCAGCTGCCAGCGCCGACCGGCCTGGCTGAATCGCCGCTGTTCTTCGGCGGCAGCCGGCGACAGCGATGACCGCCGCGTCAACAGCGCTGCCAAGGCAACCAAGAGCCAGGCCGAGCCGTCGGCAATAAATCCGTCGAGCCGACCAGCGGCCAGCGCGCCCAGGGCGGCTAGCACCATTGGCGCCGAGAATAGCCAGAGCAGTAAAGCTCGCACCGGGCGCGGCCGTCTGCTCGCAACAGCGGGACGCTGCGAAGCGCGATCACGCGAAGCCGTCGGCACCAGCGCCTGGCGCTTAGCCAACAACCATTGCGCAGCCGGACCGGTCACGCCAAGGCGATTGAGCAGCTCCTCGAGCTGTGGTTGTGGCTCACGCTTGGTCACAGAAAGAACAAAGACTGGCAAGAAACCAAGCCCAGGCTCCAGAACAGCAGAAAGGCCCCAAGGATACGCGCACCCAAGCTCGGCCGCGATGGAGCGCGTGTTGGGAGCTCGACGACGGGAGGACTATTAGGCATTGGGATCTCGTTGGCCTGCGGGTCGATAAATCGCTCGGCACTTGCTCAGCACTTGGCAGCCGCCTGCTCGACGTGGGAATATTAGCTGTCGATCTCCTTGTGAGCCAGTGGGAAACGACTCGACGCACAGCCTAGCGCAACGAAGAGACACGCTCGCGGCCAGCGCCAGCCTCGCTGACCTACGGCAATGGTCGTTGCGAAGAACTGCCAACGAAGCACCCGATTGGGTTACCCTGCGCTCGCGACAAACACATTCGCCCCCTCGCCAACCTCTAGCTTGATCCGCAGGCACCGATGGACGATACGCTGAAACGCCTCCTTGATGCCGAAATGAAGGCCGAGAAGCTCGCCGTCGAGGCTGAGCAAGAACAAGAACGCATCATTCAAGCGGCGTTCCGTGATGCGAGAACTGAAGACGAGCGCTTTACAGCCCGCATCCCAGACCTGCATCGGAGCTTCATCAGTAAGGCCGAAGAACGAGCTGAGCAGACCGTCGCCGAACTCAAGCGGCGCTATGAAGAACGTCATGTGCAGTTGCGCGAGACTGCTGAGCAGCGCGAGCAAGAGGCTCTTGAAGCGGCTTTCGCATTGCTTCTCGATACGCGGCGCTGAGCGCCTCGGACCACGACTAGCCACATGCGCGAGCCCTATCTGAATACCCGCGTCTCGGCCATGACCGAGCGCCTGATTGAGCCCGATGAGGTCATCGACCTTTGCGGTCTCTCCCTATCAGAGCTGGCCCAGCGCTTCGGGCTCGAGCGTTTGTTGGAAGAGCCGCTGGATCGCCGCGCCAAGAGCCGCAGCGTCAAGCAGGCGCTGATCAATACCCTGCTCAACGAGCTGCGCATCCTGATCCGCCCGATGGCCGCTGCGGAGGCAGGGCTGATCTTGGCCTGGGGCCGAAAATACGCCCTCTTCAACCTCAAGACGCTGCTGCGCGGCAAGCTTTACGAATTAAACCAGGCCGAAATCCGCGCCAACCTGTACGAGCTACCGGCCCATGTGCGCCTGCCACAGCAGGACCTATTCCAGGCTGAAGGCGTCCTAGAGCTGCTGCGCAAGCTGGAGCAAGGCCCCTACAGCCTGATCGCCAAGCAAGGACGCGAGGTGTTCGAACAAAAGCGCGACCCCTTCGCCCTCGAAGCTGCGATCGACCAGCGCTACTACGCAGAGATGACGCGTCGGCTGCAGCAGGTGCACGAGAGCAACCAAGACGAGTTGAAGCAACTGCTAGGTGCGGTACTCGATCGGGTGGGACTACTATGGCTGTTGCGTTTCCGCTTCTCCTACGGACTCTCGCCGAGCGAGACCTTCTATCAGCTGGTGCCCTCGGTGCGCCTGCTGCATCGCGATCGGCTCCTCAGTCTGGTGAACCTCGACAGCCTCGAGGAGATCATCGCCGCACTGCCGGAGCCATTGAACACCGCGCTTGCCGGTAGTCAAAGCCTGATCGAGGTGCAGCAGCGCCTTGGTGGTCATGTCACTCATGAGTCCCGTCGTATCCTGGCCAAGGGACATTCCGGTGTTGCTCGCGCCCTCGCCTATCTGATCCTGCGTGAGCACGGCGTGCTCATGCTCTTTTCCTTGGTGCAAGGGCAACTGCTCGGACTGCCGCGCGAGCTTGTCGAGATCGCCGTTGAAGCGCATCCCCCGGATTGCCCGCTGCAGCTGCAGTCCGCCGCCTGATGGCGGACCAGGCCTAGTCACCGATTGCAACAAAGCGCAACCGATCCTGATGTCAAGCACGAGACAACAGCTCACAGCGGCCTTCAAGCAGCAACTGCTAGCGCTATGGGCGATGGCACAGGCACTGTGGGCAAAGACCGAGCCCCGACTCAGGGCCGCAGCTGCTCAGGTCGGCCCGGCACTGAGGAGCGCCTCCATCCAGATCGCCCGCGCTTGGCAACAACTGCGATCCGCCGAGGTCTGGCGTGAGATCCGGCTACGTCCGCTGCCGATGAGGCATGTCAGATTGTTGGTCATCACCGACGATCTGCCGCAGGCATCGCTCACCCTGGCAGAGACAGAAAGCTTTCACCCAGATACCCGGCCGCCAGAAGAGCAGCTGCTCAGCGGTATCCCGGGCCGCGACTATCGCGATATCTATCAGCAGGCGCATGCCCGGCTCGAGAAGATCGCCAAGGTGGTATCGGTCGAAGAGGAGCCGGATCTCGGTGAGGTACGGGTGATCGAGCCCAAGGAGCTACACGCGATCAATGAACAGCTGACCGAGCGCTGGGCCGAGGCCTCCCGCTTCGAGGAAGGCTTCCGGCGCATCGACGAACAGGATCGTTTCATCCGCGAGCAGCAGGCATCGCTAGAGAATTTCAGCAACCTGAACATCGACCTCGGGGCGCTCCGCAACAAGACCCGTTTCCTCGACTTCTATGTCGGCGTGGTGCCACGCGAGAACGTCAGTCGTCTGCAAGGCGCGGTAACCCTGGCTGACCACCTACTTTTCACCTATCTGGAGCGCGATCAAAACACCCATGTGGTCATCGTCGGGCCACGCGGAGAGAAAGAAAGCCAGTTGGCCTCTGTGCTCAGCTCCGCGAGCTTTCAACCCATCCCAATCCCGGCCGGGCTCGAGGACGCCAGCCCAGAGCACAAGTACGACGAGCTAGCCGTTGAGCGCACCCGCCTGCAGGCCGAGCGCGATGCCCTGAGCGCCGAGGTCACGGCCTGGGAGCAGACGCATCGGGCCTTTCTTCACTCGGCTCGTCAAGCCCTGCTGATGGCGGCCCCCTTCGTCACCCTAGACCCTTCGATCCGCAGCGCCGGCCATCTGGCCGTGGTCTGCGGCTGGGTTCCGGCGCGCGCGCTCGAGGATCTCAAGGCACGCCTAGGCTCCAGCCTGGCGCTGCCATTCGAGCTTGAGAACCGCGACCCAAAACCCGCCGAGCGCCCGCTGGTGCCGACGGTACCGTCCAGCAATCACCTGCTCGCGCCTTTCGCGATGCTGGTCAAGCAATATGGCATCCCGCAGTACGGGGAGGTGGACCCGACGCCGCTGTTTGCGGTGACCTTCCTGCTAATGTTTGGCTCCATGTTCGGCGACATCGGCCAGGGTGCGGTGATCGCCGGCGTGGCCTGGGTCTTCCGCGCCAAGCTCGGTCGCTTTTATCGCTTTGGCGTCATGGCCGGCGTCTCATCGATGCTGTTTGGCGTCCTCTACGGCAGCATTTTCGGCTACGAGGAGATCCTGCCTGCGCTCTGGAAGAGCCCGATCCATCACCCGATCCTGATGCTACAGATCGCGCTCGGCTACGGCGTGCTATTTATCGCCATCGCCTGCGGACTGGCCATCTACAACCGATTCGCGGTCAAGGATCTCGGCTCGGCAATCTTTGGCCACCATGGCCTGATCAACCTGGTGTTCTATCTGGCCCTAGTCTGGGGCGCGGTCGGCATCGCCACCAGTAGTAGCTTCGGCACTGGACCTCTGGTGCTGGTGATCGGCGCGCTGATGACACTTGCTGGATATGCTTGGTCGCACATGAAAGCACCCATCGGCGAGAAGATCCTGGTGGTGTTCATCGAGACGCTGGAAACCGTGATTGGGTATATCTCCAACACCCTCTCGTTCCTGCGCGTTGCCGCCTTCAGCCTGAATCACGCCGCACTCTCCATCGCGGTGCTGACCCTGGCCGCGATGATGGGAACCACCGGCCATGTGATCACCGTCATCCTCGGCAACCTCTTCGTGCTGGTGCTCGAAGGTGCCATCGTCGCCATTCAGGTCATGCGCTTGCAGTACTACGAGGGCTTCTCGCGCTACTTCTCTGGCGACGGCCATGAGTTCGCGCCACTGCGCCTTCGCCCTGCGCACGCCTCAAACGCGAGCACAACGACCAAGTGAACGTTACCCGAGGGCGCTTAAGCGCTGCCTGAACCCAACCCTGTTCTCCCGTCCCCATTCAGCTTTCACGGAGTCCCCCATGTACTGGCTCGTTGCCCTGATGTCCTTCGCAATCATCGGCCTCATCCTGACCGGTATTGCGCTCGAAATGCGCCCAGCAGAACCCCTGTTGCGTCTTCCTCGTTGGGCTACGCCGGCGATGGGCGTCCAACTGATGGTCTTTGTCGGTGCCCAGATCGCACTGCTTAGCTTCGGGATTGGCGAGGCCTTCGCCGAGGTCGATACGGAGATCGCAGTGACCGAGACGGTACGCGAGATGTCGGTGGGCATGGGCCTAGCCATCCTCGGCGCTGGCATCCCAACGGCCTTCTCGACCATTGCTGCCGGGATCGCAGTCGGCCCCATCGGCGCCGCCTCGCTCGCCGCCATCACCGAGAAGCCCGAGAATCTTGGCCGCTCGCTGATTTACCTCGGCCTTGCCGAGGGTATTGCAATCTACGGTCTGGTCATCTCGATCCTGCTGTTGAACCGCATTTGAGCAATCATGCCCTCTACCGGCGACACACTTAGCCCCCATGAGTGAGACCGACTCAAGCGCCAGCCCGGCCAGCTCTCATGCGGCTTCCGGCACGCAAGCCCCGCCCACGCGGATGCTTTTTCTCGGCGACGACAGCCTTGCCGAGGGCTTCAGCGTGATCGGCTTCGAGACCTATCCAAACCCGGAACCAGCCACGGTCGATCGGGTGTTTCGCGAGTTGCTCGCCGCGCGCGATATGGCCTTCGTGATTGTCGATGACGCTGTGATGCAGATGGATGTCGAGCACCTGAAACGCGTCCGCCGCGAGGGCGGGCGCATCGTCGTCGTCGCTGTGCCGGCGCTCGCCGCGCCGCCGAAGCTGGGCAGTGAGGTCGCTGACCGGCTCGCGAGCATGTTCGGCGGGGCCAACCTCATGCAACCGACCGCTACCAAGGACTCGACGTGACACAAGCAGATCAGCTCGAGAACGCCATCCTGGCCCGCGCCGAGCGCCTGGCCAAAGAATATCGCGAGCGAGCGCAGCGCTCGCGCGACACCATTCTGCGGGAGGCTGCGGAGAAACTGCGCCTGCGCGAGCAGCGCGAGGAAGCGATCGCCAAAACGCTGGGCGATCGGGCCTACCGACAGCAGGTCCAGGCCGAGGAGTTGAAGCTTCAAAGCCATTTAGACCTGGTGCGTTGGAATCTGGTGCGCGATGTCGAGGGACGCCTTGGCGAGCAGATGCGTGCCTATTGCGAGGATCGCTCGGCGTACCTGAAGGTATTAACCGGCCTCATCGAGGCCGCCCTCGGCGAGATTGAGCACAAGGAGTTGGAGGTGCGTGCCAATAGCGCCGATCTGAAACTACTGAAGTCACACTGGACGGAGGTTCAGGGCTCGTTACCGAGCCGAGCCGAGGTCAAGCTCAGCGATGAGCCGATCGAGGTCCTCGGTGGCGTCATGGTCGAGAGCAGCGACGGGCGCATCCGGGTCGACAACACCGTCGAAGGGCGCTTAGAGCGCTTGCGGGCGCAGCTGCAGCAGGTCATCTTGGAGCGGCTTGTGCCGAGCGGCTTTGAGACCGGTAGTATCTTCGGGGGCTGATCGAGATGAGTGAGCGTAACAATCAAGGCTTTGTGCGAGTAATCAACGGGCCTATCGTGACCATCGATCTGCCTGGTATCCGCAGCGGCGAGCAGGTCAAGATTGGCAAGCTTGGGCTGGTCGGCGAGGTCATCTCGCTGAATGGCCGTGAAGCAACGGTTCAAACCTATGAGAGCACCGACGGCGTGCGGCCCGGTGAGCCCGCCGAGGGACTCGGCTGGCCGCTATCGGTCGAACTCGGTCCGGGCCTGCTCGGTGGCATCTTCGACGGCATCCAGCGCCCGTTGGAGCAGATCGCGCTCCAGTCCGGCGACTATATCCGACGTGGCCTCGCGCTGCCCGGGCTAGACCGGGAGCGAAAATGGGAGTTCGACCCGAATCCAGAACTCGAGCCTGGCCAACAGATCGGTCCCGGTACTGTGCTCGGCTTCGTCCAAGAGACCGAGACCGTTAAGCACAAGATCCTGGTTCCGCCGGGGCTTGAAGGCGAGCTGACCGAACTGACCCCATCGGGCGACTATGAGATCGAAGCGACCATCGGCCATCTCCGCGACCGCCATGGCCAAAGCCATCGATTGAGGCTATTCCACCGCTGGCCGGTGCGCAAACCGCGCCCCTATCTGAAGCGCAACGATGGCATCTCCCCATTGATCACCGGCCAGCGCGTCATCGACAGCTTCTTCCCGCAGCTCAAGGGCGGCAAGGGCGCGGTGCCTGGCCCCTTTGGTGCCGGCAAGACCGTGGTGCAGCAGCAGATCGCGCGCTGGTCGAATGCCGATATCGTCATCTATGTCGGCTGCGGGGAGCGCGGCAACGAGCTGGTGGAT
>CAZEZH010000145.1:0-7448 GCA_964516305.1 uncultured Halochromatium sp. | reverse complement strand
CTGGTACAACCCTGATCCAAGCCCTTCGAGTCCTCCGCCAACGCCTGCGACCCAAACGCATGATCAACGCAGAGGCTGACCCGCATCCTTATGCCTGACCTTCCCGATCTCGAGACCGTTGCCGCTGATCCGCTCTGGTACAAAGACGCGATCATCTACCAGACGCATGTCAAGGCCTTCTTCGATACCGATGGCGATGGCACTGGCGATTTCCGCGGTCTGACCCAGAAGCTCGATTATGTCCAGGCGCTTGGCGTCAACGCCATTTGGCTGCTGCCGTTCTATCCATCGCCGATGCGCGACGACGGCTACGACATCACCGACTACCGCAACGTCCATCCGGCCTATGGCAGCAAGCGCGACGTTCGCCGCTTCATCAGCGCTGCGCACCGCCGGGGTATCCGGGTCATCGTCGAGCTGATCATCAACCACACGTCCGATCAGCATCCCTGGTTCCAGGCCGCTCGCCGGGCGCCGAAGGGCTCGAGCAAGCGCAACTTCTATGTCTGGAGCGACGACGACAGCCGCTTCTCCGAGACTCGGATCATCTTCACCGACAGCGAGGCCTCGAACTGGACCTGGGACCCGGTGGCCGAACAATACTATTGGCATCGGTTCTTCTCGCATCAGCCGGATCTGAACCACAACAATCCGCAGGTGGTGAAGGCGGTGATCCGGGTGATGCGCGCCTGGCTCGACATGGGCGTCGACGGCCTGCGGCTGGATGCGATCCCCTACCTCTGCGTGCGCGAGGGCACCAGCAACGAGAACCTGCCCGAGACCCATGCCGTCCTCAAGCAGATGCGCGCGGTGGTCGACGCCCATTATGAGAACCGGATGTTCCTGGCCGAGGCCAATCAATGGCCCGAGGACGTGCGCGACTACTTCGGCGACAGCGATGAGTGCCACGTCTGCTATCACTTCCCGCTGATGCCGCGCATGTACATGGCCTTGGCGCAGGAGGACCGGCATCCAGTCGTCGAGATCATGGAGCAAACCCCCGAGATCCCGGCCGATTGTCAGTGGGCGCTGTTCCTGCGCAATCACGACGAGCTGACCCTGGAGATGGTCAGCGATCGTGAGCGCGATTACATGTACCAGACCTATGCCACCGATCCGCGGATGCGGGTCAATGTCGGCATTCGCCGGCGGCTGGCACCCCTGCTCGACAACAATCCGAACAAGATCCGGCTGATGGTCAGCCTGCTGCTGTCGATGCCGGGCTCGCCGATCCTCTACTACGGCGACGAGATCGGCATGGGCGACAATATCTATCTAGGCGACCGCAATGCGGTGCGCACCCCGATGCAGTGGACGCCCGACCGCAACGCTGGCTTCTCCCGCGCCGACCCGGAGCGGCTCTATCTGCCGCCGATCATGGATGCGGTCTATGGCTATCAGTCGGTCAATGCCGAGGCCCAGTCGCGCTCGGCCTCCTCCTTACTGAGTTGGATGCGGCGCATCATCGAGGTGCGCAAGGCGCATCGGGTGTTCGGGCGCGGCAGTATCGAGTTTCTGCATCCGGGCAACCGCAAGGTGCTGGCCTATGTGCGCGAATCGACCGCGACAGACCCGATTCCGGACGACGCCAAGGACAAGCACGAGACCCTGCTCTGCGTGGTCAATCTTGGCCGCGGTGCCCAGCCGGTCGAGCTGGATCTTGCGCGGTTTCAGGGGCGGGTGCCGATCGAGCTGCTGGGGCGCACGGCGTTTCCACCGATCGGTGAGCTGCCCTATCTGCTCACCCTCGCGGGTCACGGCTTCTACTGGTTCTTGCTGTCCGAGGAAGACGCCGCGCCGGACTGGCATGACGAACGGCTGCCAGCGCCGCGGCTGGCAACCCTGGTGCTGCCGGAAGGGTGGAAGAGTCTGCGTCCGGATCTGGCCAAGCGGCCGGGGCCGGCGCGGCGGGCGCTGCAGCTGCTGGAGGAGCGGGTGCTGCCCGGTTATCTGGCCAACCGTTTCCAGGGCGTACCAGGCGGCGCGCCGGCGGGGCCGCCCAAGAGCGTGCCGGGGAGCCTGCCAGGGAGCGTGCCTGGGAACCTGCTAACTGGTGCGCGACTGTCTGCGGTGCAGCTCAGCGCCATCGAGGCATGGCGCGACTGGCTGCTGACCTTGGTCACTGTCGATCTAGCCGACGGCAGCCAAGCACAGTTGCTCCTGCCACTCTGGCTGCTGTGGCAGGAGGACGGCGCCGAGCTGAACGCAGCGCCACCGGCGGCGACCACGCTGGCACAGGCGCGCCGCCATGCGACCCCCGGCCAGCTTTGCGATGCGCTAGCGGACTCGCGATTCGTGCACGCGTTGATCGAGCTGATCGGCGATGGATCGCAGACGGCCTTGGGTGACGGGGTGCTGTCAGCGCAGCCGACCAATGCGTTCGAGCGCTTGACCGCCGATTGTGCCGGGGCGCAGGTGCGCATCCCGCCCGAGGACGGCGGCCACAGTGCCGCGCTCGACGACCAACTGATGCTCAAGCTGGTGCCCTGCGCGACCAGGATTTCAACCAAAGCGACCGACAGGGTATCCGGCGAGGCATCAGCCGACGAGGCAGCGACCGAGGCGTCAAGCGAGGCATCACGCAAGGCGTCAAGCAAGGCGTCAAGCAAGGCGTCAAGCGAGGCATCCAGCGAGGCGTCAGCCAGGGTTGCAACCGAGTTATCAGGGAATATGCCGACGGACGAGGAGGCAAGCGCGGTCGAGCACAGGCTCGATCCCAACATCGAGATTCGACACTATCTGCAAGAGGTGGCCGGCTTCGCCAATACCCCCGCGCTGGCCGGTTGGCTCAGCTATCAGCGCGATCAGGGCGATCAGCAGGGCGGCTGCACCTTGGCCATCCTCGAAGAGTACATCCACAACCAGGGCAACCTGCGGACATTCACCCTCGAGCTGCTCTCGCGGCTCTGCGATGCCTATGGGGAGCGCCTCGACGCCTGGGAGGCCGATGCGGCCCATCTGAGCTACGAGACCCTGATCGATAACCTCGGTCGTCGGCTGGCCGAGCTCCATCAGGCGCTGGCTCGAGAAGACGCCGGCGCTGCCTTCGCGCCGGAGCGCTTTAGCGCAGAGGATCAGGGCACTTGGGCTGCATCAATCGCCGAAGACCTGGAGCGGACTCTGGCACAGCTCGAACACTCACAGGAGGTGCTGCCCGATGAGGTCCAGCCATTGGCTACAGCACTGCTTGCGCAACGCACCGAGGTGCTGCGGCCAATGTCCGATGTCGATGTCGATGTCGATGCCGATGCCGATGCCGATGCCGGTGCCGGTGCCGGTGCCTGCGCTGCGCTGCGCATCCGAGTCCATGGCGATCTAGTGCTGAACCGGGTGCTCGTGGTCGAGAATGACGTCTTCTTCATCGACTTTGGTGGTGACTGGTTGCGGGCAGGGGAGGCGACGCCGGACAAGCAGAGCCCGCTGACTGATGTGGCCCGCGTTCTCCAGTCGTTTCACGAGGTCGCCGACGAGGCGGTGCAGGCTGTCTGTATCGACCCCTCGAACACTGTCCAGCACAGGCCTGTCGTTGATGCGATCGTCACCTGGCGTGACCGTATCTGCCGCCGATTCCTGAGTGCATATCGGGAAGCGCTCGCGGCGACGGGCGGGGCACTGAGCTGCCCGGCATCGACGACACAGGAGGCTACGCTCACTCGATTGCTGGCGTTATATGGAGCCTCAACACGGCTGCGGGATGGGTTGGAGCTGGAGCTTGATCGGGCTATGGAGCGGGATCGGGAGCTGACGGGCACATCTGGCCTGTCTGCCGAACTCGGCGCGGCAATCCGCGTGCTCTCCAGTCTCGCCCAGCAGCAGCAGTGGTGGTAGCCGGTATCAACAATCGCGCGGCATCGTAACCTTGAAACCGCCTTAAGGGGATAGTTGGAGTCAACGCTATTGAGCCAAGCGAAGGAGGCTCAAGCATCGATGCGATCGCGGGTGATCGGCACGAAGCGGACCGGAAGCAGCTCGCGTTGCTCGAGCGTTCCGTCTGGCTGTTTGCTGAGCACCACCAGGCTCTGGTCGCCGCCGGTCGAACCGAGTGGCATCACTATCCTGCCCCCGACCTTTAGCTGATCCACCAGCGGCTGCGGAACCTCAGGGCCGGCGGCGGTAATGATGATGGCGTCGAACAGCGCCGCCTCCGGCCAGCCGAGATAGCCGTCGCCGGTCCGCACATGGACGCGTTCGAAGCCGAGTTCGGCGAGCAGAGTCTTGGCCCGAGCGGATAGCTCGGGCTGAATCTCGACACTGTAGACCTCGGCGCCCATCGCACCGAGCACCGCCGCCTGATAGCCTGAGCCAGTCCCCAGTTCGTAGACGCGACCCCCATCAGGCGGCAGCCGCAAGCAGTGGCTCATCACCGCGACGATGTAGGGCTGGGAGATGGTCTGGCCGTTGCCGATCGGCAATGGGCTATTTCGGTACGCGTGCTCACTCAGGCCCGGCGGCACGAAGTGCTCTCGCGGTACTCGAACGACGGCGTCGAGCACGCGCGGATCGAGCGGCTCCGTTCCCAGATAGGCGCGGGTCTCGGCCAGCTCGCGCTGGATCTCGTCGATCAGCAACGCGCGTGCCTGGGCAAAAGGATCGCTGTCGGTTGGTGAGGCGGGACTCATCACAATGGCCTCCAGGGGATTAGGCTGATGCTTGATAACGCTGACTGACGGGAAGCAGCTTGCGTGTCGTTCGGTTGACTCGCTTGATCCAACCAGACCTTGACGCTCGATCCCATCTCAGCTGGCGGTATTACGCCACTCAGCCGGGACGTCCTCCCGAGCCTGGGTGTCTTCGGTCTCGCGGGCTCCAGGCTTGTTGACGATCTGAACACTGCTCGCCTGTGGCCCGGCGTCGCCCATCTCCGGCTCGAAGCGCACCTCGGTACCGACCGCGAGCCGGTCGAAATCGTCGTGGAGCACGCTGTTGCGATGGAAATAGTGCTCTTCGCCATAGGGCGTGCGCAGAAAGCCGTAACCTTCATCGGGAAAGAGCCGCACGATGAGTCCTCGTGGCTCCTCGTCGGCGGGTCTGAGCGCGTCGCGCCGGCGTGGCTCGCCGGCCGATTGGAGACGTCGCTCCATGACCGAGAAGGCGGCCTCGATGACGGTGCGCAGGTTGGATTCCTGCTCGACGACTGCCGGCTCCTCGTTGACCACCAAGCGCCGGTTGCGCGGCAGATGCACCTCGATGCTGACCCGATAAGGGTTGCCGCTGTGCTGATGCTTATGCGGCTTGGAGACGATGACCGTGCAGGAGACGATATCGTCGTGGTAGCGCTCGAGCCGGTCGACGCGCTCGCGGATGAGCTGCTCGCTCCACTCCGAACGAGGCAGGTCGTGGTAGTTGAGCTCTAGCGGTTTCTGCATCGGGTCCTCCTCAAGGATCAGACAAGTCGGTTGATCGGGGCGCGGACGCGAGAGACCGCCGAGGCGCGAAGCGTCTCGGGGCAGGGCTGACCGCAGCCTCTATCCGCATGGGGTGCAAACAACAAAACAATTTTGCCCAGAATCGCCTCTGCACGCTGTGCGAATGGAATCACAGCTCGCCAGCGGCGAGTCCGTCGAGCGCCTCCGGTGACGCCGGCACTCGGAATAGCGCCCGGATCTGATTGCCGTCTCGTTGCTCGAAGCAGATGCCGGCGTCGGCATCGCCTTGGCGCTCGAGCATGATCGCCAGCGGCTGGACGCTCAGGCTGGTCTCGCTGCCGCCGCTGTCACCGACGACTAACGTCAGCTCCGGCGCTCCGTCCGACTCGGTGAACACCAAATCGTGCAGTGCGACATCGCTCACCAATTCCCTCGACTGTGGCTTCGACTGCGGCCTCTTGGATGGCGCATGGGATGGCGCATGGGATTGCGCACGGGATTGCGCATGGGATGGCATACCAGCCTCGAGATCCGCGTCTTCGCCACCGGGCGTCTCGCTGATGTGCAGGAGCCAGCCACGATGTCGATTCAGAAAACGCGCGCAGGTCTCTTGCCATCGTGGGCGCGGAATACGCTCTAAACGGTGATCCACTTCAGTCATCTGGGCCTCATCGCAAGGTCGGTCCAACAGTGTCGAGTTCATTCAGTAGTGAGGGGAGGTCACTGCCCATCAGCGCATCCGATGCAGCAAACCTAGTGCCACAAAGCTGGACCGATGCGTTCGCCTGTTCGCTTGGCCCTGTGAGGCGCTCGCGATCCATTGGATGGTGCATCTGATGGTGCATCTGGCCCGACGTTGGTGGAAACCCACCGTCACTGGGCAGAACGAGCCAGCCTTGCCGAGGTTAATGTGAAGCTTGCGCGCTGCATCGTCTGAGGGTGGCCGCAAGCCATGACCGTTAGGAGGAGTGTTTGCGGCCGCTGTCACGGCAACGACGGGAAGCTAGCCGCCGGGGGCATGGTCGTGATGGCACGAAACCTGCTCTCTACGTGAGGAAAGTCACGGCTGGGGGTCTAGGCATGCCGAGAGAAGAGATCGATCTAAGCTGCAAGGTCGAGTACCTGTCGGTTCTCGATGAGGACGGCCATCTCGATGAAGCGCTGGCGCCGGACGTCTCCGACGAGCAGCTCGAGCAGATGCACCGGGTGATGCTGCTAGCGCGGCGGTTCGACGAGCGGATGCTGAACCTGCAGCGCCAGGGGCGGATCGGCACCTTCGCCCCGGTCTCCGGTCAGGAGGCGGCGCAGGTCGGGGTGATGGCGGCGCTGCAGGCGCAGGACTGGTTTGTGCCGTCGTTCCGCGAGTTTGCGGCATCGATCTGGCGCGGCACGCCGCTGAAGGCGTTGCTGCTCTACAACGCCGGCTACAACGAGGGGGCGGCGATTGCCGAGGATGCCCACGACCTGCCGATCGCCATTCCAGTCGCGACGCAGATTCCGCATGCGGTTGGGCTGGCCTATGCCGCCCGCTACCGCGATACCGACGCGGTCGCGCTGGTGTTCTTTGGCGATGGGGCGACCTCCGAAGGCGACTTCCACGAGGCGCTGAACTTCGCCAGCGTGTTCGAGACCCCGACCCTATTCGTCTGCCAGAACAACCAGTGGGCCATCTCGATCCCGCGCGAGGACCAGACCCACTCCAAGACCTTGGCCCAGAAGGCGCTCGCCTATGGGATGCCCGGTCTCCAGGTCGACGGCAACGATCTGCTGGCGGTGCTGGCGGCGGCCCGTGAGGCCGTCGAGCGGGCCCGCAGCGGCGGTGGCCCGACGCTGATCGAGTGTGTCACCTACCGCCTCTCTGTACACACCACAGCCGATGATCCATCGCGCTACCGCAGCGACGAAGAGGTCGAGGAATGGGAGCGGCGCGAGCCACTGCGCCGCCTCCAGCGCCATCTCAAGGAGCGCGGCATCCTCGACGACGACCGCATCGAGGCACTGGAGCAGGAGATTGGCGAGGAGATCGGCCGACAGCATGAATGGAAATCACTGTTCGGTTTCATGGGGGCGGTTGATTACACC
>CAZEZH010000144.1:0-7531 GCA_964516305.1 uncultured Halochromatium sp. | reverse complement strand
AGCGGCACGCCGAGCGGGTAGCCATAGCGTTGTTGGAAGGCGCGCTTGAGGTCGTCGCGCTCGAACCAGTCGAGCCGGAACCAGTAGAGATTGGCGAACTGTTGGTCGGGAAGTTGGTAGACCTTGCCGTTCGGGCCGGTGGTGAAGGCGAGGCCGATGAAGTCTGGAAGGTCGAGCGTCGGCAGCGTGACCGCGGCGCCCTCGCCGCTGATCCAGTCCGAGATCGGCACCACGGCATCGTTGCGGCTATGGGTGCCGATGAAGTCCGAGTCGTTCACATAGGCGTCGTAGAGGTTGCGGCCGGTGCGGGTCTGCTGGCGCAGGCGTTCGACCAGCTCGCCCTCATGCAGCAGGTCGTGCTGAACGCGGATGCCGGTGATCTCGAAGAAGGCGCGCGCCAGGAAGCGCTGCTCGTAGACGTGGGTCGGGATGGTTTCGGAGGCGACGTGGATACGCTGGCCGCTGAAGGGTTTTGCGGCCTGGATGAAGAAGGCCATCTCGGCCATCTGTTCCTGCTCGCTCAGCGTGGAAGGCTGGAATTCGCCGCGCACCCAGCGCCGCGCGGCGGCGAGGCGTTGTGGCTCGATCTCGCCAAGATCGAGTTGGGCGGGGCGGGTGTGCGCTGGCGTCTGCTCTGCGGTTGGTGTAGCGGATGACGTGGATGAGGCCAGCGCGGCTTCCGCAGAGGCAAACGCGCGCAGCCATGGCCAGGCGGTGAGGCCGAGCGCAGCGGCTGAAAGCAACTGCCGACGTTGGCGATCGAGGCCGTTCATCCTATAAACTGCAGATGACGCAGATATACGCAGATTAAAACAATATAAAACAAGGCTTTATCGGGGTTGGCAAGGCTGCCCAACAGGTGAGGCAATGATGAGCTGCAGCGCATTGAAATCTCTGCGTTAATCTGAGTCATCTGCGGTTCAAATGCTCTTTTTAGGTTCATCGGAACTGCACGCTGGTGGGATCTTGCAGCAACAGATACAGCCCGGCAGCGAGCGCGGCGCCGATCAGCGGGCCGACGATCGGAACCCAGGCATAGCCCCAGTCGCTGTCCCGCTTGCCGCCTGGCATCGGCAACAACGCGTGAATAATGCGCGGCCCCAGATCGCGAGCCGGATTGATCGCATAGCCGGTGGTGCCGCCCAAGCTGAGGCCGATCGCCAGCACCAGCAGCCCAACCGGCAAGGCATCCAAGGCACCAAGCCCGAACACCGAAACCGCCAGGAACAGCACCGCGAACACCAGCACAAAGGTGCCGACGATCTCCGAGATCAGGTTCGAGAGCGGATCGCGCACCGCCGGCGCAGTGCAAAAGCAGGCGAGCTTGAGATCCTGATCCTCGGTGAGCGCGAAGTGCGGCCGATAGATCAGCCAGACCAAGGTCGCGCCTAGCATGGCCCCTAAAAACTGAGCGGCCACATAGATTGGCACCAGCGCCCAGTCGAACTTGTTGGCGATGGCGAGCCCGACCGAGACGGCGGGGTTGATGTGCGCGCCACTGAACGCCGCCATGGTGAACACGGCGACGAACACCGCCATGCCCCAGCCCCAGGTGATCACGATCCAGCCAGCACCGTTGCCCTTGGTGCCGCTCAGCACGACGTTTGCGACGACGCCATTGCCGAGCAAAATCAGCAGTGCGGTTCCGATGAGTTCGGCGAGAAACGGCGTCATGGGCGTTTCCTCAATGGTGTTGATCCGTCTTCCTGAGTCAGAATAGACCGCTGCAGTCGAGAACAAGCTCGGGCAGGGACGCTACGTCGACCCGAGACAGATCCGTGACTCGGAATTGGCAGGTATAGCGTTCCGCGTCGGGTG
The DNA here is from genome assembly GCA_964516305.1 of uncultured Halochromatium sp. Taxonomy (GTDB): domain Bacteria; phylum Pseudomonadota; class Gammaproteobacteria; order Chromatiales; family Chromatiaceae; genus Lamprobacter. The sequence goes on along the minus strand of CAZEZH010000144.1, from coordinate 5,713 downwards.
TTCGGTGGACATCCAGATGACCGCCGCGGATATCGATGATCCAGACCTCTGGGATCTGGAACCGAGCATACAACGGCAGCTTGGTATTGCGGTCATGCGGCAGGCTGGTATCCGCAACCTCAATCAAGAGCAGAATATCGGCAGCTGCTGGATGGGCCTGCGCGTAATAATCTTCGCGATAACGCAGCAGGGCCAGATCAGGCTGTGGAGCGGACAGATCGCCGAGGATGATCGGATTCTGCGTCGAGACGATCGCCTTGCCCCGCACAGCGAGGGTGAGGATCTCGACGAGGCGGTTGGTCCTGCTCGCATGCGCTGGGCCGATCGGCGGCCTATCGATGATCTCTCCTTCAATCAGCTCGCAACGGGCATCCGGCGCCAGAATGCCAGCCGCTCCCATGCGCAGGTATTCATCGACGGTGATCGCATGCCTGACGGGTAGCAAGGCAGGCGGCGATGCCATCTGTATGGCGTTGCTGGTGGTCATGCTGATCGATTCATTGTGATAAGCCCAAACCTCATCCGCCTGTCGCTGCTTAGGAACGGTTCAAAAACAACGTGAACAGCTGGCTAGCCCGATTGTTGGAACCGCTGCGTTTCTTCCGCCCTGCTTCCCGATCATCGCCCTACAGCGGCCTCGCGCTAGGCGGCTCCCTGCGGCTCTGCCACAGCTGTCGTCTGCCGCGACTGCGCTGGTGTGACCCCGCAATCTTCGCAGAAATACTCGTCATAACGCGCCTGCGCCTGATCGCCGAACAGGATCTCGCAGGCCTCCATCAGACCCTCGGCCTGCTGGATGGTCTGGCGCGGCACCACCAGTGCGATCTTCGAGCGTCGGCGCAAAAAGTCTTCAAGCGTGACGATCATCTCCTGACGCTTGGCCAGATGGATCTCACAGCGCGTGTAGTCGGTGCCCTTGATCAGCACCTCAGCCTGGCGCGGGTCCTCGCGGATCTGCGCCAGCAGCTCAAACGCCTGCTGATCGTAGCGCCGCCACAGCCGGCTCGACAGCGGCTCGATCGAATCCGGCGAGGTGTAGCTATCCAGATCCATCAGTCGCGCCTGGTGCATGTACTCCTGATAGACCGAACGATGCGGCTCGCCATACCAGCGATAGTGCGGATGCGGTAGCGTCACCCCGAGTTCGGTCGCAATCTCCGCCACCTCATTGCCGACATTGACGCAGTCCGTCAGCTTGCCGCCGAAGATCGACAGATGCGCACGCGCCGAGTCGACATCGATGGCATGCTTACGCGAAAGCTGCATCCAGTCGCGCGCACCCTCCGCGGCGTCGCTGGTCGTGTTGGATTTGCGCTGGACCACCAGCGGGCGCACCCCACAGCGCTCGGCAATGATGTCATCACGGGTCAGCGGCTTGGCCAGTTCGAGGCGCTTATTGATGTTCTCGAGCACGAAATCCCGGTCTTCGTCGGTGACCTCGGTGAACGGGCTCTCAACCGGCGTATCGGTGGTGCCGATACAGGTGCGCACCCCCATCGGGATGACGAAGAACAGCCGGCCATCATCGGCAAAGAAGGTCAGGATGTGCTGCTGCGGCGTGATCTGCGGCACGATCAGATGGATACCCTTGGAGAACAGATGCTGATGCGAGGTCTGCTCGCCGTTCCGCTGATTGAGCCCATCAGCGAAGGGGCCGGCGGCATTGATCAGGATCTTGGAGCGGATCTGAAAGGTCTCCCCGCTCTGGGTATCGCGCGCATCAGTGATCCAGACCGCGTCCTTATCCCTCTCCGTGCCCATCTCCTCGCGGCCGATCTCCTCGCGCCGCGAGCCGAGCGACTCGACATAGTTGGCCGCAATGGTGCCGCGATCCATCGCCGCGCGCACGAACTGGAACACGAAGCGCGAGTCGTTATCGTGCAGATAGGCATCGGAATACTCGAAGCCACCGGCGGCCTTACTCGTATTGACAACCGACTCCTCGCGCCGGATCTGCCCCTTACTCATCAGGCGCGGGATGCGGGTGTAACCATTACCGAACAACCAATAGACCCAGGTGCCGATCCAGAGAAACCAAGGCGAAAACCGAAAGCCCTTGTCGATGGTGGTGAAAAAGCGGATCTCCTGCACCCGGCTCGGATAGCTGTCGATCAGGTGATTCCGGCTCAGGCACAGCTTGCGCACCAACCCATAGTCGCCGCTCTCCAGGTACTTGATTCCACCCCAGGCCAGATTCGACGACTGCTGACTGGTAAAGCCAGCGAAGTCGCGCTGATCGATCAGCGCCACACTCGCCCCCTTACCCGAAAGCGCCGCCGCCGACACGGCCCCATTGATACCGCCACCGATGATCAGAGCATCGAAGACACGATTGGGGAGCTTGGCGAGATTGCTGTCTCTTAGATTCATAGTGCGTAATCGGCTCCCAAGAAGCGACAAACCAAAACGAAGGAGTCCACCCAGCGATCCACGCGGGCGTTCTCCCCACTAACCACTAACCACTAACCACTCTCCAGTTCTTCTTTAGCCCAGCCTTTCGCCAACTCCACCGCCCGATGCCAACGCTTAAACAGCTTCTCGCGCTTGGCCGCTTCGATGCGCGGGCGATAGCGCACATCCAGTGCCCACTTCTTGGCGATCTCCTCGCGGCTCTCCCAGAACCCGACCGCGAGACCGGCAAGATAAGCAGCGCCGAGCGCGGTAGTTTCGATGATGCTCGGCACCTCCACCTTGACGCCGAGGATGTCGGACTGGAACTGCATCAACACGCTGTTCACTGAGGCGCCGCCGTCGCAGCGCAGTTCCTTGAGGTGGATGCCGGAGTCGCGCTCCATCGCCTCGATCACGTCGCGGGTCTGATAAGCCATGCTCTCGAGTACCGCGCGTGCGACATGGCCGCGGCTGGTGCCTCTGGTGATGCCGATCAGCAGACCACGGGCGTAGGGGTCCCAATGCGGTGCGCCGAGCCCGACCAGGGCCGGCACGAAGTAGACGTCCTCGTTCTCGGGCACCGAGCGCGCGAGTTCACGGGTCTCTTTGGCATGCTCGATCATCTCCAGCCCATCGCGCAGCCACTGCACCGCCGAGCCGGTGACGAAGATGGCGCCTTCCAGTGCGTACTCGACCGGCTCGTCGCCGAGACCCCAGGCGATGGTCGTCAGCAGTTGCTCGCTGCTGGTCACCGCCTCGGTGCCGGTGTTCATCAGCACAAAGGAACCGGTGCCATAGGTGTTCTTGGCCATCCCGCGCTTGTAACAGGCCTGTCCGAACAGCGCGGCCTGTTGATCGCCAGCGATCCCGGCCACCGGAATGCCGCGAGTGCCGAAGAACATCTGCGGATCAGTCTCGCCGTAGATCTCCGATGAAGGCCTTACCTCCGGCAGGATCTCGGCCGGGATATCCAGCAGTGCCAACATATCCTCGTCCCAGCGCAGGTCGCGGATGTTGTAGAGCAGGGTGCGTGAGGCATTGGAGTAATCAGTGATGTGGGTCTTGCCGCCGGTCAGGTTGTAGACCAGCCAGGAGTCGATGGTGCCGAAGCAGAGTTCGCCAAGCTTGGCGCGCTCGCGCAGGCCGGGGGAATGATCCAGCATCCACTTGACCTTGGTGCCGGAGAAGTAGGGATCGATCACCAAGCCGGTCTTCTGCTGGACCATCTCGGTGTGACCCTGCGCCTTGAGCTCAGCGCAATAGTCTGCGGTGCGACGATCCTGCCAGACGATGGCGCGCCCAACCGGCTTACCGCTGGAGCGCTGCCAGAGCACCGCGGTCTCGCGCTGATTGGTGATGCCGATGCCTTGGATATCATTTGGGGCGACGCCGCCGGCTTTGAGTGCCTCGGCGATGACCTTCATGGTGACCAGGATGATCTCCTCGGCATCATGCTCGACCCAGCCCGGTTTCGGGTAATGTTGGGTGAACTCGGAGTAGGCGCGGCTGCGAATCTGGCCAGCATGGTCGAAGAGCAGCACCGTCGAGCCCGTGGTGCCTTGGTCGATCGAGAGGATGACGCCCTCTTTCATGGTCTCGCTCCGTTAGTGGTGTGTGACCCCGTTGATCAGGATGGCGTCGGCCTCCTTTGGACCAGCGCTCTCTCCGGGGTTCCTTATGAGGCTGCGGCCTCGACATGAGGTCGCGTGATGTTGTGACGTAAGCAAGAAGAGGCTCGCGCAGAGACACAGATGCGCAAAGTAAGAAAGAGCTTGCTCGATGTTCCCAGTGCGCTTCATCTTGTCTTTCTCTTCTTCTCTGCGCCTTTGCGTCTCTGCGCGAGATATCTTTTTCTTGTGTCGTCTACGCGACATGGCACTATCTGATTGACACTATGCGGAGGCCGCGCCCCCTTATGATGAATCGGCTAGAAGCTGGCCGATCCGCCGGTGCGCCGTTCCTTGCCTGCAGCGCGTGCCGCGAGCGCAATGAAGAGATAAGACCAACCATTGAAGATCAGCTCGATGGCGATGAACAACCCGATGATGAAGAGGCCAGATTGTGGCCATTCGGCCAGGATCAGGCCGCCAAGGATCAGCGAGATCACGCCCGAGACCAGTGGCCACCACCAGCCCTTAGCCGGTTTAAGCTGAAACGCCATGATCGCGCGGAGCAGACCAACGGCAATGAACATAGCTCCGAGCAGCAGAGTCAGCGACACCGCAGCCAAGGTGGGGTGCAGGGTCATATAGACGCCGGCGGCAACGTAAAGCAGTGCGATCAGCACATGCCAGGCACTGCTTTGCCAGCCGTTGCACTTGAGCGCATCCAGTAGCTGGAAGACGCCGCCAACGATCAGCAGCGCAGCGAAGAACACGATCGCCAACTCGGTCAGCATAAAGGTCATGCCGAGGCCAATGGTGCCGAGGACGATCGACAGCAGGCCGAACGCCAGCAGCCAGCCCCAGTTCTTCTCAAGATCGCCAAAGGGCGGAATCGGTGCGACGGATGGATTGGTCTTCATGTCGGTCATTGGTTTCTCCTTTTTGGTCTGTGGGCGGGAGGAGCAGGGTGAGCCTCGATGGTAAGCGATTCCAGCATCCGATGGCTCGCTCGCTCGTGCGCCCGGCTGGATAAGCGCACTAGCTCAGCGGTATTATCCGTGCCACTCGAGCATCAGTCTCCCCACGCACAAGTATGCGCGTTATCCTATCGTGATCGACCGAAAGGCCGCAGCCCCGCTGCCTAATCTGGAGCTTCAGCAGTGAACAAAAGAGCCCTCATCACCGGCATCACCGGCCAAGACGGCAGCTACCTCGCCGAATTCCTCCTAGAGAAGGGCTACGAAGTCCACGGCATCAAGCGCCGCGCCTCGCTGTTCAACACCCAGCGTGTCGACCACATCTACGAAGATCCGCACCAAAAAGACCAGCAGTTCGTCCTGCACTACGGCGACCTCACCGACACCTCCAATCTGACCCGCATCATCCAACAGGTGCAGCCCGACGAGGTCTACAACCTCGGTGCCCAGTCGCATGTTGCGGTCAGCTTCGAGGCCCCCGAATACACCGCCGACGTCGACGCCATCGGCACCCTGCGCCTGCTCGAGGCGATCCGCTTCTTAGGCCTTACCGACAAGACCCGCTTCTACCAAGCCTCCACCTCCGAACTCTTCGGCCAGGTCCAAGAGACCCCGCAGCGCGAGACCACCCCGTTCTACCCGCGCAGCCCCTACGCCGCCGCCAAGCTCTACGCCTACTGGATCACCGTCAACTACCGCGAAGCCTATGGGATGTATGCCTGCAACGGCATCCTCTTCAAC
>CAZEZH010000143.1:0-7538 GCA_964516305.1 uncultured Halochromatium sp. | reverse complement strand
ACAACAGCGGGTCATCCCCGCCGTGCTCGAGGGCCGCGACCTGCTCGCCTCGGCCGCCACTGGCTCCGGCAAGACCGGCGCCTTTCTGCTGCCGATGCTGCAGCGCCTCAGCGAGGAGCCGGCGCCCGATGGCGGCATCCGCGCACTGGTGCTGGTGCCGACGCGCGAGCTGGCAAGCCAGACACAGAGCGAATTCCTCAGCCTCGGCAGCCGCACACGGCTGACCGCAGCGGTGATCGTCGGCGGTGAGGATCGCGGCCGCCAGGTCTCGGCGCTGCGCAAGAACCCGGACCTGGTCATCGCCACTCCGGGCCGGCTGCTCGAACATCTCGAGACCGGCGAGGCCGACCTGACTCAGCTCAGCTTCCTGGTCCTCGACGAGGCCGACCGCATGCTCGACCTCGGTTTCGCCGCCGATGTCATCACCCTCATTGGCGCCAGCAACCGAGCGCGCCAATCACTGCTGTTCTCGGCCACGCTCAAGCATGGCGGACTGCGGCCGATCACCGATCATCTGCTGAAGGACCCGCTGGTCATCGAGATCGACGCCATCCGCGCCGCGCATCCCGACATCAGCCATCAGATCATCCTCAGCGACGAGCTGCCGCACAAACAGGCACTGTTGCTCTGGCTGCTGCAGAACGAGACGTATGAGAAGGCGCTGGTGTTCACCAACACCCGCGCCCGTGCCGATGCTATCGGCGCCTTCCTGATCGGCGAGCAGGTGCGCGCCGCCGTGCTCCATGGCGAGTTGGATCAGCGCGAGCGCAAACGGGTGATGGGCCTGCTCGAGCGCGGTCAGGTCTCGGTGCTGGTCGCCTCCGATGTCGCCGCGCGCGGACTGGATCTGACCGGCGTCGAACGTGTGATCAACCTCGACGTCCCGCGCAGTGGCGAGGACTACCTGCATCGCACCGGCCGCACCGGCCGCGCTGGCCATGCCGGCATCGCCCTCTCGCTGGTCTCCGCGCAGGAATGGAACAAGATGGAGTCGATCAGCCGCTGGCTCGGCATCGAGGTCGAGCTGCGCCGCCTGCCGGGTCTCGAGGCCCATTTCAAAGGCCCCAACCCAAAGCGCAAGGCCGGTAGTAAGCTCGCAGGCAAGGCCGGAAAGAAGGCGGGCAAGACCTCAGGTAGCAAGACCGGCAGCAGCCGCACAAGCACCACCGCCAAGAGCAGCACCAAGTCCGCAGCCAAGGGCGGTGCTAACGCCAGCCCCTATGCCGCCAGCCCTTATGCCGCCAGCGCCAAAGGCGCAGCCAAGGCCGAAGCCCCTAAGCCGAAGCAACGGCTCCGCGACCGCAAGAACATCGGCAAACGGCGCAAGCCCAGCTCAACAGAGGGCGCCAGCACCGAGCGCGTCGACGCCGGCTTCGCGCCACCCAAGCGCCGCTCCAGCAGTGATGATCCGATGAATTGATAAACCGCCTGTCACGCATGGCACCGCGCCACCCCAGCATCCGATGGCCTGAGCGCCGCGTCGCGCGCTGATGTCACCGATCGCAAGCAAGAAACGCTAAAAACGAGCAATGCCGCAACAAACGGCCCCTCTCGTCTCTGGTATCGTTGGTCAGCCTCGTCGGTACAGCTTGGCCTGACTCAGGCGTGCCGCTTGAGCGTTACCGTAAAACAGACGCCACATCACCGGTGGTAACGCTGCACGATGTCAGCTTAGAGCAGAAGAAACGGGGGTTCGATGCAGCAACAAACCATCCTCATCGTTGACGACGAGCCCGCTAACATCGACCTCTTGGTCGAGTGTTTGAAAGACGACTACAACGTCAAGGCCGCCACCCGTGGCGAGCGGGCCTTGCGCATCGCCCGCTCGGGCGAGCCGCCGGACATGATCCTGCTCGACATCATGATGCCGGAAATCGATGGCTTCGAGGTCTGCCGGCAATTGAAGGCCGACCTCAGCACCCGCCACATACCCATCATCTTCATCACCGCCAAGATCGGCCTCGACGACGAGATCAAAGGGCTCGAGCTCGGTGCCGTCGACTACATCACCAAGCCGATCAGTCCGCCGATCGTGCAGGCCCGAGTGCACACCCAGCTCGCCCTCTACGATCAAAACCGCGTCCTTGACGGCAAGGTCCGCGAGCAGACCGCACAACTGCACGAGACCCGACTCGCCATCATCCGCCGGCTCGGCCGTGCCGCAGAGTACAAGGACAACGAGACCGGACTGCACGTCATCCGCATGAGCCATTACGCAGCAATCCTTGGCCGCGCCATCGGCATGGACGAGCGCAACGTCGAGCTGCTGCTGAATGCCGCGCCCATGCATGATGTCGGCAAGATCGGCATCCCGGACAGCATCCTACAGAAGCCCGGCAAGCTCACACCCGAGGAATGGGACGTCATGCGCACCCATGCGCAGATTGGCGCCGACATCATCGGCGATGCGAGTGGCTCCGAGCTGTTGGAGATGGCCCGCGTGGTCGCCCTCACACATCACGAGAAGTGGGACGGCAGTGGCTACCCGAACGGCCTTGCTGGCAAGGATATCCCGTGCGCCGGGCGGATCGTCGCGATCGCTGATGTCTTCGATGCACTGACCTCGGTGCGCCCCTACAAGCCCGCCTGGCCCATCGCGAAGGCGCTCGATCTGCTGCGCGACAGCAGCGGCAGCCACTTCGACCCGAGCCTCGTCCCGGTGTTCTTGGAGGTGATGCCACAGGTGCTCGAGATTCGCTCGCGCTATGCCGAAGAGGGCATGCTCATCGATGACCATGGCAGCGCAAGCTCACGACCAAGCCCAGCCTAGAGAAATGTCGGCTTAGAAACTGTCCATCAACCTCTTCCCGATTTGCGGGCCAGCATTGGGCGATCATCGGGAAGTAGAAAATGGGCAGCCACTTAGAGAGGAAATGGCTTAGAGATACTGGCATGAGCGAAGACCGTCCAGGACGGCTCCTGATCGTTGACGATACTCCAACCATGCTCCACAGATTGCGATGTCAATGAGCATTGGTTGCTGCCATTCGTGCCGGCCGCGCCGCTGGACTCCGTATTTGCTCACCGGCTGGATCGGCACCCTGAGCCTGCCACAGCTCGCCTACGCCCAAGACTCAGGCATCGGACTCCCGGCTGCTCCGCTGATCTATCTGACCTGGACCCTCGCCATCGGCCTGAGCCTGCTGCTCGCGCTTGCGCTGCTGCGCCGGCTGCGCCGCGGCAGCGAGGACCGGCTGTTTGAACGGCGTAATGTCAGGCTCATTGGCCTCGCCCTTGTCGGCCTGTTCCTGGCGCTTGCGCTGACGCTCGCCAATCAGGGGCTCGGCGAGATCGACCAGCGCCTGCGCCAAGACCTGGTCAAGACCCTCCAATCCGTCAATCGCTCGGCCGCGCAGACACTGCGGATCTGGGTCGAAAGCCACTTGCGCGAGACCGAGCTCATCGCCGCTGATCAAGCCTTGATTCCACTGGTGCGTCAACTGCAGCAGGCCGCGGATGCGCCCGAGCGCCTGCACACCTCGCCAGCGCATGAGCAAGTGCGCGCCCTTATCGCGGCCAAGCGCGACCTCGCTGACACCTCTGACGCATTCGTGCTTGGGCTCGATGGCCGGGTCCTGACGGCTTTTCAGTCACAGCACATGGGCCGTCTGCATCCTTTGGCCAAATGCGACCCGTTCGACTTTGCCCGCATCCTAGCCAGTAGCGAGCCACTCTTCCTGCCGCCCAGCGCGCCGAATCAAGAACAGACGGCGGGCAGCTGCCAGCTGGATGCGCTATTTCTGCTGGCCGCAATCCGCGACGAGCGCGGCGGCATGCTCGCCGTGCTCGGCCTGGAGCTGAGGCCCGTCGAGGCCCTGACGCAGATGACCAAGGTCGGCCAGATCGGGGCGACCGGCGAAACCTATGTCTTCGATGCCGAGGGCCGCCTGATGACACGCTCGCGCTTTGCCGAGCAGCCCATCGCTGGGGCTCGGCCCGACATCGGCATGCGCATCGCCGATCCCGGCGGGGATCTGACCGCTGGCTACGAGCCCACACAGCCCCCTTCCGACTGGCCGCTGTCACGCATGGCGCAAGCGGCACTGAACGGTGAGACCGGGGCCGATACCGAAGGCTATCGCGATTACCGCGGCGTGCCGGTGCTCGGGGTCTGGAGCTGGTCGGACCCGCTCGGTGTCGGCATTGCCACCGAGATCGATCAGGCCGAGGCATTGGCTCCGTATCGGGCGCTGCGCAATCCGGTGCTCGGCGCCTTGTTCGGCGTCGTACTGCTCGCGCTGGGGCTGATGGCGACCCTGGCCTGGCTCGGCGAACGCGCGCGCCGACGTCTCGACGAGCTGGTCGAGGTACGCACGCGCGATCTGCGCACCTATGTGCAAGCGGTCGAGCAGAACCCGCTCTGCATCATCGTTACCGACCCCAACGGCGCGATCGAGCACACCAACCCCACCTTCACCGCAATCACCGGCTACAGCGCCGAGGAGGCATTGGGCGAAAACCCGCGCCTGCTCAAGAGCGACAGCACGCCGCCCGAGACCTATGAGCAGCTCTGGGCGACCATCCTCAGCGGCCAGATCTGGCATGGCGAGCTATGTAACCGGAAGAAGAATGGCGACACCTATTGGGTCTCGCTGTCGATCGCGCCGGTCCTCGACGAGAGTGGCGAGGTCACCCACTTCATCGGCATCACCCAGGATCTCACCGCGACCAAGCAGACCGCCTTGGCGCTGCATGAGGCCGAGACCGCCCGCAATCTGGCTCTCGAGGCGGCCCAAGTTGGCCTCTGGAGCGGCGACCTGCAGACTGACGAATGGAGCTGGGATGCGCGCGTTGCCCGTCTCTTGGGCCTGCCGGAGGATCTGCCGCCGGCACTCGAGCACTGGATCGACGCCCTGCATCCCGACGACCGCGACTGGGTGATGGCCGACTTTGACGCTGCGGTGCGTGGCGAGGCTGCGCTCGAATTCGAGTTCCGGGTGTGCTGGCCGGATGGCAGCGAGCATTTTATCGCCGCGCGCGGCAAGACCAGGCTCGACGAGCACAGCCGCCCGCTGCGCATCGACGGGGTCGTCTTCGACCGCACCGCCCTGCGTCGCGCCGAGGCCGAGATCGAGGCCGTGCACGAGCGCAACGCGCTGATCCTCGACTCCGCTGGGGAAGGCATCATCGGCATCGACCGCGAGGGTCGGATCACCTTCTGCAACCGCGCCGCCAGCGCGCTGCTCGGCTATGCCGCTGATCGCCTGGTCGGCCAGCCATTGCACACCACCTTGCATCATCAGCACGCGGATGGCAGTCGGTTTGCGGAGCCCGACTGCCCGATGAATCACACCCTGCGCGATGGTCAACGGCGCCAGGTTGATGAGGACGTGCTCTGGCGCCAAGATGGCTCGACCCTGCTGGTCGAATATGTGATGGTGCCGATGCGCAAGGGCGGCGAGCAGATCGGTGCCGTGCTGGTGTTCAAGGACATCGCCGAGCGGGTCGAGGCGCAGCAGACGCTGATCGCCGAGCGCCAGCAGCTGCAGGGCATCCTCGATTCGAGCCCGTTGAGCGCAGCGATCAGCGTCGACTCATCGGCGACGCGCTGCGCTTGGGCCAAGTGCTGATCAACCTCGGCAACAACGCGGTCAAGTTCACCGAGCCCGGTGGCGAGATCCTGGTCCGCGTGAGCGCCGAGGAAGAAAACCGCGACGCCGTCCGACTGCATTTTGCGGTGCGCGACACCGGCATTGGCCTCTCGTCTGACCAGCAGCAGCGGCTGTTCCAATCCTTCAGCCAGGCCGACAGCTCGACCACGCGCAAATACGGCGGCAGTGGGCTGGGGCTAGCCATCTGCAAGCGTCTCACCCGCATGATGGACGGCACCATCTGGGTCGAGAGCAGCCTCGGCGCGGGCAGCACCTTCCATTTCACCGTCCAGTTTGGCAAGCAGCGCGGCCTGCGCTCGCAGCGGCGGCTCAAGCTCGAGTCGCTCGAGGCCCTGCGCGTGCTGGTGGTCGACGACAATCGCACCGCGCGCGAGGTGCTCGACTCGGAGCTCAGCGCCTTCGGCTTCCAGGTCGCACAGGCGGCCAGCGGCGAGCAGGCAATCGCGATGCTCGAGCAGGCCGACAGCGATGCCCCCTACGATCTGCTGCTGATGGACTGGAAGATGCCCGGCATGGACGGGCTCGAGACCACCCGCGCCATCCAGACCGACCGGCTAATTGCCCACGCCCCAACGGTGATCATGGTCACCGCCTATGGCCGCGATGAGGCCCACCGTGCGGCCGAAGGACTGGAGCTGGCCGGCTTCCTGACCAAGCCGATCACGCCCTCGACCCTGCTCGATGCGATCCTGACAGCCATGGGCCGCGAGGCCGTGTCAAGCCCAGAGGGCGCCGAACGAGAGGACGCCGCTAGCGAGGCCCTTGCGGCGCTGCAAGGCGCTCATCTGCTGCTGGTTGAAGACAACGCGATCAACCAGGAGCTGGCACTGGAGCTGTTGACCACCAACGGCATGAGCGCAGAGGTGGCCAACAATGGCCAGGAGGCACTGGCGCGGCTCGCACACCAACGCTTTGATGGCGTGCTGATGGATTGCCAGATGCCGGTGATGGATGGCTATGCGGCAACCCACGCCATCCGTCAGGACCCGCGCTATCCCGATCTGCCGATCTTGGCGATGACCGCCAATGTGATGGCCGGTGATCGCGAGAAGGCGATCGCCGCCGGTATGAATGATCATATCGGCAAGCCGGTGAAGGTTCGCGAGCTGCTCACGACCATGGCGCGCTGGATCAAGGTCGAGCAGCGAGTGGAGGAAGGCGAGAAGAGTAAAGAGAGGAGTGAGGAGGAGAGTGAGAAGAAGAGTGAGGAGAGGAGTGAAGAGAGCCTCATGAGCCCTGAGACGACGTCTGAGGGGACGAAGCGCGTGGACACGAAGCCTATGGTGCGTCTGAATGCAAGCACTCAGCAAGCTGCCGCGTCTTCACTCACTCCTCACTCCTCTCCACTCACTTCTCTCCCAGGCATTGACACTGCGGCGGGACTGGCGATTACCCAGCACAATCAGACGCTCTACCGGCGCCTGCTGCACCGTTTCGCCGAGACGCAGGCGCACTTTGAGACTGAGTTCACGGCCGCCCTCGCCGACAAGGCACTGGACCCGGATGCACCTGCACGTTGTGCGCATACCCTTAAAGGGGTGGCCGCCAATATCGGCGCCAAGCAGGTACGCGAGGCCGCTGCAGCGCTTGAGGCCGCCTGTCAGGAGGATCAGGATGCGACGGCAATCCAAGCCCTGCTCGAGCAAACGCTCGCCGCCTTGGCGCCGGTGATCGCGGGGCTGCGAGCCTTGGAGGACAGCGCTCAGGCCGCCTCGTCCTCCGCAACGGGTATGACTGAGGCTACAGCTAAGGCACGCGAGCCTGCGGCCTCAATGCCTGCAACCGGGGGCAGCTCGGCGTCTGCACCGGCATTGGGCCCATCCCTGGGCCCGCTCGATCTGGCAAGCCTCTCACCACTGATGCAACGCCTACGTGATTTGATCGAGGATGACGATACCGAGGCCACGCGAGTGATTGCTGAGCTAG
>CAZEZH010000142.1:0-7913 GCA_964516305.1 uncultured Halochromatium sp. | reverse complement strand
CGACGAAGGCGACGATGATGGCGATCAGGAACGCCCAGCGCGCCGGCCGCCTCTCGATCAGGGGCTCGATCAGCGGTCGGTAGGCGCGATCGATCCAGCCCTGCAGGCGCTTCTCACGACTTGCAGAGCGCTCCAGCGCCGCGAGCTTCGGGCGCAGCCGGTAGGCGAGCCAGGGCGTGAAGACGAAGGCCGCGAAGAGCGAGAACAGCATCGCCACCGAGCCCAGGATCGGGATCGGTCGCATGTAGGGTCCCATCATCCCGGTGACGAAGCCCATCGGCAGCAGCGCCGCGAGGACGGTCAGGGTGGCGATGATGGTTGGATTGCCGACCTCGCCGACGGCGTCGATGGCGACGGCCTTGGCGGTTGCGCCCTCGGCGAGCCAGCGCCGGAAGATGTTCTCGACCACCACGGTGGCGTCATCGACCAGGATGCCGATCGAGAAGATCAGCGCGAACAGGCTGACCCGGTTGATGGTGAAGCCGAGCGCCCCGGCCGACCAGACCGTCATCAGGATCACCACCGGGATCACGGCCAACACGATCAACGCCGGCCGTAGACCGATCGCGATCAGCGACAAGAGCGCGACAGCGGCCGTAGCGCCGACCAGCGACAGCAGCAGCTCATTGACCTTGCGATTGGCGGTCTCACCGTAGTTGCGGGTGATCGCCACCTGCACCTGCTCCGGGATCATCGACCCCTTGAGCTGCTCGAGCCGCTCAAGCAGGTCTTTGGTCACGGCCACGCCATTGGCGCCGGATTGTTTGGCGATGGCGACGGTGACCGCACCGGCACCGTTGGTCGAGTCATCCGCCGGATGGCTCGGGCCAGTGTAGAAGAACACCGCCTGGTCGGCGTGCTCGGGTCCCGCCGTGACCTTGGCGACGTCGCGCACATAGACGGTGGGGCCGCCCTCGGTATCGATGACCAAACGCTCGATGTCCCAGGCACCCTCAAGGTCGTGCCCGGCCGACACCGCGCTGTGGGCCGCGCCTTGCTCCACGCTGCCGGTGCCGCGGCTGGCGTTGGCGTTGCGGATGGTCTTGGCGAGCTGATCCAGGCTGAGCCCGTAGCCGCGCAGCTGCTCCGGCTGCGGCTCGATGCTGATCTCGCGCTGGCGGCCGCCGACGACGAAGCCGTTGCCGGTGTTCTCGACCTGCTTGAGCTCCTGCAGCAGCTGCAGCCCGAGCATCCGCAGTCGGGCATCGTCGATCTGGTCAGACCAAAGGGTCAGAGTCAGCACTGGCACGTCATCGATGGTCTTCGGCTGCACTAGCCACTCGGTCAGGTCCGGCGGCACCTGATCCAAGTTCGACTCGATGGTGTCGTGAACCGCGACCACGGCGGGGTCGATCGGGGTGCCCACCTCGAAGCGCACCGTCACCAGCCCTTCCTCGCGGCGGCTGACCGAGTAGACATGCTCGACGCCGTTCAGCTCGCTCATCATCCGCTCCAGCGGCTCCACGGCGAGCCTGGCGACCTGGCCGGACGAGGCGCCTGGATAGCGCAGCTTGATATCAACCATCGGCACCGAGATGTCCGGGTCCTCCTGCCGGGGGGTGGTCAGCAGGCCGAGGATGCCGATTCCCAGCGTCGCCAGCAGCAGCAAGGGCGTCAGTGGCGAGTCGATGAAGAAGGCCGCGATCTTGCCTGCGATGCCGCGGCCCTTGCCGATCTCATCCGCATGTTCGTCCGAGCGCTTATCCTGGCTCTCATCTGCGCTCTCATCTGCACCGTCATTCTGTGCAGCAGTGTTTGGAGCGGCGTCAGACGAGGCGTCGGCATGGGTATCGACAGGGTCGTGATTGGACATCGGCAAACGACGTGCTCAGCGGCGAACAATGAATGGAGGAGTATGGAATGGGGGAGACGGATAAGCCGGCTCCTTGATGCGCTAAGCAAATTGAGTACCAGTCACATTGCTTCCCGTCGCTTTGATTGGGCCATCGGCCGCCGCCGTGGGTTAAATGGCGGGATGTCGGTGGCGGCATTGACCCATGGCAGCGTCCGCGACCGGCATCAAGCGGGTGTTTTGAGCCACTGGCGGCGGCTATGCCCCGGCGGCTCAAGTACAACGCGGCTACCCTCAGGTGCCCGAGTGTTCAAATGCGTCCATCGCATCTCCACCGAGCCCACTGCCTGTGCGCACAGCCCAGAGCAGGCACCTAAGTCGCCTAGACAGGTGGCACATTCACTGCATCAGGGACAAGCGATGAGTCTGAGTCTCGCCCACAACCGAAGCGCGCATCGCCAGCGGCGAGCACCCACTCATCCTGCATCTTCACTTCACAGTCGATGACCACAGGAGGTCTCTCATGAGCTATCGCATCAGTCCATTAACCGCCCTGACCCTGTCACTGATCCTGACGGGGTCCTTGCTGACCGCCGACGGCTTTGCGGCCGAAGGCATGACATCGGATGACCCCTCTGCCAGCGCCTCGACGACCGGAGGATCGAGCTCCGACGAGCTGAAGAACGCCAAGGAAACGGTTCGCGAGGCGGCGGATGTTGTTCAGAAGATTCAGTCCGACCCTCAGGCGAGCGACCTGCTCGAGCAGGCCGAGGCGATCTTTGTCGTCCCGGATTACGCGCGGGCGGCGCTGGTCGTCGGTGGTGCCGGTGGGCAGGGCATCCTCATCGCCAAGAACGATGGCGAGTGGTCAGCACCCGCCTTCTACAACATCGGCACCGTTCAGATTGGCGCTGCGGCGGGCGCTGAGGCTGGAGAGGTGGCCTTCGTGATCATGTCGGGTGATCTGCTCGAGAGCTTTGGCCAAATGCACAATTTTGCGCTCAACTCGGATACCGGCTACACCGTCGTCGAGGATTCGGAGCGCACGCAGACCTCGATCGGCAAGGGCACCGATGTCGCCGTCTGGTCCGGGACTGAGGGCCTCTATGGTGACTTCGCCGCCAGCGTCTCGGACATCTTCTGGGACGAGGATGCGAACAACGCCTATTACGGTCGTCAGGTCACGGCGAGTCAGATCATCAACGGCGAGGTCGAGGACCCGATGTCGCCAAGCCCGCTGCTCAGTGCTGAGACGCCCTGATCCCAGGCGAGCCCATGCCCTTGGGGCCTAGCTGGCAGCAGGGTCTCTAACTGCCAGAAGGCTCCCATCCGTTCAGATCGGCATTCCTGCGGGCCTGGAGGTTGAAGATGGCTGATTCATCACAACGGCTTCAACGCCGGGTCCGCTTTCCGTTTCTCGTCTTCTATGGCGTTGGCACCATGGTTGGCGGCGGCTTCTACGCGCTGTCCGGAGAGATCGCCGGGCGCGTCGGACTGCATGCGCCGCTGGCCTTCGCGCTGGCCGGGGGACTGGCGCTGCTGACCGCGCTGAGCTTTGCCGAACTCTCCGGTCGGCTGCCGCACAGTGGTGGCTCGGCGCGCTATGTCGAGGAGGCCTTCGGCCGGCCTTGGCTTTCCGCGCTGGTGGGCTGGCTCGTCATCAGCACCGGCGTGGTCTCGGCGGCAACGCTCGCCGTCGCCACCACCGGCTTCTTGCGCGATCTGGCACCCCTGCCGAGCGCGCCAACGACGATCGTGCTGGTGCTGGCGATGGGCCTGGTTGCGGCTTGGGGTATCGCCGAGGCGGTGGCGGCGGTGGTGCTGATCACCCTGCTGCAGATCGGCTCGCTGCTGTACATCCTGTTGAGCGAGGGGGCGGTGCTCGGCAGCCTGCCGGCGCAGGCGTCGGCGATCCTGGCACCGGCCGATCTCGGCGCGGTGGCCGGCATTGTCGGTGCCACCTTCCTTGCCTTCTATGCCTTCATTGGCTTCGAGGACATGGTGACCGTCGCCGAGGAGGTCCAGGATGTGCGCCGTGCGTTGCCGGCAGCCGTCATCACCAGCCTGCTGTTGACCACGGCGCTCTATATCAGCGTAGCGACGGTCGCGGTGCTTGCCGTGCCGCCCGCGGATCTAGCCGCTGCCGAGACGCCGCTCGCCCGGGTGGTCGCCGAGCAGGGGCAGGGTGCGGTCACCGCGATTGTGCTCGTGAGCCTGCTCGCGGGCGTCAACAGTGCCCTGGTGCAGCTGGTGATGGCCGCGCGCGTTGCCTACGGCATGGCTGAGCGCCGGGTCGCGCCGCAATGGCTGGCGCTGATCGATGCGCGCACCCACACCCCGCTGCGGGCGACCGCGGTCGCCACCCTGTTGGTGTTGGCGCTCGCGCTGGCTTTCGAGCTCGCGCCCCTGGCCGAGGCGACCAGCGCGATCATCCTGGTCGTCTTCACGCTGGTGAACCTAGGTCTCGTCAGGATCAAGCAGCGTCAGCCAGACCCACCGGCCTCGGTCCCGCGGCTGCCCCTTTGGGTGCCGATCGGTGGCGCACTCGTGTCAGCGGCTCTACTGCTGTTTCAGATCGCGCGCTGGTTGACGACTGCTGGCGGCTAGGCGGGATTGCTCATCGGGCTTTGGGCTTTGGGCTCTGGGCTTCAGGCTTCAGGCTTCAGGCTTCAGGCTTCGGCACGAGGGTTGCGTGAAGAGACGGGAGAACAGAATCGGTCGCACCGCTGCGGCCATCCATCCCCGTCAGTCTTGGAGGACCATGATGACCACCCGAATCTATATCCGCGCCCGCGATCCGCAGAACGGCCGGCGTCTGGTTGAAGAGCTGATCGCCGACGGCATCCATCCTGATGCCTTTACGCTGATCGGCCAGCAGCTCCCTAGCGGGCTTCCCGTCAAGACCAGACGCTGGCGCAGCGATGCAAGTGCGCTGCTCCGTGGTGCCCTCATCGGCGCCGCTGGCATGTTGGCAGTCTCCCTATTGCTGCTACAGGCGTTGCAGCCGTTTGCACTGCTGACACTGATTGTCATCGGCGCCGCTATCGGCGGCGGCTGGTGGCTAAGGAGTAATCGCAGCGCCAACCTCCCGCTCTCCGCCCAGCAGCAGGCCTTGCAAGGCGGTGAGCTCTTGATCTTGGCAGATCTGCCAGATGCCGAAGCGCCGCGGATCGAGGAACGCGTCAGCCAAGGTCACCCCGAGTTCTTGGTGCTTGGGCCGGATGCCGGCGGATCACCGCCGTTTCCTTAACGCTCCAGAGATTGCTGCCTGTTCATCAGACGGGCCAGCAGCCTTCGGCTTGTACCTCCTCGTTCTGCCTCTGGGTATCAGGTTATTCCGGCGCATAGCCTGGTCATCCAACCGCATCCGCCGTTACATTGAGGAAGGGCCGACGGTTCAGTGGGCGTTGCTCGGACAAGAGGCTGAACCGTTATTCAGCACTCAACCGCCTTCACCCTGAATCGAGGATCGCTCGCTGCTGTCATTGCTCGGCTGCCCAACCGCTTGGCTAGCTGTCGGCCCCGACGTCTGTCCAGCAGGCGGCTCGGACCAGGCTGCAAGCTGCTCGAGCAGTGTCTGCAGTTGGCTCATCGCCTCGGCTGCCTCGTTGAAACGCCCCTCGCCCTGGGCCTCGAGGTAGCGCTCGAAGGCGTCATTGGCGTCGGCGCCGGCCTGTTGTAGCGACGGCGGCCCGGTGGCGCCGGCGGCACCCGGCTGCTCGGGACCGAATAGACCCTTGAGTGCCTCGTCCAGGGTCTCGGCATAGCTGAGATCATCGCCCTGCATCGCTGCGACCAGCCGCAGCTCGGGATAGGCCGCGGTCTCGGCCTCCAGGTAGATCGGCTCGACATAAAGCAGGGTGTCGTCGAGCGGGATCGCCAAGACATTGCCGCGGATGACATTTGAGCCGCGCTGATCCCAGAGCGAGAGCTGACCGGAGAGATAGCTATCCTGGTCGATCTTGGTCTCGACCTGCTGCGGACCGAGCACGCGGCGCTCCTTCGGGAACTGATAGGCGAGGAAGCGCCCGTAGTTGTCGCCGTCTGAGAGCCCGGCGATCCAGCCGATCAGCACCTGCCGATTCTTCGGTGTGAACGGTAGCATCAGCACGAATTCGGCCTGGTCCGAGCCGGGCAGCTCCCACATCACATAGTAGGGCTCCACCGGCTGCACCCGGCCATAGTGCTTCTCGGTGGCGCGCACCCAGAGATCCTCCTGGTTGTAGAAGACCTCCGGGTCGTCCATGTGGTACTTGGCATAGACCAGCCCTTGGGTCAGCAGCAGGCCTTCGGGATAGCGGATGTGCTGCTCGAGTGCCTCGGGCATCGCGCTGCGCGGCTGGAACATGCCCGGTAGGGCGTTGCGCCAGGCGCTCAGGATCGGGTCGTCGGCATCGAAGCTGTAGAAGTCCACCGCGCCGTCGTAGGCGTCGATCACCACCTTGACCGCGTTGCGCAGATAGTTGACACCATCGAGGTCCTGCACCGCCGCTGCGGTCGGATCGGTGGGCGCGTTCACGAGCAGCGCACCGCGCTCGGTCGGCGCCTCGAACGGCTGACTATAGGGAAAGCGGGTCGAGGTGGTATAAGCGTCGATGATCCACTTCAGCCGGCCGTCGACCAGCACCAGATAGGGGTCCTGATCGAAGGTCAGGAACGGCGCCAAGGTGCGCACGCGCTCTTCGATCTGGCGGTGGATCATGAACCGGCTCTCGGGGCGGGGATAGCCCGAGAGCAGCAGCCGAGTGCCGTCGAGCTTCCAGCCGAACACGAATTTGCGCCAGAGGTTGCGCATCTCGACCCCGCCCGTGCCCTGATAATGGCTGTAGGCATTCTGCTCGCCACGCGGAAAGTCGAACTCACGCTCCTCGCTGTTGACCACCACCGGCTCCCAGGTGAGCTCGCCGTAGTAGATCTCCGGGCGCTCGACCGCGAGCGACGCATACTCGGCCTTGGGCGGGATGTCCTTGACCAGCAGGTTCGGCAGCCCCTCGGATGTGAAGTCGCTCACGGTTGCCACGGTCAGCCCGTAGCCATGGGTGTATTTGAAGCGGCGGTTGACGAAGGTCTTGCTCTGCTCCGGCAGGTTCTCCTGCGACATTTCGCGCGCCGAGACCATCACCTGCCGGTAGCGGTCGCCGACCTGGTAGCGATCCATGTCGACATCGACGAACTCATAGTAGAGCCGGATCTCCTGGAACTGCTTGTAGACCGCATCGAGCGCGCGCCAGTCCCAGAGCCGGATCTCCGAGATCAGATGCTGGTTTGCTTCCACCGTCTCGCGGGTGAATCCCTGGTCGGCCGGGTACTGACGCTGCTCGACCCGATCCAGACCAAAGGCATGCCGGGTCAGCGCGATGTTGTGCGCGATGTAAGGCTCTTCATAGGTGATCTCGTTTGGCTCGACGGCGAGCGCCTGGAAGCCCGATGGCAGGATGCCGGCCAATAGCACCCAAAGTGCGATCACCAAACCCCAAGCCGTTGTCGCCGTCACTGCGACAGGCTCGAGGCTGGTCGGCGGCAGCGGCTGGATGCCGGCGCTGGACAGGCGTTTCCAGAGTCCGCCCAGCCAGGCGCTGGCCCAACTGCGCAGTTTGGGTATCAGCGGCAACAGGCCAAGCCCGAGACTCAGCAGCGCGAGCAGCAGGTAGGCCGGTAGCCGGACATTGACATCGGTCCAACCTGGCCCAGCGGTGACGCCTTCTTGCGAGTAGAGCAGATTGAAGGCGTTGAGTAAGGCGTGAGTGCCGATCAGCAGCCCTAGGACCGCGCTCGGTATCGCGGCCGCAAGCGCCATGCGCTGCTTGGTCCTGTCACCGGCTGGGTCAGCACTTATGTCACCAGTGGGGTCACCAGTGGGGTTGCCGGTTGTGTCGCCGGCTGCATCGCCGGTTGCGCCGCCGGCTAGGCCTTGCGCCGATGCGCGCTCGCGCAATCGCATCCCAAGCGCCACGAGGCTCGCCACCACGAGCACGATCAGCACCCACAGCAGCAATCCATGCAGCGCCTCGAGAAAGGGCAGCGTGAACAGGTAGAAGCCGGCATCGAGCCCGAGGATCGGCTCGCTGATCCCAGCCTCGGCGCGATTCAGGAACAGCAGCGTCGGCTCCCAGGCGCCAAG
>CAZEZH010000141.1:0-7936 GCA_964516305.1 uncultured Halochromatium sp. | reverse complement strand
GCATTGTCAAATCTCTTAGGGCCTATTTAACGACTATTGGCTGTTATAGATGCTCGCTGCTCGTCGTGTTCTTCAGTGGGCGAGAGGAGCGTTGGCGAACGAATCTCACGTTTCTGAGCACATTGCTCCACCAACGCGGTAAGCTGTTTGGTCGTAGCGCCAGCTGCGACTGCAGCGCTCCATTGATCGATTTCGTCTTCTGGCCAAGCAACGCAGCGCTGACTCATGGGAATGCCAGCGGGGAGTTGCCCATCTGCGATCATCTGGTAAATCGTGCTGCGTGAGAGCGGCAGCCGCTGCTGCAACTGGGGTAGACGGATCAGTGTTGTCATCTTAGGTATCCAATCAGGTTTGTGATCATCAGCTATCTGTTATACCGATTCGTTGGTTGGGGCTGTTTTTGTCGCACTAGGCCATGGTCCCCTTCGGCCTCCATGTGTCCCTAGCACCTTTATATCGATTTCGGTGCTGGGGCTGTTTTCGACGGCAGGCTGCTTAACGCGGGCACAAAAAAACCGGCCGAAGCCGGTTTTCTGGGAGTTGAGTGGTGGCGGTTAGCCTGAAGTGGTTTGGTCGGCGGGGGGTTGCAGGCACCAGTCGGCCCAGTCCTGCATCATCTGCCGACGCTTCTCGAAGAGATCACCACGGCGGTAAGCGGCCTCGGCCTTGTTGGCGACGGCGTGGGCGAGTGCCATCTCGCAGACGTGATTCGGGTAGCTGCTGATCTCCCCAGCCCAGTCGCGAAAGCTGGAACGGAACCCATGTGGGACGGCGTCGCCTTGGTCGCCGCCAACGCCATAGCCGAGCCCCCGCATCATCTGCAGCAACGCCATGTTCGAGAGTGGCCGGTTGGCTTTGGCGCCTGGGAAGACATAGGGATGGTCCCTAAGCCGTGGTAGCTCCTTGAGTAACGTCAGCGCGGCAGGGCTGAGCGGTACCCGGTGCTCACGCCGACCTTTCATCCGACTGGCGGGCACGGTCCAGAGGCTGTTATCAAGATCGATCTCTTGCCACTGCGCGCCGAGTACCTCGTTCGTGCGACTGGCAGTCAAGATGAGGAACTCAAGCGCTCGCGCTGAGATGCTCGATAGCTGATGGAGCCTTGCCACAAACGCAGCCACCTCAGGATAGGGTAGGGCCGGTTGCTGGCGCACGGGGGCAACCCGTGATGGCTTTGGTAGGAGCTTGTCGAGGTGCCCTCGCCAACGTGCAGGATTGTTAGGGGATCGCCATTGACGCGCGGCGGCAAAGTCGAGGACATTCTCGATGCGTCCTTGAACACGCTTCGCAGTCTCGGTCTTGCTCATCCAGATCGGTTGCAGGATCGCCAAGACCTGCTCGGTATCCACTTCGTCGACGCGCGTGGTGCCGATCAGCGGACGGGCGTAGGTCTTGAGTGTCGAGACCCATTGACGTGCGTGCTTGCGGTTCTTCCATCCTCCGCGATGCTGGCGGATATAAGCGGCGGCCACTTGGGTGAACGTGGGCACGGTTGGCACAACACGCGAGGTTTCCGCTCGCTCAGCAGCCCAGGCTTGTTCGGGATCGCGGCCTTCAGCCAGGAGGATTGAGGCTTCGCCAGCCTTGATGGATGCGCGTTTGAAGCTGATCCCGGGGAGCGTGCCGAGTGCAACCTCTTTGGCCTTGCCTTGGCGCGTGTAGCGCAGTACCCAGGCGCGAGAGCCACCGCGTACATGTAAGTAGAGTCGTTGGACCGAGGTCGGATACTTGCCCGGTTGTACCGTTTCAGCCTGACGTGCAGAGGAGATGATGGTCCTTGCTCTGCGGCCTGATGTTGTCGCTGTCATCTGGAATTGCCCCCAAATCTGCCCACAAGCAAGACTAGGATCATACCAGATTCTACGCGACCGTATCGGAGCTAAAGTAACGCAACCCTATGAAAATAAAAGCTTAGCTGGATTCTATGACAAGCTATCGGAGCATGGTTTGGCGGACACCCTCTCCGCCAGATCAATGACTTAGCCGCGTTCCGATGCGGCTTTTTCGTGTTCTCTCTGTAGGGCGACGAAGATTAGGACTTCGCCGACTCGGTGCGGCTGGCAGATCTTCAGGGCTTGGTTGAGTCCGTCACCCTTGGCGCACAACACGGCGATTCGCCGTTCCTTGGGATTGCTCATCCCTTCTTTGCTGGTGCGTGGTGCGATCAGTGGCTGTTCGGAGATCACCAGGCAGCCTTGGTACGTTCCCAGTCCAGCAAGACGCTCAATGCCGGGCCAACGCAATGTTGGTCGCTACCTTGGCCTCATCGCTGCGTGCGCTATTTCTTCTCTGCAGCAGACATCCGATCACCCCCTGATCTGATACAAAGCCTACACCAGTGCCTGTTGATGGACGTACCCCATGGGGTGCTTCCGGGTGATATCGTTAGCGATGCCTAGATCCTTTCGAGCGGTTCTGCTTTTGACGCTGGCGCTGAGTGGCACCCTGCTGCAAGGCTGCGTCGTCGGCGCCGCGGTGATCGGTGCACAGGTCTACTCCAACCACGAGACCAAGAAGGCGCTGAGGAAGGCGGTCAGCGGCTATGACGAGGCCGCGAGCTTGGTCCAGATCGGCGATTCAACACAATCGGTGCTGGAGCGTTTGGAGCCGACCCAAGACCACATGAACTCCAAGCTGCGCAGGGAGCCGCACAGCTATCGGCAAGGGGGGGATCTGGTCGAGATCTACTATTTTCGCTCTGGCTGGCATGCCGATGGGATGAACACGGACGACGAGTTTACGCCCTACATCTTCAGGAACGGCAAGCTCACCCACGTTGGATGGCGCACATTGACAGGGGCAAGGACGCGGAACCGGGCACCTTAGGACAGCTTGCGCTTGTATCCATCCCGCTGTGCCTAGTCCTACGGGTTGTTACCGGCGCCCAATGATTGGTTACCGCGAAACAGGCGCTTCATCGTCCGGGTTGGCGATGTGCTACGAGCATTCGGCGTGCTGTTGCTTGGTTCGCGACGATGTCTTGCGTAAACGATCAGCTTGATCACGCATGCCTGTTGACCTGGCGTGAGTAGAGGGCCAGAGGCTGAAGTTTGAGACATCTGGGATGTGTTTCGCGTCAATTACCCCATGTTTGTTTGAACCAAAAATGATGAGTTGATGGCCATGTCGAAGGCAACACTAGGATTGATGGGTTTGCTTATGATGGCGGCTAGCGTCTCGGCTCAGCCGCAGGCGCCCGGGGTGATCCTGAGCGAGGCGCGGATCGCGAAGGTCGCCGATCGGGTCGAGGCCTTGGGCACGCTGCGCGCGAACGAGTCGGTGACGATCACGGCGACGGTCACCGAGACCCTCTCCGCGATCCATTTCAATGATGGTCAGCGGGTAGAAGCGGGCGACATCCTGGTCGAGATGACCAGCCGCGAGCAGCATGCACGCTTGGAGGAGGCGCAGGCCCGGCTCGCCGAGGCCGAGCAGCAGTTCGAGCGGGTGAAGTCGCTCGAGGCCACCGGCTCGGCCTCGGCCTCGCTGCTTGATGAGCGCCGCCGCGATCTACGCGCCACGCGAGCGGCCCTGGCCGCGATCGAGTCCCAGCTCGCCGATCGGTTGATCAAGGCGCCGTTCGAGGGCGTGGTCGGGCTGCGCAACATCAGCCTTGGCGCCCTGGTCGAGCCTGGCGATGTGATCACCACGCTGGATGACGATCGGGTGATGAAGCTGGATTTTCCAGTGCCGAGCCTGTTCCTGCCCTCGCTGGTGCCGGGGTTGACCATCGAGGCGCAAGCGCCGGCACTCGGTGATCAGGCCTTCGATGGCGAGGTTGCCAGCGTCTCGAGCCGCGTCGATCCTGTGACCCGCAGCGTGCAGGTGCGCGCGCTGATCGAGAACCCCGAACGCCAGCTGCGGCCTGGTCTGTTGATGCGCGTGGAGCTGCTGCGCGATCCGCGCGAGGCGGTGATGGTGCCCGAGGCGGCGATCCTGCAACGTGGCGGCGAGCATGCGGTACTGGTGGTCGATGAGCATGCCGACGGGCAGATGGTGGCACAGCGCCGCGAGGTGCAGGTCGGTCTGCGCCGCCCCGGAGAGGTTGAAATCGTTACTGGCCTCACACTGGGCGAGCGCGTGATTACCCACGGCGCGGATAAGGCGCGTCCGGGGCAGCCGGTGCAGGTGCGAGCGGTCGACGATGGCAGCCGGCCGCTGAGTGAGCTGATCGCGCAACCGGTGGAATCGACTGCTGGCGAGACGGAGCGGATGCCGTGATCCTGTCCGATCTCGCCGTTACCCGGCCGGTTTTTGCCAGCGTTCTGTCACTGTTGCTCGTCGCCTTCGGGCTGGTCGCCTTCGATCGACTGCCGCTGCGCGAGTATCCCGATATCGATCCGCCGGTGGTCTCGGTCGAGACCGTCTATCCCGGCGCAGCGGCGGCCGTGGTCGAGACCCGCATCACGCAGCTGATCGAGGATCGCATCGCCGGGGTCGAGGGCATCGAGCGCATCGAGTCGACCTCCGAGGACGGTGAATCCAAGATCACCATCGAGTTCAAGGTCGGGCGCGACATCGATGGCGCGGCCAATGATGTGCGTGATCGCGTCTCGGGCGTGCTCGATCAGCTCCCGGCTGAAGCTGATCCGCCGGACATCCAGAAGGTCGATAGCAGCGACGACGTAATCATGTGGCTGAATCTGGCCAGCGAGAACATGACCGTGCCGGAGCTGAGCGATTATGCGCGGCGTTATCTGGTCGATCGTTTATCGGTGCTCGATGGCGTGGCGCGCGTCCGCGTCGGCGGCAGCCAGACCTATGCGATGCGGGTCTGGATCGACCGTAACGCGCTCGCGGCGCGCGGCTTGACGGTGAGCGATGTCGAGCAGGCCTTGCGCTCGGAGAACGTCGAGCTGCCGGCTGGCGGGGTCGAGTCGATCGATCGTCAGTTCAGCGTGCGCACCGAGCGCAGCTTCCGCACCGCGGATGACTTTGCGCAGCTGGTGGTCGCGCGCGGCGACGATGGTTATCTGGTGCGCTTGGGCGATGTGGCGCGGGTCGAGCGCGGCACCGAAGAGGATCGCACCCTGTTCCGCGGCAACGGTACGCCGATGGTCGGCTTGGGCATCATAAAGCAGTCGACCGCGAACACGATTGCCGTGGCCGATGCGGCCAAGGCCGAGATGGCGCGGATCAATCCAACGCTGCCCGAGGGCATGCGGATCTTCCAGAGTTACGACACCTCGGTCTTCGTCAAGGATGCCATCGGCGAGGTCTACAAGACCCTGGTGATCGCGATCTTGCTGGTGGTGTCGGTGATCTTCCTGTTCTTGGGCTCGGTGCGCGCGATGCTGGTGCCGGCGGTCACGGTGCCGGTGTCGCTGATCGCGACCTTCAGCGTGCTGCTGATGCTCGGCTTCTCGGTCAATATTCTGACTTTGCTGGCGCTGGTGCTAGCGATTGGACTGGTGGTCGATGACGCCATCGTGGTGCTCGAGAACATCCACCGGCGGATGGAGCAGTACGGGGAGACGCGGCTGGTTGCCGCTTATCGGGGAACACGCCAGGTCGGCTTCGCGGTCGTAGCGACAACCATCGTGCTGGTTGCGGTATTCCTTCCGATTGCCTTTCTCCAAGGCGACGTCGGACGTCTGTTCTCCGAGTTTGCGTTGACCATGGCAGCGGCGGTGAGCTTCTCGACCTTTGTCGCCTTGACCCTATCGCCGGTGTTGGCCTCGAAGGTGTTGCCGGAGTCGCATCGGCGCGTCAGCTTGACCGCCGGTGTCGACTGGGCGTTTGAACGCTTGCGCGCCGGCTACACGCGGCTGTTGGCCTTCTTCCTGCGTCAGCGCTGGCTGGTCATGGTCTTGCTCGTGGTCACCCTCGGGCTCGCTTGGTGGCTGTTCCAGCAGTTGCCGAAAGAATATGCGCCCAGCGAAGATCGCGGCGCCTTCTTCGTGCTGGTCAATGGGCCTGAGGGGGCCTCTTTCAGCTACATGGAAGAGTACATGGACGAGATCGAGCGCCGGCTCTTGCCCTATGCTGAATCCGGCGAGGCGATCCGGGTCTTGGTGCGTGCGCCGCGGGCGTTCGGTAACACTGAGGTGTTCAATAGCGGCATCGTCATCATGGTGATGGCGCCGTTCGGCGAGCGCCGGCCAAGCCAGGTGGTGATGGATGAGATTCGCGCCAAGCTCGGTGATCTGCCCGGTGTGCGTGCGTTCCCGGTGATGCGTCAAGGTTTTGGTGGGCGCATCCAGAAGCCGGTGCAGTTCGTGATTGGTGGCGGCACCTATGAGGAGCTGGCCGCCTGGCGCGATACCCTGGTCGCTGAGATCGAGAAGAACAATCCGGGCCTGCAAGGCCTCGATTGGGATTACAAAGAGACCAAGCCGCAGCTGCGCGTGGAGGTCGACTACGACCGCGCGGCCGATCTCGGGGTGACGGTCGAGACCATCGGCCGCACCTTGGAGACCATGCTCGGCTCGCGTCGGGTGACGACCTATCTGGATGCCGGCGAGGAATACGATGTCATCATCGAGGGCGAGCGCGATGAGCAGCGCACGCCGGCTAGCCTCAGTAACCTCTACGTGCGCTCTCAGCAGACGGGGGAGCTGATCCCGCTGTCGAACCTGGTGCGGGTGACCGAGACCGCCGAGTCTAAGAGCCTGAACCGCTATAACCGGGTACGCGCGATCACCCTTGAGGCGAATCTGGCCGATGAGTTGCCACTTGGCGAGGCCTTGGCCTATCTGAATGCGTTGGCCGCCGAGCATCTGCCGGAGCAGGCGATCATCGACTACAAGGGCCAGTCGTCGGACTTCCAGGATTCCGGGCAGGGCATCTTGTTCGTCTTCCTGCTCGGCATTGCGGTGGTCTATCTGGTGCTGGCGGCCCAGTTCGAGAGCTGGGTCCATCCGCTGGTGATCATGCTGACGGTGCCGCTGGCGATGGCCGGCGCCTTGCTGGGGCTCTGGCTGACCGGGCAGTCGCTGAATATCTACAGCCAGATCGGCCTGATCATGCTGGTGGGATTGTCGGCCAAGAATGGCATTTTGATCGTCGAGTTCGCGAATCAGCTGCGCGATGAGGGCAAGGACTTCGATGCGGCCTTGATGGAGGCGGCCGACGTGCGCTTGCGGCCGATCATCATGACCGGCATCACCACCGCGGCCGGCTCGATCCCGCTCTTGCTCAGCAGTGGCGCTGGCGCCGAGACCCGCACCGTGATCGGCACCGTGATTTTGGCAGGCGTGCTCGCCGCGACGCTGTTCACGCTGTTCGTGGTGCCGGTGGCCTACTCGGCCTTGGCGCGGAGCACCAAATCACCGGGTGCCGTTGGCAAACAGTTGGCGGATGAAGAAGCGCAGGCGCAGTCAGCCGCAGTGTTGCCGGGCGCGGACTAAGGCAGGCGGATGCGCAGGTTCTCGGGTTGGCGCCGGCGGCGCCCGCGTTGGCTCATCGTGATCATGGTGCTGGCCTTGCCGCTGATCGGCCTACTGCGACAGTGGCTGTGTCAGGCCGAGGTTGAAGGCGAGGTGACAGCGGTGCCGAGTGCGCAGGTGCTACAGATCGGGGAAGAGCGGGTGCGGCTCAACCAGGTGGTGCTGGCCAGCGAGCCCACAGCCGCGCGCGAGGCGCGTCGCTATCTGCAAGGGCAGCTGATAGGCCAGTCGGTGCGCTGTCGCGGCTGCCGTCGAGGTGAGAGCGCTGTCGTCAACGGCTACTGTGAGTTGCCCGATGGGGCTCGGGTTGGGCGCTTACTCGTCGAGGCCGGCTTCGCTCGCGATTGTCCGGCGGCATCAGGCGGTCAGCATGCTGACGTCGAGACCGAGCGGGCGAAGGGGATTCCATTGCCGGATCGGTGCCGGCCCTGGATGCGTCGTGGTCCGAGGCCGTCGATTCGCTAGCCGCGAAGCGCGGCGACCGCGACGACCTTTTCGGTCACTATTTGATCTTGCCTTCCTTGTACATCACGTGCTGGCGCACGACC
>CAZEZH010000140.1:0-7952 GCA_964516305.1 uncultured Halochromatium sp. | reverse complement strand
CTCAGTCCTTGCTGCCGCGAACCCATTTCAAGCCCCATTGATGGGCTTGGTCGACCTCGCGGTGGCCGCGATAGTAATCCACTAGCTTGGTGATGCGGACCGCGCCGGCGTCGTTCTCCAACAGGGCAATGGCGCACATGGGCTGGTCATTGCTCTGGGAGTCGAGATGAACCTCGATCTCGGGTTGTCCTGGCGTCTTCAGGCTGATCTTGGCATCGGCCTCGGCCCAGTTGGGGACACCCTCGTAGATGAAGGCATAGATGAGGACGCGCCGGATGGCATCCCAGTGCTTGCCATTGATGCGCAGGTTCTCGCCTTCGCTACTGGTGCCGCTGCGATCGTCGGCATCGAGCGCGATGTAGGGTGGATTGAGCAGATCGCCGAAGTTGTTGCCTAGCGCTTGGATCGCGCCCTTGTCGCCGGTGCGCAGCTCGACGAGGCAGCCGATGTCGAGATCGATCTGGTTGGATCGCTTGCCGCCGCCAAAGAGGCCGCGCTTGGCCGGCCCAGAGGCCGCCGGACGCCAGCTCAGGTTGATCAGGATCTCGCCGTGCTCGGCGTTGCCTGGCTTCTCGAGCGAGACGCGGTTGCCCTTCTTCTCCAGCGTGATCTTGCTGAGATTGACGGGCGGCGCCTCGGGCTGCGGCGGCGCCTTGGGCTGCGGTGCCGGCTCGGCGAGCGTGCCGCCGAAATGCTCGACCAAGGCCGCGAGTCCACCGTTGAACCCCTGGCCAATGGCGCGCGTGCGCCAGATGCCACCCTTACGATAGACCTCGAGCAGCATCAGCGCCCGCTCGGCGGCGAAGTCGGCCCCGCTGAAGGCGAAACGCCCGGTCTCGTTGGTGCCGTCGAGGAAGCGCACATGGCCTGGGCCGATGTTCGACATGGCGCCGGCGCCTTCGATCGCCGCGGTGAGGGTTAGGCACTCGATACTCGGCGGGAGCTTGCCGAGATCGATGGTGAAGCCGGCCGCGTCACCAGTGGGGACAGCGGCTGGGTCATCGGTGGGCGTGCTCAGCCGCACCCCGCCGCAGGGCGAGGTCGGCTGGTTGAAGAAGGTCATGTAGCGCTCATCGGCAAGCTTGCCCGTGGCATCCAGCCCGAAGCAGGCGAAGTCGATGCTCAGGCCCGGTGCCTGGATGGCGACACCGAGCCTGAAGCGCTCGCCGTTGGCGATCAGATCCGTGATCTTGGCGCGTTGTCCGCGGGTCAGGTCCATCTGCGCTCAGCCGACGTTGACGCCGTGCTGCTGGGCCAGCGCCTTGAGACCGCCGGCGAAGCCTTGGCCCACGGCCTTGAACTTCCAGTCGCCGCCGTGGCGATAGATCTCGCCGAAGATCATCGCGGTCTCGGTCGAATAGTCCTCGGACAGGTCGAAGCGCACCACTTCTTGGTTGTTGTCACGGTTGACGATGCGCACGAAGGCGTTGCTCACCTGGCCGAAGTTCTGGCGGCGGGCCTCGGCGTCGTGGATGGTGACGACGATGACCAGGCGCTGGATCGTGGCTGGCACCTTCGACAGGGTGACATGGATGGTCTCATCGTCGCCCTCGCCCTCGCCAGTGAGGTTGTCGCCGGTATGCTCAACGGATTTATCCGGCGAGGTGGTCTGGTTGTAGAAGATAAAGTGACTATCGTCAGGCACCTTACCGTCTTCCTTGACCATGAACAGACTGGCATCGAGGTCGAAATCCTGGCCGTCGGTCGCCCGCGCATCCCAGCCCAGGCCGACGAGTACGTTCTCTAGATTGGGTGCTTCCTTGCTCAGGTTGACGTTGCCGCCTTTGTTCAAACTGATTGCCATCAGTGCCTCCGCTTCGGGTTGAGTGTGGGTTTGTGAGATTGGCTAGACACAGGCCCCGAAGGCCAGCGTCTGATAGGGCACACACCGAGCGCCGAGTTGTGCGCGTACATCGGTGAGACTGTCGCTTGGGGTCTCATGACAGAGGATGATGCGCGCGTAAGCTTTGGGGTCGACATTGTACAGATAGTTCGGGATGCCCTCGCCATAATTGTCGGTAAAGACTAGACGCTGGCTGATGTCCATGCCAGAGAGGATCGGTGATCGGGTTGTCGACTGCACGCGCACAGCGCGTCCTTCGCGCTCCAGGGTGCGTCCAATGCGAAACGCCGGGTGCATCAACTCGCCGGTGCCGAGCACCAGCAGCGGCGCCTCCAGCGGCAGATCATCCACAAGCGCGACCACGTCCGAATCGCATTGCGACAAGCGCTGGCTAATGCCGAAACGTCCGCCCGAGGCCGCCAGCTGATCCAAGCGCCGCTGATTGTTGCCGACCGCGTTCGGGGCTGGCAGTTCGGCGGGCCGAGGCGCTGGCCTGAAATCGATTTCGGCATCCAGGGCACTGACCAGGTTCACCGGCAGACCGAGTCGGTCGCTGAAGGCGGCAGCGCTGTTGTCCCCGGTGAAATTGGTGATTGAGACGAAGTGGACGCGCTGCAAGTGCGGATTGCGTGCCCGGTAGGCTGCGGCCAGATTGCAGAGCGTGGTGCCGGTGCTGATCTCATCGTCGATCAGGATCAGCTCGCGCGCCGTGGCGAAGCGCCGCTGGTGCTCTGGATCGAGCGGTTCGTAGAGGATCTGATCCGGGGCGTGGCAATGGGCCTCTTGGAAATCCAGCGCGCGACAGCCGGGCACCCGATAGCGGGTCGAGTGCAGGAAGAGGGCGGCGGCGTCCGGGTGTTGCTCGAGCAGGGCTTCGAAGACCCCTTGACCTAAACCAGTGGCGGTCTCCGCCATCGCGACCAGCAGCCAGGGGCCTTGGCTTGGCGTCAGGGTTTGGGCGAGGGCCTGGGCGAGATGGCGATGGATCTGTTCCATCGCTGCCGGCCGCGCGGGCCAGTGCTTGCCTAGCACCTTGCTGACGAACAGGAATCCGCGCTTGGGATTGGCACGCGCGGCAAAGCCGCAGAGTTGATCGAGGGGGAATGCCGCGCGCGTGACCTGGACCTCGAGCCTGCCGGTAGCAAGCTCGATGCACCGGGGTGGGTTGAGGTCCAGGCTGCTGTCTGAACGCATCCAGCCGCCGTCTTATAGGTGTGGCTTGATCTGCGGTAGCAGTTCCTCAAAGGTGCGCCCGCGACCGACCTCGCCGATTGCATGCATCTTCCATTCGCCGTTGTGCCGATAGAGCTTGGTCATGACCATCGCCGAGTGGCCGCCTTGGCAGGAGAGGTCGTAGCGGGCGATCTCGCTGTTGTTGGCACCGTTGACGATGCGGCAGAAGGCATTCTCGACCTGCGAAAAATCCTGGCCGGTGTAGTTGTTGACGGTGAAGACCAGGCTCTTGACGTTGCCAGGTACTGCGGACAGATCGACCTTGATCTGCTCGTCATCGCCCTCGCCCTCGCCGGTGCGATTGTCGCCGGTGTGCTCGATGCTGCCGTCCTTGCTGCGCAGTTGGCGGAACCAAACGGCATCGGTCATGTTGCCCTGCTCATCGAACAGCAGGCAGGAGGCATCCAGGTCGATACTGCCGCCGCCACCACCACCGAACAGGCCACCGAGAAAGCCCGAGCTCTTGCTACTTGCCGCGTCCCAACCGACGCCCATGATGATCCGGCTCAAGCCGCCGCCGGCCTCCTTATCCAAGGAAATTTTCTGACCCTTTTGAAGGCTGATGCCCATCTCGCTGTCCTCGTATCGGGTGAATGATGAAGTCGTTGTAGTGACTGGAAGGTGCCGCTATCGAGATGCGGAGGTTTCAGTTGTGATTGAAAAGGTTGGCATCTAGGGCTTCCTACAGCGAAGAGTCATGCGGTCGGGATCAGCCGAGGTTGACGCCGTGGTCTTTGGCTAATGCCTGGAGCCCGCCGGTGAAGCCCTGGCCGACGGCCTTGAACTTCCACTCCTCGCCGTTGCGATAGATCTCGCCGAAGATCAGCGCGGTCTCGGTCGAGTAGTCCTCGGAGAGATCGTAGCGTGCCAGCTCGGTGTTGGAGTCCTTGTTGAGCACACGCATGAAGGCGTTACGCACCATGCCGAAGTTCTGCTTGCGGCTCTCGGCCTCGTGGATGGTCACGGCGAAGACGATGCGTTTGGCATCGGCGCTGACGTTGGGTAGGTTGATCGAAACGCTCTCGTCGTCGCCTTCGCCCTCGCCTGTGCGGTTGTCCCCGGAATGCACCACGGCGCCGTCGGGGGAGGTCTTCTGGTTGTAGAAGATGAAGTGGGCATCAGACAGGACCTTGCCGCTGTCGCCAACGATGAAGACACTGGCGTCGAGGTCGAAATCGGCGCCATCGGTGGAACGGGCGTCCCAGCCGAGCCCGATAAGCGCATTGGTCAGACCTGGGTCGGTCTTGGTGAGACTGACGTTACCGCCTTTTTGCAAGCTGATGGCCATGCTGTTATTCCTCTCAGTTAGGTGAAATGTTAGGTGAAATCTAGGTGGAACCTGGTGGGTCGAATCGGTCGCTTTTTGCTTTGTCGCTAGTCTACAGTCAAGACGCTTGCGGCAAAAATCTACTGTACTCGAATTGCGTTTGGATTGCGTTCGGATTCGCGCCGGGTTATGGGGTGCGCGCCAAGGCCCAGATGTCGATGTGCTCGCAGCCAGCGCGTTTCAGTACCCGAGCCAGCTCAGAGACAGTGGCGCCGGTGGTGACCACATCGTCAAGGATCGCGACCCGCCGCGGCACCGCAGAAGTGACGTCGAAAGCGCCTCGGATGTTACTGAAACGCAGCCGCTCGTCGAGCTCCGACTGGGCTTGGGTTGCCCGCGTGCGTTGGCAGCAGTGGTTGATCGGGATCGCCAGTCGGCGACTGACGACGCGCGCCAACTCCAGCGCCTGATTATAGCCGCGGACACGGAGTCGCCGCGGGTGCAGGGGCACGGGTAGGAGGGCGTCTGGTCTCTGCCACCCAGGATGCTGGCTCTCATCGGCGATTGCTTCGGCCAGCGCATCGGCGAGCAGGTCGCCCAGCAGCCGAATCAGGTTGAGCTTTGATTGGAACTTGATGCCGCCAACGAGCGTTGGCAGCGGGTCCTCATAACGAAAGGCGGCCGTACAGCGCTCGAACGGCGGTGGTTGGCGCTGACAGCGACCGCAGATGCCTGCTGCCTCTGAGCCAGACTCGCCGGACTGATGTTCCCGTCCCGAGAACGGCTGCGCACAGCGTGCGCAATGCGGGCCGATAAAGGGTAGGTCGGCATGGCAGCCAGCGCAGAGGTCTCGTTCAGCCACGCCAGGCGCGCCGCAGAGCACGCAGGTGGGCGGATAGAGCAGCGTCAGGGCCTGTTTTGCAACACGCTGCCACGCAGTTGCTTGGCGAGCCTGGTCAACGCGGCGATGGGATGCCAGCCTCAAGGGTTCCAGAACTTGATCAGACCGACGCTGATACCGGCGACACCGATGATGGTCCCGAATGACCAGATCATGAACCGGTCGATGCGGCGGGTCATGGCCTCGAAGCGTTGATCCATGTTGGCCTGGAGCGACTCGAAGCGCTTGTCGGACTGCTCGAAACGCTTGTCCATGTTGTTTTGCATCGCTTCGAAGCGTTTGTCGACTTGCTCGAAACGCTTGTCCATGTTGGCCTGCATCGCTTCGAAGCGTTTATCAACCTGTTCGAAGCGTTTGTCGATCTGTTCAAGGCGTTTATCAACCTGTTCGAAGCGCTTATCCATTTGCGCAAAGCCTTCGCGCATCAGCTCGCGCTGATGTTTGAGCTCTTCCTCGACCCGCACCATGCGCTCGCGCAGCTCGATCTCGTAGACCGCCGTCGGCTTGCCGAGACTCTGCTCGATCAGCCAGTCGGCCATGTTGTCTTTGATGAAGTCGATATCGTCTTGGGTTAGCGTCATGGCGATTCCTCTTTGCCTACAGGGGTCGAGTATAGCAATCGTCTGAATTGCCGGCTTTGCGGGCTCTCACATGAGGTCTGCTCTCATGCACATCGATTGGCTCTCATGCCTGGCGCAGCCTTTGCCTAGGCCGGCGCTCAGCCAGCTCGGCATAGCCAGCCCGGCATAGACTGGTCAACCAAAACGCCGAGATTTGGTTGACAGCGCTGAGCCGACGGTTAGGCTAGCAGCCTCGATTGCGGTCGCCTTCCGCGCCGCGACTTCCGCAAACCGCTGTCGGACCCTGATATGTCAACCTCCCCAAAGCACGCTGATCTGGCCTCTCAGAGCGGTGCGCCACTGCGTCATGATTGGACCATCGATGAGGCGGCATCACTGCTCGATCAGCCGCTCAACGATCTGTTGTTCTCAGCACAAACCGCCCATCGCCGCCATTTCGATCCAAACCGCATCCAGGTCAGCACCCTGCTGAGCATCAAGACCGGCGCCTGCCCGGAAGACTGTGGCTACTGCTCGCAAAGCGCCAAGCACGAGACCGGCCTCGAACGAGAGCGCCTGCTGCCCGTGGATGAGGTGCTGGAGGCGGCCCGCGCCGCGCGTGAAGAGGGCGCTACCCGCTTCTGCATGGGGGCGGCTTGGCGCAACCCTACCGACAAGAATCTCGACCAGGTCATCGCCATGATCAGTGGGGTCAAGGCCTTGGGCCTGGAGACCTGTGTCACCCTCGGCATGCTCGAGCAGGAGCAGGCCCAGCGGCTGCGAGAGGCGGGGCTCGACTACTACAACCACAACCTGGATACCTCACCCGAGTTCTACGGCCAGGTCATCAGTACCCGCACCTATCAAGACCGACTACAGACGCTGGACTACGTGCGCGAGGCCGGGCTCAAGACCTGCAGCGGCGGCATCCTTGGCATGGGCGAATCGCGTCGGGACCGCGCCTCGATGCTCTGTCAGCTGACCAATCTACCGGCCCATCCCGAATCGGTACCGATCAACCTGCTGGTGCAGGTCGAAGGCACGCCCCTATTCGGCACCGAAGCGCTCGATCCGTTCGAGCTGGTGCGCACCATTGCCACCGCCCGGATCATGATGCCGGCCTCCTACGTCCGTCTTTCCGCCGGCCGCGCCAGCATGTCCGACGAGCTTCAAGCGCTCTGCTTCGCCGCCGGCGCCAACTCCGTCTTCTACGGCGATCGACTGCTCACCACTGATAACGCCGAGGCCGCACGCGACCAACAACTCTTCGCCCGGCTCGGCCTGCAGCCCGAGGAGGCCGAGCTGGAGGGGCGCACGGAGCCCGGCGGCTGCCATAAGTCCATCGATCGGCCGAACGCCTCGCAAGCGCCTTCGGCAGCATCACAAGGGCACCGAGTCTCGCCACCGGATCATCCCGTCGCGCAGACGGGTCGAGCAGCGGGCGCCTGAAGGTGTTGGCTGGTCAACGCGGGAAGGATCAGCGGCTTGGCTGTGAATGCTGCGCATTGCCAAGCAAAGAGGGCAATCCAGGGAGTCGATCGATGCCCGCAAGGCGAACTGGACCAGCGGGGCAATGGTGCACGGTCGCTATGGCCTGGACCTGGCTTGACTAAGATGTTCGAGATTGCTCCTGAGCTTGACCGCCTGCGCGATGCTGGGCTCTATCGCCAGCGTCGGCTACTCGCCGGCCCGCAATGCGTGCGGCCGCGCATCGACGGCCGCGAGCTGCTCGCCTTCTGCAGCAACGACTACCTAGGCCTCGCCGCCCATCCAGCAGTGATCGAAGCACTGCGCGAAGGCGCGGCCCGCGATGGTGTCGGCAGTGGCGCATCGCACCTGATCACCGGCCATCACGAGGCACACGAAGCACTCGAAGCAGCGCTCGCCGCCTTCGTTGGCCGCGAGCGAGCACTGCTCTTCTCCACCGGCTACATGGCCAACCTCGGCGTCATCCAAGCCCTCTGCGGCCGAGGCGACCAGATCTTCGCCGACCGCCTCAATCACGCCTCGCTGCTCGACGGCGCCCAACTCAGCCAAGCCCGGCTACGCCGCTACCCCCATGCCGATACCAACCGGCTTCAGCGTATGCTCATCAACGGCAACGGCAACGGCAACGGCAACGGCAACGGCAACGGCAACGGCAACGGC
>CAZEZH010000139.1:0-7955 GCA_964516305.1 uncultured Halochromatium sp. | reverse complement strand
TCGGTCGGTTTCTACTCTCCGGAAGGCAGGCTTCTCGGCGAGGTCGAGGTGACCTGGATTCGCGAGGGCAGCGTCACCGTCGATACGCCGGTGGTACGCATCCGCGATCAACACGGCCATGAACGCTCGCTCGATCTGACCCGGCGCTGGCCGGTACGCCGTCCGCTCACCGAGCGCATGCTACGTACCCGCGCCATCGAGCGGCTGTATCCATCCGAGCCGATGATCACCACCATCCGGCTGGTGGATACCTTCTTCCCGATCGCGCGCGGCGGCACCGGCTGCATCCCAGGGCCGTTCGGCGCTGGCAAGACGGTGCTGCAGCATCTCATTGCCAAGCATTCCGCGGTCGACATCGTCATCGTGGTCGCCTGCGGCGAGCGCGCCGGCGAGGTGGTCGAGACGATCACCGAGTTCCCGGGCCTGACCGACCCGATGACCGGCGGCTCGCTGATGGATCGCACCATTATCATCTGCAACACCTCATCGATGCCGGTCGCGGCGCGTGAGGCCTCGATCTACACCGGCATCACACTCGGTGAGTATTATCGCCAGATGGGCTACCAGGTGCTGCTGCTGGCCGACTCCACCTCGCGCTGGGCGCAAGCGATGCGCGAAACCTCGGGTCGACTCGAGGAGATCCCGGGCGAAGAGGCCTTCCCGGCCTATCTGGACTCCTCGATCCGCAGCGTCTACGAGCGCGCAGGGGTGTTTCGCACCGCCGACGGCAGCCACGGCAGTCTGACCATGATCGGCTCTGTCTCGCCGGCCGGCGGCAACTTCGAGGAGCCGGTCACCCAGTCGACCCTGAGCACGGTCAAGACCTTCCTGGGGCTCTCCTATGACCGCGCCTACAAGCGCTTCTACCCGGCGATCGATCCGCTGATCTCCTGGTCGCGTTACCTGGACCAGCTCGCCGACTGGTACGGCAAGCACATCGACCCGAGCTGGGTCACGCGCGTCAAGCGCATCCAGGAGCTGCTGCGCGAAGGCGACCGCGTACAGCAGATGATGCAGGTCACCGGCGAGGAAGGCGTCACCCTGGCCGACTACCTGATCTATCAGAAGGCCCTGTTCGTCGACATGGTCTTTCTGCAGCAGGACGCCTTCGACAAGGTCGATGCCTCGGTGCCGATCAAGCGTCAGCACCTGACGTTCGAGCGCGCCTACGAGCTGGTGCATCGCGATTATGACTTCGACGGCAAAGGTGCCGCGCGCGAATTCTTCATCAAGCTGACCGGCCTGTTCAAGAACTTCAACTACGCCGCGCCCGAGAGCCCGGATTACAAGCGGCTGCTGAGCGAGGTAGCGGCCTTGGCTGATGAGGCGTCGCTGCCAGCAGCAGCGGACCATGACAAATAACTGACTAGAAAGAGCGACTCTCCGCCTCAATCCGCAACCGGGAGCGGTATGCCGAGATGCAACAAGGCTCGTTCGGCCTGGCCCACCCAATCCCGGTTCGCGGCCGGACTCGCCGGGCTCGGATGCAGGATACGCCCGATCTGCAGCTCACGCCCCGAAAGCGCGGCGCGCGCCCGATCCTCGGCGAAACGGCCGATTCCGATGACGTGCTCGGGCTCCAGCAGATCGACCGCCGTCCGCAATGCCTGATCGCAAGCCGCAAACAACGGCGCTCGCTCTTCAGCGGGCAAGGTATCCGGCGTCAGGTTGCGCCCGGTCTCGGTCATGAACACCAGCGGGCAATAGTTGGCGACGAAGAATTGCGCAAAGAAGCGCTCTGGGGTGCCGAAGCGCGCCCGCGCCCAGCCCCAAAGACGCTGTCCGCTGACCTCTCGGCGTGGACATTGAAAGCCGAGCACCGGACGCTTTGGATGCTCAGCGGGGGGAACCCCCACCGGAGCCTCGATACCGAGCCAATCCCGCACCATCTCCACATCACCGAAGGGCACACCGGTCTGCGCCATGCCAAAGGGGCCCGGGTTCATCCCCAACAGCAACACCGAGCGGCGGCCTTCGCCGTAGCGCTCCAGGTAGGCTGCATGTGCATCCCAGGCGTAGCAGAGCGGGTTGTAGAGCAACGCGACAGGTGCCGCAAAAGACAGCGCGGAGACCTCGGCAGCGAGGGCTTGCGCGGTATCGTGCAGGTTCATAACAACTCCCTCACAGTGAACCGAAGCGACCAATCCCAGCCGGACGGTACACGCAATACTAACCTTGGGACCATTGGCACCAGCAACTTCGCGGCCTTTGATACAGCTGTTGCAGATCCACAACTAGGCGCTAAGCTAGTGTTCAAGCTGCACTACTATGGTATAGTTCGCTCATGACCGCGGTTTTTTCGCTTTTCCTGTTTCATTTTACCGACAACGCGCTATCATTGTTCCACGGCAGCAGTTGATTCGTCGACGTCAGATCATCGCCAGCTGCTGAAATTTCCAAGGCCGTTCTCGAGTCTGCACCTCAAACTTTCGATAGGAGCCACTGATGTTCATCACCACGAAATCGTTCCGCGCGGCGGCAGTCGCCTGCACTGCAGCCGCCGCTCTGTTTATCGGCAGCACCGCTGTTGCCCAAGACCTTGAAGAGTCCTACTGGTACGCAGCGGGCGGCAAGAACTTCCCGGACGGCCAACTGTGGCAAACCAGCTACGGCGAGTGCTGGCAGAGTGCCTATCCAGACGGCCCGACCAACCTACCGCCTTGTGAGCGTGAGATAGTTCCGGCTGAGATCACCGTTCAGCTACTCTTTGAGTTCGACAAGTACTCAGTGCCGGAGACCGTGGTTAACCGCGAAGTGCTCGCTGAGATCGATGACTACATCGCCAAGGTTCAGGCCACCCCGGTCGAAGAGTATGTGACCATCGTCGGCCACACCGACGCCAAGGGCTCCGACGCCTATAACATGTCGCTCGGGCTGCGCCGTGCCGATGCGGTCCGTGACTACTTCATTGCCGAGGGCTACCCCGCTCGGCTGCTGGGACCTGCGGAGAGCCTTGGCAAGCGCGATCTGCTGCCGGAGTTCAGCCCGTTCTCGGTCGAACAGCGCCGCGTCGTGATCACCAAGGTCGACCAGTAAGCAGTCGAATAGAGCAGGGGCGACGGTTCGGCTCAGAACGCTGGCGAACCTGCCCCTGCTGCCCTCCCCTAGGAGGAAGGCGTCAACAGCCGGCTAGCGTCTGTCTAGCCGGCTTCTTTTTTGGACTCCAACGGCTGTGCTCCCGTGAAGGCCCTTGCAACCTCAGTCATCGCCATCTTGGTCCTCTGCAGCACGTTGATCATCAACAGTGCAAGCTTCGCCGGATTCTCAAGCGGCACTGCTGGGGGGCCACAAACCCCTCTCCACTCCGACTACTGGGGGCCTGAGCCTGAATTTGGCGATTGTTGGGAAGATCCAAATAGCAAGCGTCTACCTGAATGCGGTGCAGCACGGGTTCCCGAGCAGCTCACTGTCAAGTTGTTATTCGAGTTCGACAAATACGTGGTTCCGGATACTGTCGTGAATCGTTGGGTGATAGCGACCATCGACAGCTACATCGGCAAGGTCAAACGCTCGCCGGCCCAGGAGTACATCACCATCGTCGGCCACACCGACGCCAAAGGCTCAGACGCCTACAACATGGCCCTTGGTATGCGGCGTGCAACGGCTGTTCGAAACTACTTCATTGCCCAAGGCTATCCAGAATCACTGCTCGCCCCTGCTCAGAGTCGCGGAAAGCGCGACCTGCTGCCTCAATACAGTCCATTCTCGGTCGAGCAACGCCGCGTCGTCATCACCAAGATCGATCGCTAGAGCGCTACCGCACGCTCAGACACCCGCAAGCAGCGGGTCCTGTCACTTGAGGCTAGCGCTCATCTGGCATCAAATAGTGGCCAGCGTTGAACAGAGACGCGACTAACGTCCTGGCGGCGGGATCAAGCAGCCATTCGCCCAGCTGTTCAAGCTCGAGCCTGCGATGATTCGCCAACTGCGATAGCAGTGGTAACAGCTCCGCTGCCACGATGTGCTGCTGACCGTTAGCGAACAGCAAGCCGTGATCAACCTCGGCGGTTGGCGCGGTGAACAGCAAGCGCGAACGCCCGTCGCGCTGGAAGCACCGAACCGCCTCCAGGGCTGAGATCACTTCCGCTTCCGGCCAGGGCGGCTCGCGAGGCTCCAATTCCAGGTTGAGCTTTGGATCGGTGAGCCAGGCACCAAGCCAGGCAGCAAAGTCACCGGCCCTAGCCCTTGCAACGCCAGACTCGATCACTGCCCGCATGGTCAAGAGGGTCTCCTGATCAAGCTCAGCGGGATCTGAGGGAGGCGCGGACCGCCGATCCTGCCAGCGCCCCGGCGGCGTGAATCGATCAGCAACCTGCGCCAACCAATCATCGGCCAGCTCACGCCAGGCCGGAGCGCGCAACCCTACCGACCAGGTCTGACAGGGCCCCTCGGCGACTCCCCAATGCGGTACGCC
Source organism: uncultured Halochromatium sp. (assembly GCA_964516305.1). Lineage (GTDB taxonomy): Bacteria > Pseudomonadota > Gammaproteobacteria > Chromatiales > Chromatiaceae > Lamprobacter. The sequence goes on along the minus strand of CAZEZH010000139.1, from coordinate 3,541 downwards.
AGGCGGCAGATAGAGGATATCGCCCGGCTCTAGCAGCCACTCCTGATCAGCCCAAAACTGCTGCAGGATACGGATCTCGAGGTCAGGAATCAGTTCCAACGGCAGGTTTGGATCGGTCGCGATGCGCCAGCGCCGGTACCCCTCGGCCTGAATCAGGAAGACATCGTAATCGTCGACATGCGGGCCGACCGAGCCCTGATCCTCGGCATAGCTGACCATGAGGTCATCGATGCGCCAGCGTGGTAGGAAATCGAAACGCTCAAGCAAAGCGCCGATCTCGGTGATGTGCTTGTCGACGTCTTGGACCAACAGCGTCCAGTGACTCGGCGGCAAGGCGGCAAAACGCGCAGCATCGAATGGCCCGTGCTGAACCTGCCAGGGACTCTGTTCCGCCCGCTCCAGGACGATCCGTGACTCGACATCGGGCTCGCAGGCAAGACCGGCCAGCTCATCGCCAGGCAACGGGTTCTCAAACCCGGGCAAGGCCTGGCGCATGAGCAGGGGTTCGCGCTGCCAGTAATGCGCGAGGAAGCCCTCTGCATCCAGGCCGTCGGGAAACCGAAGCTCGGGAAAATCTGGCAGCGCGCTCATGGACTGGTGGGAACCTCGGTGCGTGACGATCTATCTGACGCGGAGACGGGGAGTTCCTGGGCAGGGAACCCGTCGACCCTGCACTCAGAGACGGCGTGAGTGGCCGCGGCCTGCCCGAAAGCTGCAGTCGGCTCAACACGCCGGAAATGGTTGGAGCGGCTCGCCAGCAGCCCACCGGCAGCAATGAACAGACTGCCCAGCATCAGCGTCAGGGTCAGCGGTTCGTCCCAAAACAGCCACCCATAGCCGGCGCCGAACACGACTGAGAAGTAGCCAAAGGCACCCATGCGTGACGCCGGCGCCAAGGAGAGACCACGCGTCAGCGCCAACTGGCCCAGGGTCGCGGCGATACCAATGCCAAGTAGCCAAAGCAGCGAGATTGCGGTCGGCGTCTGCCAGTTCCAGAATAACGGCAGTGCCGAGATGGAGACACCGATGAGCGCGAAGTAGAAGACGATACGCCCGGTGGGCTCGCTACGCGAGAGCCGGCGCACCGTGACCTTGGCCACCGCCGCCAACACACCGCCCAGCAGGCCGACCAACGCCACCGGCGACACGCCGACCCAATGCCGGCTCGGATCGGGCTCCAAGATCAGGATCACGCCTGCAAAGCCGACCCCGAGGGCCACCCAGAGCAGGCCGGTGACCCGCTCATGCAGCCAGACAATGGCGATGAGAGGGATAAAGATCGGTGCGGTCAGCTTGAGCAGCATCGCCTCGGCCAAGGGCAGCTCAGCGATTGCGTAAAAGAAGCAATACATGGCGGCAACGCCGGCCAGCGCACGCAGCAGATGCAGGCCCGGTACTCTGGTTTTTACATCGCCAACGCCATGGCGCAACAGCCAGGGCGCGACCAACATCAGACCAATCAGATTGCGCCCGAACACGACCATCGAATTCGGCAATTCTACCGAGACGACGCGAATGCCGACCCCCATCGACGCAAAGCAGAATTCACCGAGGACGATGAAGGCCGCTCCGAGCAGCAGGTGCTGAGGCCGATACTCGCCACCATGGATGCGTCTGACTGAGTGCACGCGAGATTCAGGCCGCAAGCCTCCGACCTAGATCGCCCGCGCCTGCTCCGCCGCGTTACCAATGTAACGCGCCGGCGTCAGCGCCCGCAGCTCGGCCTTAGCCGCATCCGGAATGTCAAGTGTCTCGACGAAGGTCGCCAGCGCATCCGGGCCGATGCGCTGCCCGCGCGTCAACGCCTTGAGCTTTTCATAGGGCTGCTCGACCCCATAGCGGCGCATCAGGGTCTGGATCGGCTCGGCGAGCACCTCCCAGTTGGCGTCCAGATCCGCCGCCAGGCGCTCGCCATCGGCTTCGAGCTTGCCAACGCCCTTGAGGGCTGAATCCAGCGCGATCAACGTATGCGCGATCGCAACGCCCAGGTTGCGCAGCACGGTCGAATCGGTCAGATCACGCTGCCAGCGCGAGATTGGCAACTTGGCGGACAGATGATCAAAGAGCGCATTGGCAATGCCGAGATTGCCCTCGGCGTTCTCGAAGTCGATCGGATTGACCTTATGCGGCATGGTCGAGGAGCCGACCTCGCCTTCTACAGTTCGCTGCTTGAAGTAGCCGAGCGAGATATAGCCCCAGAGATCGCGACAGCCATCGATCAGTACGGTATTGAAGCGACCGATGGCATCGAATAGCTCGGCCATGCCGTCGTGCGGCTCGATCTGGATGGTATAGGGATTCCAGCCCAGACCGAGTGACTCAACGAACTGCTGCGCAAAATCGGGCCAGTTCAGTTCTGGATAGGCGACCAGATGGGCATTGTAGTTGCCGACGGCGCCGTTGATCTTACCCAGCACCGCCACGGTGGCGACGCTGTCGCGCTGCCGCCGCAACCGGTACACCAGGTTGGCAAGCTCCTTGCCGAGGGTGGTCGGCGAGGCCGGCTGACCGTGGGTGCGCGAGAGCATCGGCAGCTCCGCATGGCAATGCGCCAGTGTGCGCAGAGCTTCGATCAGCGCGTCCATGCGCGGCAGCAGCACATGGTCGCGCCCGTCCTTGAGCATCAGCCCGTGCGCCAGGTTATTGATGTCCTCGGAGGTGCAGGCGAAGTGGATGAACTCCGCGACCGCCGCCAACTCGGCATGATCGGCGATGCACTCCTTCAGGAAGTACTCGACCGCCTTGACGTCGTGATTGGTGGTGCGCTCGATGGCCTTGATGCGCGCAGCGTCCTCGACCGAGAACTCACCGCCGATCGCATCGAGCCGCTGCTGGGCGTCGTTGGATAGCGCCGGCACCTCGGCGATCTCAGGGCAATCGGCAAGCGCCTTGAGCCAGGCGATCTCGACCACGACCCGATGCCGAATCAGCCCGAATTCACTGAAGATCGAGCGCAGATCAGCGGTCTTGGCGCCATAGCGGCCGTCTATCGGTGAAATGGCCGTAAGAGGAGATAAATCCATCAGGCTCACTCTACCCTTAGGCCGCCGCCAACCGCCGCAGCACATAGTGCAGGATGCCGCCGTTGCGGTAGTAATCGGCCTCGTTCGGGGTGTCGATGCGAACCTTGGCCTGGAAGCGGACCTCGCTGCCATCGGCATGGGTCGCGGTCACCTCGACCTGCTTGGCGTTGCCATCGTCGAGATCGCCGATGTTGAACAGCTCGGTGCCAGTCAGGCCGAGCGATTCGGCGCTCTCACCGGACGGGAACTGCAACGGCAGGATGCCCATGCAGACCAGATTGGTACGATGGATGCGCTCATAGCTCTCGGCGATCACCGCCCGCACGCCGAGCAGGCGTGGTCCCTTCGCGGCCCAGTCGCGCGAGGAGCCGGAGCCGTACTCCTTGCCGGCGATCACGATTGCCGGCACACCCTCGGTCTCATAACGCATCGCTGCATCATAGATCGACTCTTGATCACCGGTCTTAGTTGAAGAAAAATTACAATCTTGGGAAGATAATAATATTATTAGTAGAGAC
>CAZEZH010000138.1:4475-7996 GCA_964516305.1 uncultured Halochromatium sp. | reverse complement strand
GCAGTTGATACTCAGGCGTGTTGAGATACCCCAGCATGCCCTGCACCCGTAGTCCACTGAGGCGCTGACGCTGGGCCATGCGAAGACCGTGCTGCTCGGTCTCGACCCAGACGCGCCCAAGGAGCGCCAGATCCGCCAAAAGCTCCGGCCAGTGCCCGAGGTAGCGAACCTGCTCGGAAGGCTGCATGGGCATGGGCACCTGCCCCAGGCCATGAACCTGCTTCTGTCTGGATAGCGGCTTCTGCCCAACAACCTGCTGCTCGGCATTCAAGCCGCACGAAGGTCTAGACACAGGCCGTGCTCCAGACGAGGACCGCAGGCTCGTCTCCGTCCCGGTCGCAGCCAAATGCGCATTGGCAAACCCGGCGCTGAAGTCGGTCAGGTAGGGGCTTGCCATCAGTGGGCTCCTGCTGGAACGCGCCCAGCGCACTGGCTCACAGAGCGCTCACCGATCGCGGCCAGTCCACGCCAATGGCGCGCACCACGGCAATAGGCAGCGCGCTGATCCAGATCGGCCGCGAGCTGCGGGTGCAGGGAGAGCGCCTGGAAATGGCGCACCACCGCTTCCGCTACGGCTGCGGCGCCCTGACTAACCGAGGCCCGGATCAGGCCCGCGAGACGCGCCTTGAGCTGTTCAGGCGGCAGATGCAGCGGGAGGGCATCAAGGGCGAGGATTGGATCAGCGGTGCCGTTGGACAGGTGTTGCATGCCAGTGTCTCCGTCATGGGGCCTCGAGGCCCAAGTGGTCTTGAACAGATCCGGCTGGCCGTCGATCTCGACGTCGGGGCTGGCTGGAGGACCGCTCTCTTTTTTGAGAACGATTCTCAATTAGGTTAGCAGCTCTTATCTGCTCGTCAACCCCAAACCTGACAAAAAGACCATCGATTCTCTCTGCTTAATGCGAGTGATTTGTATTTGTTATCCACTATGATACTGTCTGATCATCGGGCAACAGGAGAGACTGAAGCGATGCCGAACAGAGAACCTTGCAATCCCAACATGGCCGAAGGGGTTGATGCACTCGCACCGCAGGCTGCGGATGCGACAACCTGGATTCCCTGGATTCGGAGGCCGGAGCCTGCTCAGCGTTCATCCACTAGACAAACAAGGGCTAGACAAACAAGCCTGCGCGGCTGGCTGCGCGATGCCTTGTTATCCTGTCCGACCTCCCCGCGCTGCCGGCGCTGGGATGTATTGCGGGCGCTGCGGCGCGAACTGGATGAGTGAGCGCACAACCTTGGATGCGCCCAACTTGAGTGATCTGAGACTCAGCAGTGGTCTGAGACTCAGCCCGGGGCCATCTCGCGCTGCACCGACAGCGCACAGTCACTGACTGCCTCGATCACGGCTGCGGCCAAGCGCACCTCGGCTGGGGTTCCACAGGAGGATGAGGCACAGGAGGACGAGGCCAGATAGACCTCGACGCCAACATAGAGTGGGCGCCGACTGTTCCAAATCGCCTCTGGCAACACAGGGCTGACCCAGGGCCAGGATTCGGCCTGCAGGCGTTCTCCGGGGCTGGGCACGGCATCGCGATCGGATGCCACCAGCCGCACTGCGCGCATGCCACCGCCGCCCGGTGCACCTGGCTGCGACGCCTTGTGCTCGATGCAGCGCAGCAGCGCCGGTTCGCCACAGAGCACATCGGCCGAGTACAGACGCTCGTCGAAGCCGGTATGCAGATCGATCAGGACCCGCTGCTCTGGCTGAACATGCTCCAGGATCTGCCGATAGAGTTCGGCGTGGCGCTGGCGATACCCCTCAAGCGCGTCTGGACCGGGCCGCTGCCCAGAGATCCCGACCGGGATGCGCAGCAGGTCGATACGCTGGCGATCGAGCTGGGCGGCAACGGCCTCGCCAAAGCTCAGCTCTTCGCGGTGAGCGCCGATCACCAGCAGAACCGGCGGGCGCCCTGAGGCGCGCGCCTCGGCTCGGCGAAACGGCAGCAGGTGATTGAGCAGCGCCGACATCGGCAAGCGCCCCGTCGCTCAGGTGGCGCCTGGCTCCATCGCCGTCCGCCCAAGATCACCGACGCTGGCGACGGCCCGGTCCGACGGCTCGGGCGGGATCAGCCCGACGGCAATCAGTCCATAGACGCCGGTGAAGGCCACCAGCAGCAAGCTCGGCGTCATGGCAAGAAACCGCAAGCCCCGCCGCCTCAGCAACAGCCATGCGAGCAGGAGAGCGACAGCACTGGCCGGCAGCGCCGCGAGGGCGTGGACATCCAGGCTGAGCCGGAGATAGCGCCCGTTGGGGTCGCGCAGATCCAGGCTAAACGGCACCAAGGCCTCCCAGACCCGGTCGACGAGGCGCGGCTCGGCCATGGCCATGAGGCGCTCATAGCGCGCGATCGGCTCGAAGGCTCGATTCATGGCGACGGCCTTGATCTGGCGTTGGTTGGAGTAGATCGCGGTTCGATGCAGGGGATTGAACAGGATCTTCAGCGCCATGGTCTCCGGTTCGTAGCCCGGAAGCGCGAGCGGGGTCAGTCCGGCCGCGGTTCGACGGCCATCATCCTGGCCGAGCAGGAAGAGTCGACCGTCCTCACCCAGGATGAGTCCAAGATAGTCGCCGCGCTTGTTCTCGGCCACCTTCAGATGATGCACCTGAAGCCCCTCGGGCAGCGGCACCGGCGTGATCTCCGGCAGGCCATCGACCCGACGGAGCTGAAACAGCTGGCCGGCGCGATCGAGCAGGAAGAAACCGGCATCGAACGCCTTGAGGATCGAGACCCGGCCAAAGGTCGCCTGCACCGGCCAGACGAAGCCAGCCTCGCTCAGCGCTTCAGTGAAGCGCGCAGTCAGCTCGGGGTCGATCCGGTTGTGATCACTGTTGATGAAGGTCAGCCGCTCGCCGGGACGTAGGATATCCTCCGGAAAGCGCAGCCGGGCGCGGCCGGGATTGGCCTCGAGCAGCGGAAACAGCTGGATGCGCGGGGCATGCCCCGGCAGCTCGCCCGGTTTCAGCTCCAGCACCTGGCGCGCGGCCTGGATCTGCGCCTTATCGAAGCTCTGGCCAGCGAGCTGCAACGGCAGCTTTCCCCACAACTCCATGTTCTTGTAGTAGATGAACGGGATCAGGGTCTCGAAGGTCTGGCGGTCGTAGTCGTTGCCGTCTTGGTCGCGATAGATGAACTGATGGCCCTCGCCGAGCAGCTCCTTATAGACGAAGCGCTCGATCACCGGGCTGTAGAACAGGTCGGTCTTGCCGTAGCGGTACTCGAACAGCAGATCTTTGAGCAAGGGCCACCAGACCGCGAGCAGGACGATGGTCAGCAGCAACAAGGACCAGCGGGCAATCCTGGCAGTCATGGTGCATCAGCTCCGGGTCAGCTTTGGTGGCGATAGCGATGGGCGGGCAGAATCACCGCCGGCACGAGCAGCAGCGCGAGAGCGATCAGCACCGGCAGCACCTGGTCGTATTCCTGATAGCCGCGATGCTGGTAGAGCAGCGCCAAGAAGGCCGCGCTCAGCCCAAGATAGACAAGTCGACGCGGCGCGGCTGGCTCCAACAGCGCCAGG
>CAZEZH010000138.1:0-4375 GCA_964516305.1 uncultured Halochromatium sp. | reverse complement strand
TGCGCGATCGCGATCAGCACCCCGGTGAGCAGCGGCAGGTATTGGATCGGCTCATATAACAGCCGACGCAGCTCGAAGGCCCAATACCAGATCATCTCCGAGTGCTCGACCCGAAACTGATGGCGGATGGCGAGCAACAGGTACAACAGCATCCCCAGATGCAGCACCAGCAGCCCGAGCCAGACCCAGCGCACCTTGAGCCACTCCTTCAGAAAGATTGCCGACAGCATGGTCGCTCGCATGGCCGATCGCTCCTCTCAATACTTCCCGGTCAGGCCGATGAAGGCATCCTCGAGCGACAGCGGCTGCTCGTCGCCGAGCCGGACCTGCGGCCAATGCATCGCTAGGTGCGCCTCAAGCGGCTCGCGGTCGGCGAAGCTGTAGAGGTATGGCTCGCGGCCGTGCAGATCGACGTTCTCGATCAGGCCGTCCGGCTGCGGTGCTGAGCCGCCGTCGATCTGGAAACCGAAGCAACGGAAATCGCGCCGAAAATCGGCCAACGGCAGCTGTCGCAGTGCCCCACCCCGCTGCAGGAAGATCACCTCATCGACCAGCGACTCCATATCCTGCACCACGTGCGAGGTGACGAACACGGTCTTGCCGCCCTCGTCGAGGAAGCGCCGCAGATAGTCCAGGAACAGCCGCCGATAGCCCGCATCGAGCCCCATCGAATAGTCGTCGAGGATCATCAGGTCCGGGTCCTGGGCGAAGATCAGCCCCAGCACCACCTGCGAGCGTTGGCCGCAGGACATGTTGCTGATGCGATGGTCATGGGGCAGCCCGAGCCGATCGACCAGATCGAAGTACAGCTCACGCCGCCAGCGCGGATAGAACGGCCGATAGAAGCGCTCGATCTGCGCGATGGTCATCAGGTCATAGGTCAGATGGCCCTCGAGCAAGAGTCCGATGCGCGCCCGCGTCGCCGGTGAGAGCGCATGCGAGGGCTCGCCGAGCACCTGACAACAACCGGCGCTCGGGCGCAGGAAGCCCATCAGCAGCCGGATCAGGGTGGTCTTGCCAACGCCGTTCTTGCCGAGCAAGGCAACGACCTTGCCTTGCGGGATGCTGAAGCTCAGATCCGAGTAGATGAGGCGCCGCCCGTAGCGGTGCGCGAGCTGCTCGACCTGGATTGCGGCGGTCATTTGGATCGCTTGCACTCGGCATCGACTGAGACAGGATGCACCTGGGGCAAGCGCGGCGATTGCGCCGATGCCGACGCGTTAGCAACCGTGCGAGCGACCGCGCAACCGCCACCTGCCCCCTTGGCGCAGCCACCGCAAGCGCCGCGCTTGCGCCAGAACTGCCGGTAGAGATACCAGAGCGCCACACCGAAGATCAGCGCCATGATTCCGGCATCGACCAGCGTTAATGGCGGCGAGGTCTGCACCAGGCTGTCATCCTCCCGCGCACTCTCAGCCTGAGCCACCAGACTGTCTGGCGACGCTGTTGGTGCTTGCGATCGTGGGTCAGGCTCGGCCATCGCTCATCCCCTCTACGTGCAACTCAAGACGGCGTGGCGCACTCGCAGCCACGCGCTTGCTTTTGGTCAGGGCCAGCTCCCTAACGCTCATGACGCCGCGCACCCCCGGCAGATCAATTGCTGCGTGAGATTCACGTTAACCTTCCGAGAATCGCTGCCGCAGCAGCCGGCTTGCCTTGCGGTCACTGAGCAGGCCAACGATCAACAGCAGCAAGAACGCGCTCCAATAGACCGCCGACATCGCCTCGATGCCGGTAGCGCCGACTGCGGTGCCGATGCTGTAGACCGCGCTTGCGACGGCCAAGCCGAGAATGGTCGGGAAGATGATCGAGAACGCCATCCATTTGTACGAGCCGGTCTGCACCTTGACCATCATGGTGGTGGCCAGACAGGGCGGGTAGAGCGCGAAGAACAGGATCATCGACACCGCCAACAAAGCCGTTGCGCCACCCTCTCGGGTCTCCTGGCCCATGCGCTCCTCGAGCGTCTGGTTCTCGTCATCACCTTGCTGGAACAGCACGCCCAAGGTGGCAACACTGCTTTCACGAGCGGCAAAGGACGCCAGCAGCGCGACATTGATCTTCCAATCGAAACCAGCGAACTGGGTGATCGGCTCCATGCCGCGGCCGATGGTGCCGAGGATCGAGTGCGTGATGCGCTCCTCGCGCATCTGCAGGCGCAGTTTCTGGCGGTCGCGCGCCAGCACTTTGAGTGCGCGGGCCGCCTGTTTGGTGTCGCGATCGCCGCCGCGCTTCACCAGCGGGTAGAAGTCGGCATTGCGCGCCTGGAAGCGCTCGGTGACCTTCTTGGAGCCGGCCGCGCCCTTGGCGTTGAGCTTGGCGCGTTTATAGTCGGTGAAGTAGTTGATCAATGGCACCAGATGGTCTCCGGTTGCCAGCTCGCGATAGGGATTGTCCGCCAGCGTCTGCTCGAAGCGCTCGATCGCGGCCTCGGCCTCCTGCTGGAAATGCGCCTTACGCGCCTCCGGCAGACCCGGCAGGTGCAGCAGTACGAAGACCACCACGGCGACCGCCAGCACCACAGTGCCGACCTTCTTGATGTACTGCCAGGTGCGCTCAATCGCACGTCGGGCAACGCCATTGAAGGTCGGCAGATGATAGTGCGGCAGCTCCATCACGAACGGCGAGGTCTCCTGGCCGCTGAGCACGGTCTTGGTCAGCAGCTTGGCCACGAGCAGCGCAAAGACGATGCTCATGGTCGAGATGTAGAACATCATCAGCGACTTGTGCTCGACGAAGAAGATCCCGAGCAGCAGCGTGTAGAGCGGCACCTTGGCCAGACAGTTCATGAACGGCACGGTGAAGATGGTCGCCATGCGCGCGCGATTGTCCGGGATGCCCTTGGTCGCCATGACACCGGGCACCGCACAGCCGCCGGCGAAGACACCGCCGAGGATCAGCGGCAGCGTGCTCTGGCCGTGCAGGCCGAAGCGATGCAGCACCTTATCGAGGATGAAGGCGATCCTGGCCATGTAGCCCGAGTCCTCGACGATGGCGATGCAGGCGAAGAGGATGATGAAGATCGGCACATAGTTGAGCAATGTATTGGCCGAATCGACCAGCCAGAGCCCGAGCGAGCGCACATAGGGATCGACCAGGAAATGCGCGCTCGGCAGCAGCCCGGAGATTAGCTCACGTGCCTTCGCCAAGTAGGGCCAGGTGACGTTGGTCAGCTCATAGCCCCAGACGATCGAGACCTGATAGATCGCGAACACGGTCAGCAGCAGGAAGCCCGGCGCCAGCCAGCGATTCAGCACCACCCGATCGACCCGATCGGTCAAGGTCGTGCGACTGCGGTCGGCGCCGCTGACGACGCCATCGAGCAGCCGCTCAACGGCCCGATCGCGGCAGCCAACGACATAATCGCTGATCTCCATGCCTCGGCGCTGCTCGAACTCGGCAATCGAGTCACCCACCACCTCGCGCAGCGGTCGCGCCGCCGGTTCCCCGAGCCGATCGACCAGGATGCTGACCGCTTGGCTGTCACCCTCGAGCAGCTCGATCGCAAGCCAGCGCTGCGGTAGATCGGCCACGGCCTTGAACGGCGCCAGGCGTTGTTGGACCTGGGCGATGACCGGCTCGAGCGTCCCGTAGTCGACCAGCACCGGCGGTGGTGTCGGGGTCTCGACCTGCCGGGACGCCTCGGCACGCACCGCCTCACGCAATGCCTCGCGTCCCTGCCCTTTGCGGCCAACGGTGGCCACGACCGGCAGGTGCAGCCGCTCGGCTAGCAAGGCCTGATCGATCTGGAGACCACGCCCCTCGGCCACATCCATCATGTTTAGCGCCAGCACCGAGGGCAGCTCCATCTCCAGGATCTGCAGCGTCAGATGCAGAGAGCGGCGCAGATTGGAGGCATCGACCACGTTGACCGTCACATCCGGTCGATCACCGAGCAGGAACTCGCGCGCGACCCGCTCCTCGAGCGAGAACGAGGTCAGGCTGTAGGTGCCCGGGAGATCAACGGTGTAAACGCTGCCGACCGCATCACGGTACTGGCCGTACTTCTTGTCGACGGTGACGCCCGGATAGTTGGCCACATGCTGGCGCGCCCCGGTCAACACATTGAACAGGGTCGATTTGCCGGCGTTCTGCTGGCCTGCCAGGGCCACCAAGACCCCATCGCGCTTGCTCATGATTCACTGTCCTCGCTGGTCACCTCGATGGTGATGGCTTCACGGCGTCGCAGGGTGATGCTCGAGGCCTCGAGCTTGAGCTCGATCGGGTCGTTCAACGGTGCGCTGCGTACCACCGTCACCACCACATTCGGCATCAGGCCCAGGTCCAGCAGGCGTTGGCGGACCGCAGCCTCGGCATGGTGCCGGTGGATGCGCACACGCCCGCCGGGGCGAATATCGTTCAGGGTTCGCGCGCC
>CAZEZH010000137.1:0-8190 GCA_964516305.1 uncultured Halochromatium sp. | reverse complement strand
CGTTTTTGAGGCGATCCAGTCGCATTGAATTTGGCGCTATGTCAGGAGTTCTGCATTGGCGTGGACAGCCAGCTTGGCGTGGGCAGCACCTTCTGGTTCACCCTGTGGCTCCAATGCTCGCTGCCGGACGAACGACCCGTGCGCGAGACCACCTTGTCCTTGACGCAGGCGCCGCCCGAGTTGGCCGGACGGCGCCTGCTAATGGTCGAGGATAATGCGTTCAATCGCGAGGTCGCACGCGTCCTCCTGGAGCGCGCCGGGATCCGCGTCAGTGAGGCCGAGCAGGGCGTTGCGGCGCTTGCGCAACTGCGCGAACAGGGCTGCGCGGCCTTCGATCTGGTACTGATGGACATCCAGATGCCGGAGATGGGCGGGCTGGAAGCGACCCGGCGTATCCGCGCACTGCCCGATGGCGCCGCGCTGCCGATCATCGGCCTGACCGCGCATGTGCGCGATGAAGATGTGATCCACACCCGCGAGGCCGGCATGAACGCCCATCTGGGCAAGCCCTTCGAGCCGGCGCGCCTCTATGGTATCTTGGCTGAACAACTTGGGCTGGAGGTGCAAGGCGGCGCTCATGCTCAGCCTGAGCCTCAAACAGAGCCTGAGCGACTTGCCGAGACGCTCGATCTGCCCGCCATCCGCGGGTTGGACCCTGCTGAGCTGCGGATCATGTTGGGGCCTGATGTGGACAGCTGGCGAAAGTTCCTGAGATTGTTTGCCGACAATCATGGCGGGCGCCTAGCGCGCATCGATGCGGCATTGGCAGCCGCTGACCACGCCCTAGCGGAGTATGAGGCGCATAGCTTGGTCGGTGCCGCCGGCATGCTGGGGCTGATTGAGATTCGCGCCGCCGCGCGTGCGCTGGAAGATAGGCTGCGCGATCATCCACAGGTGCGCGCCAAGATTGCCCAAGCGCACATGCAACTCGCCGAGCTATTGCAACCGGCACTGGCGGCCATCGCCGCTTGGCGTGATTCGAACGGGTCGAACACGACTGATCCGACCGCTGCCATGCCAACCGCCGCCTTGCCTGTGAACCGCGCTCGCCTGAACGAGGTGCTCGCCGAGCTGCAAGACTTGGCCGATGCCCACGACCCGGTGGCAGAAGAGCGGTGGTGCCAGGAAAACGCCCTGCTGCAGGCCGGCCTCGACGCAGAAGCGTATCGACGCCTGGAGCGCCAGATCTCCGGCTATCGCTTTCCCCAAGCCAGCGCCACGCTGGCGCAGGCACGGAAAGGGCTTGTGCTCAGTGACTGGCTAGAACCCGGCTGATCGGCCGGTTTAGATTGGCTAAAGCCGTGGAGTCTGCGATGCCAAGCATGCCATCGATCCTGGTGGTCGACGACCAGGTCGACAATCTCAAGGTGCTGTTCAACACGCTCAAGCAAGAGTATCGCGTGCGTGTGGCGAGCTCAGGCGCTGAGGCGCTGACCATGGTGCGTCAGTCGGTGCGCCAGTCTGCTGCGCCCGATCTCTTTCTGCTCGATATCATGATGCCGGAGATGGATGGCTATGACCTGTGTCGGCAGTTGAAACGCCTTCCTGGTATCCATCAGACACCGGTCATCTTTCTCACCGCCCGGGATCGTCCCGAAGACGAGGAGCTTGGGTTTGAGGTCGGCGCCGTCGACTATGTCACCAAGCCGATGAATGCCCGCTTGGTGCAGGCGCGAATCAAGGCCCAGCTCGCCTTGGCCAGTCAGATCAAGCAGTCGCGGCAAATCTTGCAGGCGAGCAACGAGCTGGTGGCGCGTGTGATTCGCGAACGTGACGAACAGACAACCCAAAACGCCTTGCTGGCGCGCGAGATCGCCGAGCGTAAACGGGCCGAGACCGCGTTGCGCGCCAGCCAAGCGCGTTTCGCGCGTTTGACATCCCAGTTGGGGGATCGGCTATTTTTCTTCACCAATGCGCCCGATGGCAAACTGCTGTATCTCAGCGAGGGCTTCAAGGCGTTGCTCGACGGCGCCTCTGCCGATGAGGCCATTGGACAATCCTGGTGCGACCTGGCCGACTGGTCGGCGGAGTCGCTGGCGAAACTCCACGAGGCGCGCTGGCTGTGGCTGTCGCAGGGCGATGAGAACGCGCGCTTTGAGCTGGCATTTCGCCACCCCGATGGCGACTGGCGCCAGCTTGAGATTCATGCCTACCGGATTTGCGATGAGGAGCGCGAGCTGGACCTGATCGAGGGCATCGCGCTCGATGTGACCCAGCAACGCGTGCAGGATGCGCGGTTACGGATCTTTAGGCGGGCAGTGGAACACGCGCCGGTCTCCATCACCGTGACTGACATCTATGGCAACATTGTCTATGTCAACCCGCATTTTACCCAGCTGAGCGGTTATTCCAGCGAGGAAGCGATCGGGAAAAATTCGCGTTTCTTGAATTCGGGCGAACAAGGTCAGCCTTTCTACCGGCAGATATGGACAACCCTGGAGCGTGGCGAGACCTGGCGTGGCGAATTGGTTAACCGCAACAAACAGGGGCAGTCGTACTGGGTGGAAAGCATCATCTCGCCGGTGTTCGATGAGGACGGGGTGCTGCGCAATTACATTGCGGTCAAGCAAGATATCAAGGAACGCAAGGAGTTCGAGCAGATCCGGGAAGATGTCGAGCGCATCCTGCGCCACGACCTGAAAGTGCCGCTCCATCCCATCATCAATCTGTCCGAAATGCTGCTGATCGACGAGAGCCTCAGCGAGGAGCAACGCCAAGATATTGACCTCATTCGTCAATCCGCTCGCGATCTGTTTGATCTGATCGATCTCTCCCTCGACCTATTCAAAATGGAGAGCGGTCAGTTTTAGTGCAGCGCGAGTCATGTCCCGCTCGGCCAGCATCTGAGGCTCTGCCTTCAGGTCCCGCAGAAGGTGCGCTCAACGACCTCATCCGGCCGCGGCGGCTGTCGGTATTCAGCCCGTGCCGGGTGCTCCTCATAGGGTTGCGAGACCACCTCGAGCAGTCGGTCGAGTGGTTCGAGGTCGCCGTTGTTGGCGGCGTCGATCGCCTGCTGGACGCGATGATTGCGCGGGATGTAGGCCGGATTCACCGCACGCATCGCCGCTTGGCGCTCGCTGTCGGGCTGGGTCTGGGTGGCCAGGCGCTCGCGCCACTGCAGCGCCCATTGGTCAAACGCGGCGGGGTCTGCGAACAACCTGCGCACGGACGCATCCGTCGCTGGGTCGTCGGCATCGACCTCGCAGAGCGCGCGAAACGTATTCGTGAAGTCCGCCTGCTGCGCGGCCATGCGTCCGAGCAGATCGAGGGCGAGATCATCATCGCCGGCACGCTCATCGAGCAGGCCGATCTTGGTCCGCAAGCCACCGTAGTAGCGCGTCTCGAAGGCCTTGCCGTAGGTGTCGAGCGCGTTGCGTGCGGTCTGCTTGGCCTCGTCTTCATCCCCGCCGAGCAGCGGCAGTAGACAATTGGCGAGCTGAGTCAGGTTCCAGTAGCCGATGCGGGGCTGCTGATCCCAGGCATAGCGGCCAAAGCGATCGATCGAGCTGTAGACGGTCTGCGGATGGAAGGCGTCCATGAAGGCGCAGGGACCGTAGTCGATGGTCTCGCCCGAGATTGCGACGTTATCGGTGTTCATCACGCCATGGATGAAGCCAACCAGCATCCATTGCCCGATCAGCTCGGCCTGGCGCTTGACCACCTGCTCAAGCAGGGCCTGATACGGCTGCTCGGCCTCGGCGCAGTCAGGATAATGGCGCTCGATCACATAGTCGGCCAGGGTCTTGACCGCCTCGGTGTTGCCGCGTCGGGCGAAGTACTCGAAGGTGCCGACCCGCACATGGCCCGCGGCGATGCGCACCAGCACGGCGCCGCTCTCGATACGCTCGCGATAGACTTCTTCACCAGTCGCGACCATGGCCAAGGCGCGCGTCGTTGGGATGCCCAGTGCGGCCATCGCCTCACCGAGCACATATTCGCGCAATACTGGGCCGAGCACCGCGCGACCATCACCCGAGCGCGAGAAGGGGGTGCGTCCGGCACCCTTCAGATGGAGATCGCGCCGCACCCCATCGCGGTCGATCAGCTCGCCAAGCAGGATGGCGCGGCCATCGCCCAGGCTCGGCACGAACTGCGCGTATTGATGGCCAGCGTAGGCCATCGCGATCGGATCGGCGCCTTCCGGGATCAGATTACCGGCGAAGATGGCCGCGCCGGTGGGGGTCGAGAGGGCATCGGCATCGAGCCCGAGTTGCTCGGCCAGCGGCCGGTTGAGTCGCAGCAGCCCCGGCTCGGCGACTGGCGTTGGCGGGACGCGCGCATAGAAGTGCTCGGGTAGGCGGGCGTAGCTGTTGTCGAACGCGAATAGCGGGGCTGCTGTGGTCTCAACCGCGACGCGGTCGATACTGTGAAGGTCGCTGGGGCTGTTCATGCTGCGGTCGATTCCCGAGTGGCGCGGTCAGGTTTGCTTGACCGAGGGTGCGGGCAGGCGAACGCATCATCAATGGTGGGCTCGCTTCCAAAAGGGGCATCAACGCTCGGCCTTGATGCGCTTGTCCTCGCTTGTGATCAACAGAAGCTCATTCTCTGAGGGGATCTCGAAACGGGTGATGCCTTGTAACAGCCCAAGGAAACGCTGCTCGGTCTGCATCTGCAGCTCCGGGCAGGCCATCATGGTGCCGGCGATCTGGCCGAATGAGAGTCCCTCGCCGGTCAGCGCATAGCCGCCCATGAAACGGTTGCAACCGCTGCTGCCGGCGATGCGGTCGTCGTCAAGAAAGTTGATGGTGACCGAGACCTCATCCGGCACCGGCTCGCCGTCGAGCCTGCTGACCGTCCACTCTGGTCCCTCGAGCAAAGCCCGCGGCTCACCTCCGCAGCCGGTCAGACGCTGATCCTCGATCTCGAGCTCGACGGTGCTCGGATAAGGCATGCCGGTCATCGTATCGCTGCAGGGGTGCTCACTGATGCGGATGCTGAGGTTCTGCTCCGGCAGGCTGTAGACCCGTATACCGTTGGTTTCGACAGGCTCAGGCAGCTTGGCCTTGATCTCGCGGGTGCCGTAGTCGAGCGAGAGAGCGATCTGCTCGCCGCTCATCGTCACGTTCCAGCCGGGCTCATTGCCACGCGCCCTGAACGGCGCCTTCTCGACCGGGACCGCCGCGACGCATTCGGGCAGGGGCTCGCCCGCCAAGCTCACCAAGGCGCTATTGCCCTTCGACCAGAAGAAGGTCTCCGGGTCATCCTGGGCCGCAAATTTGGCGCCCGAGGCAGCAGGGGTCGGCTGAAGGTCGATGGTCTTGCCGTCGACACGCAGGCGCAGATGATCGTCGATCGAGCCTATCTCGATCTCGGTCTCGCCACAACGCATGACTGTCGTGAAGCCCATCGGGGTAACGGGCTGGAGTCGCAAGGCACCCACTTCTAGAGGCTCGTCGCCCGCCTTGATGGCAACCGGATCGCTGATCCAGGCCGGGCGTCCGCCGCTCCAGATCGCGCTGCGGATTTTGCCGCTGGTGTTGCTCGGCACCTGCAGCGCAAACGGCAGCGGTACCTGCCGGCCTTCACTGCCGAAGCGAGTCTCCTCCGTGAACGCCTGATCATCGTTAGCGCGAAATTCGACCACGACGAGGCTATCCGGGGTTAACGCAATCCGTTGCAGGTAGGTCAGCTGTCCGGAGATCGTGCGCGTCGTTGGTTCTGCAGCGACTGGGGTTAGCACGGCCACGAGGAGTGGAATCAAGACGAGCACACGCAGATCGGTCACAGCAAATCCCTCATGATGATATTAAAGTTGGTGATAAAGGCGCGGATGCTAATCGCAGACCGCTTGTCTGGCCAGCCCTGTGCGTATCGCTTGAGCTTATTCAAGAGGCTTGGATGGACGCTGTTCCGCCTCGGCAACAACCTCGCTCGGGTCGCTCGGCGCCGTCTAGAAGCCTACACCGATGCAGTTGTTTTCTGACGCCGACGGGGGTCGATCTGGCTCTTGATACCAGGGCAGCCCAGCCTCGGCGCTCCGCTCCAGCTCGGCAATCACCTGCGCGCCCAGCAGCAGGATCACCGCCGCTGCCTCCAAGTACAGCAGCAAGACGACCACCGTGCCAAGCGAGCCATAGACCAGATTCACCATCGACACCTTGGCGAACCACCAGACCAGCGCGAGCCGGATCAGCTCCCAGAGTGCGGCGGCGACCAAGCCGCCGATCAGCGCCCTGCCGATATGGACCGGCACCACGGGGAGAATCTTGTAGATGGATGCAAACAGCAAGGCGACGCCAAAGAAGCTGGAGGCCCAGAGTCCGAACACCGCGGCGCCGGAGAGGGGCAGGTGCATGCCGAGCAGGCTCAGATCGAGCCGGCCCATGGTATTGAACAGCGCGACCAAGCCGGTCAGGCCAAGCAGCGCGACACCGAGCACGGCGACATAGACATAGGGCAGGAGCGCCGCCACCCAAAGACGCCGTGAGGCCGTGCGGCGATGACGTTGAAAGATGATGGCGACGGCGTCATCGAGCATCCGAAACGCCAGCGAGCTGAAGAACAGCATCACGCCGAAGCCGACCCAGCCGATCAGCTGGCGTTGGTCGAGCAGCGAGCGCAGGGTTTCGATTAACAGGTCCGGGCGACCTGGTGTCAACAGACGTGCCTGTAGCGCGATGACCTCGAGCAGACGCTCCTCGCTGACGACCTTCGACAGCGTGACGGCCAGCACCGCAAACAGCGGAATGATCGACAACAGGATGTTGTAGCCGACCCCGCCGGCCAGCAACAGGCCGCGATTGCGGCTGAAATGCTGCAGCACCCGCCGCACGAAGCAGAGCAGGCGGCCAACCCTTGTCAGCATTGAGCGCCGACCGCTCGGGCCTTGCATCGCCATCACAGGTTTGTCTCGCGATCTTGGTCAGTCATCCGGGATGCCAACGCTCAATGCTGCCTAGAACGTGCGGGCGATCCAGGCTCGATGACATGACGGCCGTCAAGGTTTGCATGGCGCATCTTGCCCTCTCCGTTCGAACTGACTGGAGCGCTTCAGGCAGTTCCGCAAAGGCCCAAGTCTGGCATGTGCAGCGCGTGTGCGCGCGCCTGATATCGGAAACGCGTTTCAGAGGGCCGTTGCGGGGAGGCGGTCTTGTTCGCCCCATCGCGCAGGGTTCTGGCCTTGACCGCCGGCATCCTCACTTTGTTAGGGTATTGTCGATACGCCAGCAGGTCATTCCCATCGACACCCAACCTAGAGGCAGTTCTCATGGAATACACCATCCTTGGCGATAGCGGCATCGAGGTGTCGCGCATTGGGCTCGGCACCTGGGCCATTGGTGGCTGGATGTGGGGCGGCACTGATCATGAACAGTCGATCGACACCATCCGCCATGCCGTCGATCTTGGCATCACCTTCATCGACACCGCGGCAGTCTACGGCATGGGCCGCTCCGAAGAGATCGTCGGCGATGCCCTGCAACGCCACGGGCTACGCGACAAGGTGGTACTCGCGACCAAGTGCGGGCTGAATTGGTCCGATGATCACCAGCAGGTCTGGCGCGAGGCGACGCGCGATCGCATCATGCGCGAGGTCGACGACTCGCTGCGCCGGCTGCGCACCGACCGCATCGACCTCTATCAGGTGCACTGGCCGGACCCGAAGACACCGATCGACGAAACTGCACGGGCGATGGATGACCTGCTGCAAGCCGGCAAGATTCGGGCGATTGGCGTGTCCAACTATGACAGCACGCAGATGGACGCCTTCCGCGCCGTCGCGCCCTTGCATGCCAACCAGCCGCCTTACAACCTGTTCGAGCGCGAGCTGGGAGATGAGGTGCTGCCCTATTGCGCCGAGCACGGGATCGGCACCGTCACCTATGGCGCGCTCTGCCGTGGGCTGCTCAGTGGGCGGATGACTCCGGGTCGGGCGTTCGAGGGCGATGACCTGCGGCAGTCGGACCCGAAGTTTCAGCAGCCGCGCTTCGGTCAGTATCTCGCCGCGGTCTCGGCGCTTGATGAGTTTGCCCAAGCGCATGCCGGCAAAGACGTCATGGCCCTGGCGCTGCGTTGGCTGCTCGACCAGCCCGGCCACAGCGTCGCGCTCTGGGGCGCCCGCAGCCCGGCGCAGCTCGACGCTGTCAGCAGCATCGACGGCTGGCAGCTCGACGACAGCGCCCGCGCGCGAATCGACGCTATCATTGCTGAGCATGTCACCGACCCCGTTGGTCCCGAGTTCATGGCGCCGGG
>CAZEZH010000136.1:0-8781 GCA_964516305.1 uncultured Halochromatium sp. | reverse complement strand
CATCTGCCGGAAGGGGATACCCATCTTCTGGAAGATGTACTTCTCCTTGATCCCAGATCCGATCATGTCCGGCTTGAGGGCCTTGGTGAATTCCTCGAATTCATAGCCGGTGACATCGTCGAAGAGCAGCGTCGAGTCGCCCATCTCTTTAATGGTGCGATCGTAGTCGTCGTTATGGGCGAACTCGTAGCCCGTGCCGACGACCTCCATCCCCAGGTCTTCATAGGCGCCGATGATGTGACGTGGGCGCAGACCACCGACGTAGAGCATCACCTTCTTGCCTTCCAGGCGCGGGCGGTACTTGGCGATAATGGCGTCGTACTCGGCCTGGTACTTGGCGATGACCTTCTCTGCGTTGGCCTGGATGGTCTCGTCGAAGAACTCGGCGATCTTGCGCAGCGACTCGGCAATCTTGGTTGGTCCGAACAGGTTGTATTCCATCCAGGGCACACCGTAGCGCTCTTCCATGTGTCGGCTGATGTAGTTCATCGAGCGGTAGCAGTGGATGAGATTCAGCTTGACCTTTGGGGTCAGTTCCATCTCCGAGAGCGTACCGTCACCGGACCATTGTGCGACCACTCTCAGCCCCATCTCCTCGAGCAGGATGCGCGAGGACCAGGCGTCGCCGCCAATGTTGTAATCGCCGATGATGGCGACGTCATAAGGCGTGGTCTCGAAGCTGTCGTCGTTGTCGCGGTTGTGCACGACGTTATCGCGGATCGAATCGTTGGCGATGTGATGGCCGAGCGACTGCGAGACCCCGCGGAAGCCTTCGCAGCGTACCGGGATCACCGGCTTTTTGAGTTCCTTGGCCTTCTGCTTTGAGACCGATTCGATATCGTCGCCGATGAGGCCGATCGGGCATTCAGATTGCACCGAGACGCCCTTCGCGAGCGGGAACAGCTGCTCGATCTCATCGAGGATCTTGGCCAGCTTCTTGTCGCCGCCAAAGACGATGTCCTTCTCCTGGAAGTCGGAGGTGAAATTCATCGTTCCGAAGGTGTTGACCCCGGTCATGCCGGTGTAATAATTGCGACGACCGGCACGCGAGTACTGACCACAGCCGACAGGGCCATGGGAGACGTGGATCATGTCCTTGATGGGTCCCCAGACCACGCCCTTTGAGCCGGCATAGGCACAACCGCGAACGGTCATGACCCCAGGTTGGGACTTGCGGTTGGAGGTGATGCACTGCTTCGACTGTTCGACTGACGGATCATTGACTGCCAGATGTTTGGCACGGTCTTTTTTCGCCTTCTCTGGGTAGACCTCCAGCACTTCTTGGATCAGGGCTTGGGTCTCATCACGGGTCATTGTTGCCATTTCGGCGTTCCTCTCATCGGCGCCGCCGCCAATCCGCGGACCGACGCGCGTTGAAGAATCGAATCGGATCCCCTCGTCGCCGCTCCCTGCAGGAGTGGTAAGAGGGAACAGGGAGACGGGCAGGGTGGTCAGGCCGCGGCGGCTTCTTCGGCCGCTGACTTACCGACGATGCTCTCGTCCTCTTCGTCCAGCAGGCCGAAGTCCATCAGCAGAGTTTCGAGTTGATCCATCGAGATCGGCGTCGGGATCACGAAATTGGTGTTGTCGATGATTTTTTGTGCCAGCTGGCGATACTCATCGGCTTGCTTAGCAGTGGGTTCGTACTCAATCACTGTCATGCGGCGGATCTCGGCGCGTTGCACAACGTTGTCGCGCGGCACGAAGTGAATCATCTTGGTGCCGAGCTGACGCGCGAGTTCCTCAATCAGCTCGTCTTCGCGGGCGGTGTTGCGGCTGTTGCAGATCAAACCTGCCAGGCGCACGCTACCCGAGCTGGCATACTTGACGATTCCCTTGGAGATGTTATTGGCCGCGTACATGGCCATCATCTCGCCAGAGACCACGATGTAGATTTCTTGGGCCTTGTTCTCGCGGATCGGCATCGCGAAGCCGCCGCAGACGACGTCGCCGAGTACGTCGTAGAAGACGAAATCGAGTTCTTCGTCATAGGCGCCTTCCTCCTCGAGGAAGTTGATCGCGGTGATGACGCCGCGGCCAGCGCAGCCAACGCCAGGTTCCGGACCGCCGGATTCGACGCATTTGATATCGGCATAGCCAGTACGCAACACGTCTTCGAGTTCCAGATCTTCCACCGAGCCGGCTTCAGCGGCAAGGTGCATAATGGTGTCCTGTGCCTTTGCATGCAGGATCAAACGGGTCGAGTCGGCTTTTGGGTCACAACCGACAATCATGATCTTTTTGCCGAGTTCGGCGAGGCCGGCGACGAGGTTCTGAGTCGTGGTTGACTTGCCGATTCCGCCTTTGCCGTAGATGGCGCATTGACGCACTGCCATGAGATTCTCCCGGTTGGATGCCCCTCTGGGGCGATGAACAGAAGGTTCGTTCATCGGGTGATAAGCATGGTCTGTGCCAGCCTTCAAGAGCTTGTTAAATTTGTTGAAAAATAAGGAGAAATCGGCAAAGACGGCGGTCTGGCATCTTGGTAGCATAGGTAACAAGGCCTTTGCCTTTGTGTGTCTACCGACAGCCGACGTCCCAACCCCGACATGCCTCAGCTCCAGCGACAGCCTCAGCAACAGAATCTGCGCCCGCAACAGACCAAGATCAGCCCAGCGCCATCGCTGCCAACGAACGCCCGCCTACCGATTAATCGCTGTAATCTGCCGGCAGTGATCCTCGGCGGACTCACCTATCAGACGCACCCGGTTGCACTCGAGATCGATGGCATCCGCGCCTTCCATCAAGACCTGTTCCAGTTGCTCGCGCCGATCGAGCAGTCCCGCGAGCGAGCGGAGCGTTTTGTCGACTACATGGCCGCCCACTTCTGCCTGGATGACCTCGAGGCTGCAGGTCTGGCGGCGCAGCGAGTCAAGAAGTACCGGCGCAACGCCAACTATTTGCGCATGGTGCGCGGCTGGTCGTTCGATGCCGACGGGCGCGAGGGCGCCGTGCTTAAGCATTGGGTGGAAACGCGCTTTGGGCTGCTGGCTCGCCATCATGGCGGTCCGCTCGATGGGGACGATGACGACGCCTATCAGCGCTATCTAGCGCAGGGCGCGCAGGGGCTCTACGCGACCAATGCCCTCGAGGCTCAGCTCGATCTGCTCTACACCTATTGCCAATACGAGCTGGTGCGCCAGCATCCGGAAGAGACCCACCTGACCCTGTACCGAGGCATCAACCGGATCGGCGAGCACGATGTCTTTGACGATCTCGAGCATCGATCGGGCGCTTTTAACGGTCAGCCCCGTCGGGTGCTGCTGAACAACCTGAATTCCTTCACCAGCAACCGCGAGCGCGCCTGCGAATTCGGTGACTATATCCTCGAGACCCAGGTGCCGATGCCGAAGGTCTTCTTCTTCAACGGCCTGTTGCCGGGGATGCTCAAGGGCGAGGATGAGTGGGTGGTGATCGGTGGGGTGTACGAGGTGGGGATCAGCTGTTTGTAGGTTAAACGCTAACGCTGCTTTTGATCGCGCAGTAGGTCGACGACTGGGATCTGAACTGGCGAGCGAGGGCGGAAGGGAGGCTGCTGCGGTCGGTTCTTGAAAGGCTCGGTGAGTTGGTCTGCTAGCCAGAGGCCCAGCAGTGCGAGCGGTAGGGCGATCATCCAGGCCGGTGCCGGTAGCTCGAGGAGCTGGATGCCGCCAAGTAGCGGCAGTTCATAGGTCCAGGCTGGTGATGCCGAGGCAAGAGAGCCAAGCGACAGGTTGATGGCCTGGCCGAATACCATCAGCAGCATGGCAGCGACCGTTGTCAGTAATGGACGGCTCCAGTCGCCTCTTGCGATTCCGGCCAGGCTCGTGGTTTGGCTACCTGCCACCTGCAATCCTAACGCGAGCATAGCCGGCGCGATGAACATGAGCGGATAGAGCTGATCAGGCCAGACCGCACCGCTGGCCAGTGCAAGACTGGCTAACCCAAGCATGATCCAGCCTTCTTGTGCCGATACCGATACCTGCTCCTGTGATTCGGCCAACAGCGGGCTTGTGTGCTGCAGATCGCTGAGCGACAGGCCTGCTTGAGACCAGCTCAGCAAACTCGGGAACGAGCCGAGCCATTGGCGCAGGCTCATCAGTGCTGGCAGCAGACTGGCGTAATCCAGTGACTTGCCGAGAGCGAAGGGGACGGCTTCGGTTGCACCCGGATAGGTCCAGAGGCCGACGAAGAGATTGAGCCAGTAGAAGAAGAGCCAGCCGGCAGCCAGACTGGCCGGGAACAGGAGCAGAAAGTAGCTGCGGCGCTGGCTGATCAGGCTGCTGCCGGTGCGTCGTTCGGTGTCGGCGTTGAGGAGCAGGGTCAAGGCAAGGGTTAGGAGCCCAATCGCCGCATTGAACGCGTTGCCGTCGATCGCGACCAAGGCCGCAATGATCAGCAATACCGCGATCCAGGCGTAGCGCGGCCAGGTGCTTGGTTGCCGGCGCGGCAGATCGGCGTTGTCCGGGCGTTGGCGCTTGCGTGGCCAACTCAGCCAGAGCACCGCGCCAACGAACAGGATGGCAAGCAATTGCGCTGCAAAGGTAAAGGCCACATTGACTGGCGCTGGGTCCCAAGCGCGGCTCGTGAGCGGAAATTCAAGCAGGCTACCTAGCGGCTGACCGCTCAAGACCGCGCCCGCTAGCGGCAGCAGAGCGGTGAGCACTGTGATGGCGATCAGGCGAAAGGCTGAGCCAGGCATCATTCAGTCAGACCCTGCAATCCGGTTGGAAGGTTTCCGCCGTCACCCGTCCAGTGTTGCGCGCTTCTGATTGGCTAGCCACTAACGCAAGACTTGGTCAATGCGAACCTGAACTGGATCACTCCCTGTGCTGTTGATCGGCCCGGTCTCTCCCTGCAGATCGCCGGGGCGTGGCATGGCCTGGCCGGATGGCGAGACGCGGGCGCCGACGATGATTTGCGGGAAGTTGGAGAGCTGCATGGTCGGCATCATGGCCATGCTGTCATCGAGCCGCACCTGCACAGGAAGATCGCCGAGGGTTGCCCGCTGCACCGCAAGCGGCATCGGTGGACCAGCGGCGGCCTTGGCATAGATGAAGACCGGTGTGCTGGGCGGCAGACGGCCACTGAGCTCGGCGGCCAACGCGACGCCGACTTGCACGCCCGGCTGCGCCGCGTCATTGGGTACCTTACCGGTCGCCTCTGTTGCATCAGCACCGTCGGATGCGTTGGCTGACGGGTTGGCTGATGACGCTGTTGTTGTATTCGCCGCTGAGGTCGCAGTGGGCTCCGCGTTGCTGGTCTCTTGGGCAGGGTCGCTTTGGGTGGCGTTATTACTGGCCTGTGCTGTGCTGACGTTTGCGCTGGCTTGCTCAGTAGGAGTCTGGTCTTGCGCCCTATCTCCATCTCCATTTTGCAGCGTTGCTTCGGTTGTTTCTGCTGGGCTCGTTGATGCCGCTGAAGGCCCGTCAGCCTGCGCGAGCCGCTGAGCCTCATCAGGCAGGCCAGCGCGCTGCTCGGCCTCGCTGATCAGGGTGCGCAGCTCGGTGGCATCTTCGCTGTCGGGCTCAACCTGCTCGAGCAGCTTGCCCCAGGTGGTGGCTGCGGACTGGAACTGCCCGCGCTGGAAGGCGACCATGGCGGCCAGCCAGCGTGCGGTAGCATTGTTGGGCTCGAGCTCGAGCGCTTCGGAGATCAACTCGGCCGGACGCCCCTCGAGCTGGTTGTCATTGTTGGTCGCAATCGATTCGGCATAGGCCAGCACAATCATCGCATCGGTGGGCAGCAGCTCATAGGCCTTGGCGAGCGCGGCTTGCGCCTGCTCGCGATCGCCGGTGGCGAAGTAGGTGCGCCCGAGCATCATCCAGCCCTCGGCGTCGCCGGGCTCTTGCTCTAGACGTTCCTCGAGCCGTGCGACCAACTCCTCGAGCGGGGGTAGCTCGGCCTGGCCACCGCCACGACCTGCTGCACTTTCACCACTTGCGGCGAGTTGCTCGAGCTGCGGAATGATGGCCTGGCTGCCGATCACTTCATAGAGCGCCCAGGCCGCCAGAGGCACAACCAGCAGCAGTCCAAGCGCGGTGAGGCGGGGTCCAGGGAGCCGATAGCGGCGCTGCGTGGCGGTGACGCTGGCAGCCGCGGTGAGCGGGTCGCGATCCCCAAGGTCGTGAAGCAACTCGCGCTCGAGGTCGCGCCGTGCGGCCTCGTAGACGGTCTGGTCGAGCTTGCCGCTGCTGAGATCGGCATCGAGCTCGGCCAATTGTTGCTTGAAGAGTTCGAGGTTTAACAGTGCTTGCTCGGCCTCGGTATCAGTCGAGCCCTGCTGGTCTCGGGGTTGTTGCGAGGATGCCTGGAGTAGAGGCGCGACGGCGAAGAGAACCGCCAGGCTGGCAAGCCCAGCAGCGAGAATCCAAAAGATGGTCATGAGCAGATGCTTTGCGGGCTAGGTCGGTCAGGAGCCTGAAGACGAGGTGTCGGTGTTGTTATCGAGCAGTGCTTGAAGACGTTCCCGCTCGGTCTCGGAGATGGGCTGATCGGTGGCTCGCTTCTTGTGCAGAATCGTGCGAACCACGACGAAGCCAGCGATGCCGATGAGCACGAAGGGGCCAAACCAGAGCAGGTAGGTTGATGGCTTCAGGGGCGGATCATAGAGCACAAAGTCGCCATAGCGCTCGATCAGAAAGTCCAGGATCTCGTCTTGCGACTGCCCGGCGCGCATCATTCGATAGACCTCGTTGCGCAGGTCTTGCGCGAGTTCGGCCTGTGAGCCGGCGAGCGACTCGTTTTGACAGACCAAGCAGCGCAGTTTACCGATCAGTTCACGGAACTCTTCCTGCTGCTGGGGGCTGTCGAACTCGAATTCTTCCAGTGTGTAGGCACTGAGCGAGCCGCTACCGAGAAGCAGCAGCGCGCCAAGCACGAGCGATTTGATCACGAGAGACCTATCGATGAGCGGATATATCTTGGGCAGCAGGGGCATCATGCGCCCTCGGCCTTGAGTTCTGCGACCAGCGGTTGCAGGGTCTCTTCCCAGACCTTGCGATCGATCGGCC
Organism: uncultured Halochromatium sp.; assembly: GCA_964516305.1. Taxonomy (GTDB): domain Bacteria; phylum Pseudomonadota; class Gammaproteobacteria; order Chromatiales; family Chromatiaceae; genus Lamprobacter. Next base: position 1,789 of record CAZEZH010000136.1, on the reverse strand, counting down.
CGATATGCTTGTAGCGGATGATCCCGTTCTGGTCGACGACGAAGGTCTCAGGGGCGCCATAGACGCCCCAGTGTAGACCAACCCTGTTGTCCGGGTCGTAGCCATTCATGGCGTAGGGATTGCCGGTCATGCGCAGCACGGCGAGCGCATCCTGCGCGTCATCCTTCCAATTGAGGCCGACGATCTGAAAGTCGGTCTCCTTGGAGAGGGCCATCAGGGCCTGGTGCTCCTGCCGGCAGGAGCCGCACCAGGAGGCCCAGACGTTGACCAGCGAGATCTGCCCCTTGAGATCCTCGTCGTCAACGCTGCGGCCGGGGTCGGTGAGTTCTGGGAGGCTGAACTCGGGCACCGGCTTGCCGATCAGCGGAGAGGGCACCTCGCTTGGGTCCTTGCCCAGGCCAATGATCAGTAGGATCACCAAGGCGCCGAAGATGATCAGCGGCAGCAAAAAGCGGACGGACTTCGACATCAAGTGTTGCTCCTGCTAGGCCTTGGCGCCGGCAGCGCCGGCTGGCGCTGTACTGCGTGCGCGGGCCGTACGATACCGACGATCAGAGACGGCGATGGCGCCGCCGAGGGCCATGAGTGCGGCACCGAGCCAAATCCAGCGCACGTAAGGCTTGTAGTAGAGCCGCAGTGCCCAGTCACCGCCACCGACCGCCTCGCCGAGCGAGACATAGACGTCGCGGAAGAAGCCGGCGTCGATCGCAGCCTCGGTCATCGGCATGCCGCCACCAAGATAAGAGCGCTTCTCGGGGAAGAGCTCAGCGATCTGGCGGTCGCCGCGATAGACCAGGAAATGGCCCTGGTCAGCCCGATAGTTAGGACCGTTGACCTTCTGGGCGCCCAAGAACTCGAAGCGATAACCGGCCATCTCGTGGCTGTCGCCGGGCGACATGCGCAGATCCTTCTCGATCTCATGGTTCGAGACCATGGTGACGCCGACAATGAACATGGCCACGCCCAGGTGGGCGATGACCATGCCATAGAAGCTGCGGCCGTTACCGCTGAAGTCGGCGGCGATGGCCTGGCGCCAGCCGCCCTGTTTGTGCTTAAGGCGGTCGCGGACGATGGTGAGATGCGAGAACAGCAGCCAGGCGGCCAGTGCGATGCCGATCGGTACCCAGAGGCCGTCATCGCTGACCGCGGACATCGAGGTGAGTGCGAGCACGCCGATACTGAGGGCAAAGGCCAGCCACAGCAGCTTGGTCAGACGCCAGGGCTGATCGCTCTTCCAGCGCGCCGCCGGTCCGATACCCAGCAGCAGGGCGAGGAACGGTGCCAGTGCCAAGAACATCTTGTTGAACCAGGGGAAGCCCACGGAGATCTTGCCGAGATCAAAGGCCTCGTAGATCAGCGGTGCCAGGGTACCGAACAGCACCAGCACGGTGAAGGCGACGAACAGCAGGTTGTTCAACAGCAGCGCACTCTCGCGCGAGAGCAGGTCGAAACGACCGCCTTCGGAGACCTCCGGCGCGCGCCAGGCATAGAGCGCGAGCGAGCCACCGATGACGATACACAGGAAAAGCAGGATGAACAGTCCGCGCTCAGGGTCGGTGGCGAAGGCGTGCACCGAGGTCAGCACGCCGGAGCGAACCAAGAAGGTGCCGAGCAGGCTGAGCGAGAAGGCCGAGATCGCCAGCAGCACGGTCCAGCTCTTGAAGGCCGCGCGCTTCTCGGTCACTGCGAGCGAATGGATCAGCGCGGTGCCGACCAGCCAGGGCATCAGCGAGGCGTTCTCGACTGGGTCCCAGAACCACCAGCCGCCCCAGCCAAGCTCGTAGTAGGC
>CAZEZH010000135.1:0-8987 GCA_964516305.1 uncultured Halochromatium sp. | reverse complement strand
CCGCGCACGTATTTGAGCGCCGGCATCGGGAAATAGCCCTTGGGCCGATCGATCACCGAATCCGGCAAACGCCCGCGCGCGATCGCCTTGAGCGGATACTTACCGCCGTCGCGCAGGCGTAGCGCCGGCGGACACCGCGCCGCGAGCTCGACCAATTGATGATCAAGGAAGGGCACCCGCGCCTCCAAGCCCCAGGCCATGGTCATGTTGTCGACCCGCTTCACCGGGTCATCGACGATCAGGGTGGTCACATCCAGCCGTAGCACCGCATCGATGAGCTCATCAGCGCCCGGCTCGGCGAGCCGCTCGGCGACATAGGCTCCGGTATGATCCGACCCAGCGTAGACGGGCGTGACCATCTGCAGGTACTCACCATGATCACGGTCGAAGTAGTGGCGACGCACGCGATCGACAGAGTCCCCCTCGGTCTCAGCGGCGATGCGTGGGTACCAGAAGTAGCCGCCGAAGACCTCATCGGCGCCCTGCCCCGACTGCACCACCTTGATCTCGCGCGAGACCTGCTCGGCGAGCAGATAGAAGGCGATCGCGTCCTGAGCGAACATCGGCTCGGTCATCGCATCGACCGCCTCGGGCAGGCGACGCAACACCTCGTCGTTCGCCACCTGGAAGCGGTGGTGACGGGTGCCGAAGTGCGCGACGACCTGATCGGAATACTCGAACTCACTGCCGGCCTCTTCCGGTGTGTCCTCGAAGCCGACTGAGAAGGTGTGCAGATCACCGACGCCGTGCTCAGCCAGCAAGGCGACTAGCAGGCTGGAGTCGAGCCCGCCTGAGAGCAATACGCCAACCGGCACATCGGCGATCTCGCGGCGCTTGCGCACCGCCGCCTCGAGCGCATCATGGATGGCCTCGACCCATTCGGCATCGGTCGTCGGAAGCCCGGAACCGCTTGTGCCTCGGGTCGCATCCAGCTGCCAGTAGCGCTGCTCGGTGCGACGCCCGTCGGCATCGATGCGCAGCCAGTGCGCCGGCGGGAGCTTGCGGATACCACTCAGAATGGTGCGCGGCGCCGGCACCACCGCATGCAGCGTAAACAGATTGTGCAGCGCCACCGGATCGATCCCGCCGCCGACACCGCCGGCGGCGACCAGCGCTTGTGTGGTTGAGGCGAAGCGCAGCCGACCGTTGGCCTCGCTCCAATAGAGCGGCTTGATACCGAAGCGATCGCGCGCGATGAAGAGCTGGCGCCGGTTGGTATCCCAGATCGCGAATGCGAACATCCCGTGAAATCGCTCGACACAGCCTTCACCCCAGGCATGCCAAGCCTTGAGGATAACCTCGGTATCGCCATCGGAGAAGAAGCTGTAGCCGCGATCGCGCAGCTCGCGGCGCAGCTCGGGATGGTTATAAATGGTGCCGTTGAACACCAGCGCGAGCCCGAGCCCCTGATCGACCATCGGCTGATTCGAGCGCGCCGAAAGATCGATGATCGACAGGCGCCGATGGCCAAGCGCCACCGCCCCGTCGCCATAGCTGCCGCCATGATCGGGTCCGCGCGGTTGCAGGCGCTCCATCATCCGCGCGATCGCGCCCAGATCCGCCGGCACGCCGTCGAAACGTAGTTCTCCGCAGATGCCACACATCAGCTCGTTACCTCCGCCATCATCATTTCTTTCCTTGATATCCCCTGTCTCGGGCCTACGTTTTTAGCGCAAGCACTTCATTCACCCATCCCTAGCAACACTAGCCAGGAGCGTCAGTATGGCACACGAGCTTCCGCCCCTTCCGTACGAGAAGAATGCCCTCGAGCCCGTCATCTCAGCCGAGACCCTCGAATATCACTACGGCAAGCATCACCAGACCTACGTCAACAACCTCAACAACCTGGTGCCTGGAACCGAATTCGACGGCAAGTCGCTCGAGGACATCATCAAGTCCTCGTCCGGTGGCGTCTTCAACAACGCCGCGCAGGTCTGGAACCATACCTTCTACTGGAACTGCCTGAGCCCGAACGGCGGCGGAGAGCCGAGCGGCGCTCTGGCCGACGCCATCAGCGCCAAGTTCGGCAGCTTCGACGAGTTCAAGAAGCAGTTCAGTCAGTCCGCAGCCACCAACTTCGGCTCCGGCTGGACCTGGCTGGTCAAGAACGCCGACGGCAGCGTCGAGATCATGAACACCTCGAACGCCGGCACGCCGATGACCGAAGGCAAGACCGCGCTGCTGACCGTCGATGTGTGGGAGCACGCCTACTACGTCGACTACCGCAACGCCCGGCCGAAGTACCTCGAAGCCATCTGGGACAAGATCAACTGGGATTTTGTCGCCAAGAACTTCGCGGGTTAGTCGATCAACTGTCGGCCCATCGCACGGGCCGACGACGATCGAGATAACGGGAGCCAGACAAGCAGCGAAAGCCGACTGCTTCGCTTCCCGCTCGACTAAGCCTCGACCAGGTCCGCCACTGGCAGACTCGGCGAGGCTTTTTTATTTGTGGCAGCGCTCAGCTATCAGGACGACTGCACTGCAAAGTTCGCGCTTTCCTTTCTCCTGTCCTTGTGCAATAGACACCTACCGACGCTGTTTGCTGCCCGAGTCTATGCACTTGTTATTTGCCAGTTTTTGGCACCAGCAAACGCGGCTTGCGATGAACGACTTCGCGCCCTGATTTGGATTCATATTCCTTAAGTGCCTCGTTGATACGCTTGAGGTCGTGCCCATACTTTGCAGCCTGCTTCATCCGATAGCGACGAATTTCAGCAACAATTGAATCTTCTCCCATACCTCCGGTCCCAACTCTTCAGGCGATCACAAGATTGGACATACGAAGCTAATGACAGATGATTCTATGTAGACGGACTCAGCCATAGGGAGACTTTAGCACTCATGCTCTTCCAGCTAACGCGATGATTGATCTACTGCAGTCAGGCCGCGCGGAAAAGCACCTGCTCCAAGGCCACAGGAATACTCAACGGGTAGAAGCGATCCTTCGCGTACGCATAATCCTCGCCGCTTTCGTCTATGACCCGAAAATAGCCATGAGAGGCCGCGCTTTCGTCGCTCAGAATTTCATAGATTTTTCCGATTTCCAGTGACGCCGGATATCCTTCGTTGTTGATGCAGACTGCAAAAGTTGAGCTTTCTATGTGAGGGGTATTCATGATGCTAGTCAAGAAGCGGTAATTTCAGCTTGAATTCTTTCTTGCCAATGCCGTAAGCCTCTTACCAATGGATCTCAGCTGTGTGAACAGTGCCATCCAACAAACGGACCGTTGCAAATCCTTTCAATTTCCTCCATTTGCCGCGCCCGTATTGCCTGCTCAACCTCGTCAAATCTCGGATTCCCGTTCCAGCCGCAATTGGCTGAATGTTCCTTATGTTACCAACGATCTCGAAATCCATAGAGAGTCAACAAGTTTCGTTCGTTATCGCCTAACGAATGTGGGTCGGGTGTGCTAGGCGGATTCTGCCTATCCCGGCTAGCATAGAATGCTGCCTAGTTGGCCAAGAGCGCGCGTCGAGCCGCCCTCAGCCCAGGCACCGCAGCCTCTTCCGTCCACCAAACCGAAGCTAGCAAGCGACACCTTTGACAGCAAAGAGAAAGCCTTCCGTCGATCGCTTTGGGGATCGGTTTATTGACCGGGCGCAGGATAACGTCGCAAAACAGCCTGCGTTACGCTGGCATGTCCACCATGCTACGGCCTACTAAAGGCGTTGCGCTGACCGCATGCAGGTCGCGTCGTCCATCTAACCGCAAATTCCAGACACAAAAAAGCCCGCAAGGCTGCGGGCTTGAGATGGCTGGGGGACTAGGATTCGAACCTAGGTTGACGGAGTCAGAGTCCGTAGTCCTGCCGCTAGACGATCCCCCAAAACAGCCGGTGTGAGTTGCTCGCTGTCTCGAAGCAGACTAAGCACTCAGCACCTTAGATGCTAACGCATCGATTAACGCTTTGAGAACTGCGGACGCTTACGCGCCTTGTGCAAGCCGACCTTCTTGCGCTCGACCTCGCGGGCGTCGCGAGTCAGGAAACCAGCGCGGCGCAACGGCGAGCGCAAGCGCTCATCATGCCCGACCAAGGCGCGGGCAATGCCGTGACGGATAGCGCCTGCCTGGCCACTGGAGCCACCACCGACAACGGTCGCGTTGATGTCGATTCGATTGACCAAGTCGACTGCCTCAAGCGCCTGCCGTACCAGCATCCGCGCGGTCTCACGACCGAAGTATTCGTCGAGCGAGCGCCCGTTGACGTTGATCTGCCCGGAGCCCGTGCTCAGGAACACGCGCGCCGAAGAGCTTTTGCGACGCCCTGTGGCGTACTGTTTTTCCATGGTTCAGGTTTCCGAGAGTCTAATTTCCGAGAAGCGGGTGACTAAGTGACGTGACGCCTATCCTGGGACACTTCACCCGCTGGCATTTCAGTGCGAGGCGCTAAATCTCGAGCGGCTGCGGCTGCTGCGCGGCGTGGCGATGCTCTGGACCTGCGAAGACCTTCATCTTCTTGATCATCGCGCGGCCGAGCGGGTTGCGCGGTAGCATGCCTTTGACAGCGAATTGAATGACGCGCTCTGGATGCTTATCCAACATCTGCTCAAGGTTGGCTGAGCGCAGATTGCCGATGTATCCGGTGTGCCGGTAGTACATCTTGTCGGTCATCTTGTTGCCAGTCACGCGCACCTTATCGGCATTGACGATGACCAGGAAGTCGCCGGTATCGACATGCGGGGTGTACGTGGGCTTATGCTTACCGCGCAGGCGGCGCGCGCACTCGCTTGCGAGCCGACCAAGCGTCTTGCCCTCGGCATCAATCAGGTACCAAGCCCGCCGAACTTCAGCCGGCTTTGCGCTTTGGGTTGTCATGGCGGTCGTCGCTCCCAGCGAGTCGTCAGTAAAAAGATAGACCGCCTAGGATAAACAATCCCGACGGGTGCCGCAACCATCTCGAGCCCCGAAATGGTCTTAAATCTCCTCAGCCGTCATCACCTGCTCGGCCCAGCCCTGAAGCCGGTCGAGGACGGCGAGCGCTCTTGGATCACCACTGCGCTCTGCACGCAGGGTGACGAGCTTGGCCTCATAGGCGTCGATCGTGATCGAGGCGCCAGCAGCTGGATCGGTTAGACGCTCAAAGCGCCATGCATCCCAGTCTTCGCGTTCAGTCTCGGTCAGCGTCTCAGGCCAGCTCCGTGCCCTCATCCGAAACAGCAGGGTGGGCAGGCGTGCATCCTCGAAGCGCGGCAGCGCGTCGACGAGGTCAGCCGCGGACACCCCCCCGAGTTGATCCATCAGTCGGCGATCCTGGTCGGGAAAGAAGCCTCCACTGTAGAGCATCTGCTCAGGATCAGTGGGCTGCTCCCAAGCCGGCTCAGCGGCAAATGCCTGGCTCAGACACTCGGCGATCTCGATCCGATGCTCACCGGCGCGCGCTGCGTGCACGGCGACCTGCTCCGGATCGATCCGCCAACGCTCTGCCGCCTCGGGCGTCAAGGTCTTCATCGGTGCCAGCATCGGCGCCGCGTTGATCTTGACACCCTTGGCCGGTAACCGATCGAGCCCGGCGGGGAGATCCTCGCGGCGCGAGAAAAGCCGCTGATGGAGCTCATCAGTCGACAGATCCAGCACCTGAGTCGGATCTTGGCGCAGATCGAAGCAGATCACCTTATTCGGCTGTTTCGGATCGGCAGCCACCTTGATTACAGGCGCGATGCAGCCCTCAGCCGCCGGATAACGCTGTGAGGCGTGCAGGAGCGGCTCCCCCTTAGCGAACAACTCGGCCACGTACTGCTTGTCGCGCAGCTTCAACGCATAGGCGAATAGCCGCGGCTGGGTCGTCTTGAGCAGCCGCGCCATCATCAAGGTCGCACGCACATCGGCGAGCGCGTCATGGGCGCCCTGATGCTCGATCGCATTGGCAGCGGTCAGCTCTTCAAGCTTGAACGAGGTCACGCCGGGCTCGCGCTCGGGCCAATGGATACCCTGCGGGCGCAGCGCATGCGCCAGGCGCAAGACGTCGATCAGGTCCCAGCGTGAGTTCCCGTTTTTCCAGGCATGTGCATAGGGGTCGATCAGGTTCCGGTAGAACAGCCAGTTGTTGATCCGGTCGTCGAAGTGCAGGCTGTTGTAACCCACAGAACAGGTACCCGGAGTCGCGAGTACCTGCTGGATCGCACGCGCAAACTCGGCCTCTGGAATGCCCTGCGCAAGCGCTTGTTCCGGCGTGATCCCGGTCACCAAGCAGGCTTCAGGCTGCGGCAGCAGATCGGTCGCAGGCCGCGCGAACAACACCAGCGGCTCGCCGACCTCGTTGAGTTCCGCATCGGTTCGCAGGCCGGCAAACTGGCAGGGGCGATCCAGCGCTGGATCATTGCCCCAGGTCTCGTAGTCGTACCAGTAGAAGGTTGCCGCCATCGTTAGTGGCAAATCATCGGCATCAGCAACAACTGACGCGGGCGGTCAGCCATCACCGCCAGGTGTCTGCCCCCTGCGGCCATCATCAGGACGCGCGGGTTCAGACCTTCTCTTTGATGCGGGCAGCCTTGCCGGTGAGGCCACGCAAGTAGTAGAGCTTGGCACGACGCACGTCGCCCCGGCGCTTGACATTGATATCAGCGATGGCTGGGCTGTGGGTCTGAAACACACGCTCTACGCCCTCGCCGTGCGAGATCTTGCGGACGGTGAAGGCCGAATTGAGACCACGGTTGCGCTTGGCGATGCAGACGCCTTCAAAGGCCTGCAGACGCTCGCGATCGCCTTCCTTGACGCGCACCTGCACCACGACGGTATCGCCCGGCGCGAACGCCGGCACCGATGGACGCATCTGCTCTTGCTCGATTTGCTGAATGATATTGCTCATGTCGTTACTCACTCTGTTCCGATCCGACGCGCGGCCGCAACCGTGCCGCCTCCCGAATAAAGTCATCGAGCAACTGCTGCTCGACCTCAGTCATACATCGCCCTTGCAGCAGTTCGGGGCGTCGCTGCCAGGTGCGGCTCAACGCTTGCTGCAATCGCCAACGCTCAATCGCCTGATGATCACCGCTCAGCAGCACCTTTGGCACGCTTTGACCGCCGATCGTCTCCGGCCGGGTGTAGTGGGGGCAGTCCAACAGCCCGCTGGAATGCGAATCCTGACGTGCCGAGTCCGCATGCCCTAGGGCGCCCGGCAACAGCCGAATCACCGCATCCATCACCACCATGGCCGCCAGCTCACCACCGCTGAGCACGTAATCGCCAATCGACCACTCCTCGTCGACACAATCCTCGATCAAGCGCTCGTCGACACCCTCGTAGCGCCCGGCGACCAACACCCAGCCAGGCGCGGCGCTAATCCGCTCGATCTGTCCCTGATCGATGCGCTCACCCTGCGGGGACAGGTAGGCGACACGACTCTGCACACCCTCAGCCGCAGCCTCAGCCTGAGCGGCTTCGATCGCGGCCCGCAGGGGTGCATAGCGCATCACCATGCCAGGCCCTCCACCATAAGGGCGATCGTCGACGGTACGATGCACGTCAACGGTGTAATCGCGCGGCGTGCGCAGGTGGATGCTGGCGATCCGCCGCTGCAGCGCCCGCGCCACGACGCCCTCCTCGGTCAGCGCGGCGAACTGCGCCGGGAACAGGGTAATGACATCGAACCGCATCGCTTCCGCTCGGCCGCAGCGACTGATCGGGCAAGCCGAACCCGATCAGGCGCTAGAATTCCGGGTCCCAGTCGACCAGCACGAGGCCCGCATCGAAATCGACATCGAGCACGAACTGCCCCCAGATGAAGGGCAACAGGCGCTCACGCGCTCCTCGCACCACTAAGACGTCATTGGAGCCGGTCTCGATCAGGTGACTCACCTGCCCGAGCAGCACCCCTTCTCGCGTCTCGACCCGCAGCCCTTGCAGATCAACCCAATAGCATTCGTCCGCCGATGGCGGCGGCAGCTGGTCCCGCCGAATCGAGATCGCTTTACCAGTCAGAGTGCGCGCTTGGTCACGGTCATCGTAGCCCTGGAGCTGCGCAACGAGACCCTTGCCGTGGCGTCGCCAGCCAACGACCTGCTGATCATCGCCTTCGATCAGCCAGGGCGAGTAGCTGAAGATATTCTCGAGGGGGCTCGTCTCCGAAAAGACCTTTAGCCAGCCGCGCACGCCATAAACGCCAAGAATGCGACCGAGGACGACAGTCTTGACTGCCGCACGAGCCGAGATCTCGGCGCCATCAGTCATTGCCTGTTGGCCGCCGGTCTCGGCCGCGATCGATGCCAGCGCTTAGGCCGCGACGGCGGTCTCGGCCTCATTGGCAGCATCCTTCAGCAACTTGGTCACGCGCTCCGACGGCTGCGCGCCCTGGTCGAGCCAGTGCTGAGCGCGCGCTCGGTCGACGCGCAGGCGGCTCTCACCACCGGTCGCGCAGGGGTTGAAGAAGCCTAGTCGCTCGATGCAGCCGCCGTCGCGCGCCTTCCGAATGTCGGTCACGACGATCTGATAGAAGGGACGCTTTTTGGCGCCACCACGGGTGAGTCGAATCTTGACCATCGCTATTGATCCAAAGTGCTCGCGTTGAGAGAAAATCGGGATAACACGGAACCTGGTTGCCTAGGCGCAAGGGCCAAGTGTGCGAATTCCGCGTAACGTAACACGCCATTATACCTGAGCCCGCGATTGCCGAAAAGCCCCTTTTTTCAGCTCGCGGCGCTAGTAAGGACGCAGCCGCCGCCCTGGAGCGCCAACTTTAAAAATAAGCGTGGGAGCCGGCCTGTAAGCCGGGTTCTGTCGTGAACAGTCATTCATCTGGGACGCGGGTCACCCCGCGCCTCGAGCGACCTACCCGGGAGCCCATGCGGGCCGCATGTTGCAGCCGAAGCTGCTCGCTCCCCTATTTGGTCTTGCTCCGGGTGGGGTTTACCATGCCGTCGCGTGTTGCCACGGACGCGGTGCGCTCTTACCGCACCTTTTCACCCTTACCGCCCGCTGACGCGGGTTGGCGGTCTATTTTCTGCGGCACTTTCCGTAGGCTCTCGCCCCCCAGGCGTTACCTGGCACC
>CAZEZH010000134.1:0-9283 GCA_964516305.1 uncultured Halochromatium sp. | reverse complement strand
GTAGGCGCTGTGGCGGGCAGGTTGAGGCGATCAAGGTCGCCGGCCGAGCCGGACGCGCTGAGCGGCCGGGCACCGTCATGGTGCAGACCCGCCATCCCGACCACCCACTGCTGACACGGCTGCTGCGCCAGGGCTACGGCGCTTTCGCCGCCGCCGCACTAGCCGAGCGGGCCGAGGCCCAGTTACCCCCGTTTAGCTTTCAAGCGTTGCTGCGCGCCGATAGCAAGATTGAACAGCAAGCACTCGACTTCCTGCGCCAGGCGCGCGCCCAGACGCTGACGCTCGAACCCGGTCCGGTCGAGATTTGGGGACCCGCGCCCGCAAGCATGGAGCGCCGTGCGGGGCGTTACCGGGCCCAACTGCTGTTGCAGTGCAAGGAGCGCGGGCCGTTGCATGGGTTGATCGATCGATTATTGCCAGTCCTGCGGACTCAGTCCCACAACCGCAGTCTGCGTTGGAGTATCGACGTCGATCCGCAAGAGAGCCTGTGAGGGAGTCCATTGGTCAGCGTTCACCGCCCTTTCGACGGACGGCACAGCGGGGGATAATCCGGCATCCATCATCGATCTTAGTTGGACCAGATGCCCTCTCCTTCTCCCGCTCGGACCCCAGCGCCTATTCGCGTCAAGACCTGGCTGCTCAGCCTGCTCTTTTTTGTGCTCTACAACCTCATTGGCATCATCCATAGCCTCATCAGCCTCACCGTCGCGCCTTTTCAGAGCTTCAAGCAACGCTACTGGTTTGTGAATCTCTGGTCACAGGCGACCATGTGGCTCTTGCAGCGATTGAATGGTGTCAGCATTCAGGTCGACGGGATCGAGAACATCCCCGACGGGCATCCTGTCGTGGTCATGTGCAATCACCAGAGCCAATGGGAGACCTTCTATCTGCAGCTGCTGATCTCCCCGCAGGCCACCATCCTCAAGCGCGAGCTATTGTGGGTGCCGTTCTTTGGCTGGGCGCTGGCGTTATTGAGGCCCATCGCCATCGATCGCTCGAAAGGCTCGCAAGCGCTCAAGACACTGCTACGGGTGGGTCAAGAACGTCTGCAAGAGGGGATTAGCGTCGTGATCTTTCCAGAAGGGACACGCCAAGCAGCCGGTACCATCGGCAGTTTCAATGTCGGCGGCGCCATGCTCGCGTCGCGCGCCGGGGTCGAGGTGTTACCGATGTCCCACAACAGCGGCGACTGCTGGCCGAGCCGCTCACTCATGCGCCTGCCCGGAACCATCAAGCTTCGCATCGGCGAGCCGATCTCAACCGCAGGCAAGTCAGCAAAGCAGATCACGGCCGAGGCCGAGGCCTGGATTCGACAGCGTTACCCGGGCGAGCTACGCACTACTCCGGTTGATTGAGATCGACGCTCCGACGGCCGCCGAGACCGCCAAGAGCTGCTCGAGCTTGGCGGCCAGCTCATCACTGCGGTCAAGCGCCAAGCAGTCAGCGCGACGCGCGAGGTTGCAAACCTCGTCCACGGCCTGAAAGGTCAGCGCGGCTTCGGCACTGTGCGCTTCGCCTGCGCCAAGATTCGATCGAGCGCGTTCGCGAATGCTTGACGGTCGGCCTGGTTGTAGGCCGGCGGCCCGCCGGTGTCCAGACCGCTGGCACGCATCGTATCGAGAAAATCACGCATGTTCAGTCGCTGACGGACCGTTTCCGGGGTAAAGGCTTCGCCACGAGGGCTCAGAACCTGGCAGTCTTTCTCGACCAACTCCGCCGCCAGTGGAATGTCTGCAGTGATCACTAGATCACCCGCACGCGCATGGTGGACGATATAGTCATCGGCGACGTCGAAGCCGCTGCCAACGCGCACGCTTTTGATCCGCGCCGAGGGCGGCACCTGCAGCGGCTGGTTGGCCACCAGCGTCAGCGACAGATCGACCCGCTCTGCAGCCCGATACAGGATCGCCTTCACCGGATTCGGTGTGGCATCGGCATCGACCCAAATCTGCATCTTCTCTCCCATCCTGTGACGCAGATCCGACGATTGGTCTAAGCCGAACGGCAAAGCTGCGCTACACTCAGTGGTTGTCTGGCGTGCAATCCGCCGCTCTGATGCGGCCATCGCTGTTCGTTCGCTTGCCCGCACTCTCTCCTGCCCCAAGGCCATCCTTCATGTCCGACTCTTCTTCCACCTCGAGCTTCGCCGAGCTCGGGCTGCCTCCTGCTTTACTCAGCGCGCTCGATGCCGTCGGCTACGAAACGCCCTCGCCCATCCAGGCTGCGACCATCCCAAAGCTGCTCGCCGGCTGCGACCTGCTCGGTCATGCGCCGACCGGTACTGGCAAGACCGCTGCCTTCGCGTTACCGCTCCTGGCGCGGATCGACCTGGCTCAGCGCTCACCGCAGGTGTTGGTACTGACACCAACCCGCGAGCTGGCGCTGCAAGTCGCCGAGGCCTGCCAGCGTTACGCGAGCGGGCTCGAGGGCTTCCATGTCCTGCCCATCTACGGCGGCTCCGATTATGGCGGACAGATCCGCCAGCTCAAACGCGGCGTGCATCTCATCGTTGGCACTCCCGGGCGCATTATGGACCATATGCGTAAGGGCACCTTGAGCCTGGATACGCTGCAAGCGCTGGTGCTCGACGAGGCCGATGAGATGCTGCGCATGGGCTTCATCGACGATGTCGAGTGGATTCTGGAGCAGACGCCGCCGGAACGCCAGATCGCGCTGTTCTCTGCGACCCTACCGAGCGCCATTCAGCGCATCGCGCAGCGTCACCTGCATGACCCGCAGTCGATCAGCATCAAGGCCGCCACGGCAACCGCCGAGACCATCCGCCAGCGTTATTGGCTCGTCAGCGGGATGCACAAGCTCGATGCCCTGACCCGCATCCTTGAGGTGGAGCCGTTTGAGGGGCTGCTGCTGTTCGTGCGCACCAAGACCGCGACCACCGAGCTGGCCGCTCGTCTCAGCGCCCGTGGCTGGGCTGCCTCCGCCCTCAACGGCGATATGCCGCAGCAACAGCGCGAGCAGATGGTGGATCAGCTGCGCAGTGGCGCGCTCGATATCCTGGTCGCGACTGATGTCGCCGCGCGCGGGCTCGATGTCGAACGCATCAGCCATGTCGTCAACTACGACATCCCCTACGACACCGAGGCCTACATCCACCGCATCGGCCGTACCGGCCGCGCCGGCCGCACCGGCGAGGCGATCCTGTTCGTCGCCCCGCGCGAGCGACGCATGCTCGCCGCCATCGAGCGCGCGACACGCCAGCGCATCGAGCCGCTGACCCTGCCCTCGACCGAGACCGTCAACAACAAGCGCATCGCCGACTTCAAGCAGCGCATCACCGACACCCTGGCGGCCGGCGAACTCAGCTTCATGCAGGGGCTGATCGAGCAGTACCAAGAAGAACACGACATTCCGGCCGTAGAGATCGCCGCCGCCCTCGCCAAGCTCTCGATCGGCGATCAGCCGCTGCTGCTGACCGCGCCGAAGCGCACCGAGCGCTCACAGGACCGCCCTGAGCGCGGCCGGGGCCCGCGCCGCGATGATGATGATCAGTACCGACCACGCCAACAACGCCGACCGCCCTCGCAGCCGGACCAAGGCATGGAGCGCTTCCGCATCGCCGTCGGCCATCGCAACGGAGTCAAGCCCGGCAACATCGTTGGCGCCATCGCCAACGAGGCTGGACTGGATGCGCAGCATATCGGCCGTATCGACATCCATGATGAGTTCAGCCTGGTCGACCTGCCCACCGGCATGCCCCGCGAACTGTTGCAAGACCTGCGCAAGGTCCGGGTCTGCGGCCGGCCACTGGCGATCGCTCGAGTCGACCCCAACGCCGCGCCTGAGGCCAACGGTCCCGCTGATGGTGGCGAGGGGACAGGGCGAGGCTCGGGCGACCCGCAGCATCCGAAAGCATCCCGATCAGGTCCGCCTGGAGACGATCGCGGCCGTCCACCTAAGCGGCCCGGAAAGAAAAACAGATAATTAGGCTGGGTTTTGGGTTAGACTTGCCGCCTTCGGGTGCCTGGACCGGTCGGCACCGCTCGCAACCAGCTGTCTCAAGACCGCCGCGGTTGCCGAAAACTCGCTTGAGTCGTTTGCTCTCCCCTGCTCATTCCAAACCCCGTCCTGACAGCAACGGCTCGACGCCATTGTCCAGAGACGCCTGAGCAGGGTTACTCGCTGACCCGCAAGCATTGCCACACTGGCACACACAATCCAGCCCGGACCGGCTTCCGCCTCGATAAGGACGGGAGGGCCCATCTGGAGTTAGAAACCCCGATGTCATTTGACACCTTCGGCCTTTCGGCTGAGCTTCTGCGCGCGGTTCGCGAGCAGGGCTATACCCAACCCACCCCCATTCAAACCAAGGCCATCCCGACCATCCTCAGCGGTGGCGATGTGATGGCTGCGGCGCAAACCGGCACCGGCAAGACGGCTGGCTTTACCCTGCCCTTGCTGCAGCGCCTGAGCACCCAGACCTCGCGCCGAAGCGCCGAGCAATCCGCTAGTCAAGCAGGCGGCCAATCGGCCAGACAGCCCAACGGCAGAGCATCTGCCGGGGCGCGCCGCCCGATTCGCGCCCTGGTGCTGACGCCGACCCGCGAACTCGCGGCCCAGGTCCAGGAGAGCATCCAGACCTACGGCCAATATCTGCCGCTGCGCTCGACGGTGATCTTCGGCGGGGTCAAGATCAACCCGCAGATCGACCAGCTACGCCGCGGCGTCGACATCCTCGTCGCCACCCCAGGCCGACTGCTCGACCATGCCGGCCAGGGCACGGTCGACCTTTCCCAGGTCGAGACCCTGATCCTCGATGAAGCCGACCGCATGCTCGACATGGGCTTCATCAACGACATCAAGAAGGTGCTCGCGCTGCTGCCGCCGAACCATGCACGGCAGAACCTGCTGTTCTCGGCCACCTTCTCCGATGACATCAAGCGCCTCGCCGAACGGCTGCTGAACAACCCGGAGTTGATCGAGGCCGCGCCGCGCAACACCACCGCCGAGCGCATCAACCAGGTCGTCTATCCGGTCGACCGCCATCGCAAACGCGAGCTGCTGAGCCACATGATCGGTGCCAACGACTGGCGCCAGGTGCTGGTCTTCACCCGCACCAAGCATGGCGCCAACCGGCTTGCCGAGCAGCTCGAGACCGACGGCCTCAGCGCCGCCGCGATCCACGGCAACAAGAGCCAGGGTGCCCGCACTCGCGCACTCGCCGGCTTCAAGAGCGGTGATGTGCGGGTGCTAGTCGCCACCGACATCGCCGCGCGCGGGCTCGATATCGACCAGCTCCCGCACGTGGTCAACTACGAGCTGCCGAATGTGCCGGAGGATTATGTCCACCGGATCGGTCGCACCGGCCGCGCCGGGCGCGAGGGCCAGGCCGTGTCGCTGGTCTGTGTCGACGAGCACCGATTGCTACGCGACATCGAGCGTCTGCTCAAGCGTGAGGTGCCAAAGATCATCCAGCCCGGTTACGATCCTGACCCCAGCATCCCACCAGAGCCGATCAAGAACGGCCGCAGCGGCCCGCGTCCAGCCCGAGCCGGCGGCCGTAACGGAGATGGCCGCAGCGCCAATGCGCCGGGGCAACGCCCAAGGCGAGCTGGGGCTGGCAGCGGCAGGGCCGGTGATCGTCGCGGTCAGGATGGTCGCAGCGCCACCAGCAACAACAACGGCAACCGAGCCGACAGCCAAGACGGGCGTCGCTCAGCCGGCGCTCAGGCCGGTCAACGAGCGGCAGCTAGTTCGTCTTCAACGCCTGGATCAGCGACGACCAAACGCGGCCACGGACGCCGACAGGCGGCCGACGCGAGCCGCCCGAGCACGCACCGCCATCCACGCCGCGGCCGTTCGCAGGAGACAGCGGCACTGCTCGGCGGCCGCGATGACTGAGTCCGCAAGGTCCAGCTAATGCCCCGAGGCAAGGACCCTCAGGATCGCCACCCCCACTCGGCGGGGATGGCGAGCGAGTGGCGACTGGGGCAATCGCAGAGGACGCAGCTGTGAACTTCTATGCATCCGATACGGGCTTCGACTTGGCGCTAGTGCAGTGACTGCAAACCCCATCCTCAAGGTCACCCCGAGCATCCAGATACCGGAGCAGGCGCTACAGGAGCGCTTCGTGCGCTCGCCGGGGCCAGGCGGCCAGAATGTCAACAAGCTCGCCACCGCAGTCCAACTCAGCCTGGACCTGAACCACTCCCCGTTTCTGCCCGAGCCGCTCCGCGAACGCCTGCTGAGCAGCGGTGATCGGCGCATCGACCGCGACGGCGTACTGACCATTCACGCCCATCGTTTTCGCACCCGCGAGCGCAATCGAGCCGATGCCCGCAACAGGCTTGCAGCCCTGATCGCGCGGGCCAGTGTCGCACCGAAACCGCGCACCCCGACCAAGCCCACCCGCTCGGCTAAGCGCCGCCGCCTTGATGAGAAGGTAAAGCGTGGACGGATTAAGTCGATGCGCCGGCCAGTCTCCGACGCCGATTGAAGGAAACCAGCGCACGCTGATGCTCAACTCGGAGCGATCAGGCCAGACTTGGCCCCGCCTTTCATCGCGTTGGCTTGTCCGGTGATCGATCATGAACCCGTTGGACCTGCACAGGCAACTAGCGAGCCCACCGCCGTTTCCGTATCCTTGTGCCATTGACCGGTTGCCGGCGCACGCGCATATCCAGCTCACCGACGACAAGACCTGATTGCCGGCTGAAGATCCGCACCACCTAGGGCTTGTCGTGAAACAAGCGCTTCATCGCCCGGGTGGCTACGCGCTATGTTCGTTAGGCTGCCCGAGGGCTCAGATAACCCTCTCTTTCGGCAGTCTACCTTAAGGCTCCGGAGACTGATCTGCTGGAGCGCCGGCGAGCCAGGCTGAGCTATTTGGCCGCGGCGAAACGCCTCACCTCTTTAGTGCAAGACAAGATTCTATGAAGCAAGAGATCCAAGGATTGGTGCGCGCTGCGCTCGAGCAGCTGATCGCCCAATCCGTACTCGATCCGAACGCCTTTGATGCTGGCCTACCAGAGCCGCAGATCGAGCGCACTCGTGATGACAGCCACGGTGACTTCGCCACCAATGCGGCGATGGTGCTGGCCAAGCGCGCCCGCACCAAGCCCCGCGATCTGGCCGAACGCATCGTCGCCGCGCTGCCGGACTCCGCGTTTGTCACGCGCGTCGAGATCGCCGGGCCCGGCTTCATCAATTTTCATCTTGCTGCCAATGCCTTCCATGCGCAGGTTGCCGAGATCATCGCCCAAGGCCCCGCCTTCGGGCGCTCACAGATCGGCGCCGGCAAGTGCGTTCAGATCGAGTTCGTCTCGGCCAATCCGACCGGACCACTCCACGTCGGTCATGGCCGTGGCGCCGCCTATGGCGCGGTCGTGGCCGATCTGCTGGCCGCGGTCGGTTACCAGGTGCATCGCGAATACTACGTCAACGATGCGGGCCGCCAGATGGACATCCTCTGCGCCTCGGTCTGGCTGCGCTACCTGGAGCTCTGCGGCGAGAGCCTGCGCTTCCCCGCCAATGGCTACCGCGGCGACTACGTCTGGGATATCGCTGCATCGCTACACCGCGAGCACGGTGACGACTATCGGATCTCGGTCGACCAGGTCTTCGCTGCCGTCCCGGAAGACGCCGCGGCCGCCGACGAATTAGACGCCGAGGGTCAGCCGCTGCCCGATGCTCCCCTCGGCAATAAGGAAGACCACATCGACGCGCTGATCGCCAACAGCAAGCGCCTGCTCGGCGACAACCGTTATCGGTACGTCTTCGAGCTGGGACTCAACACCATCCTCGACGATATCCGACAGGATCTTGGCGAGTTTGGCGCCAGCTATCAGGAGTGGTATTCCGAGCGCACGCTTACCGAGAGTGGTGCCGTGAACCGCGCGATCGAGCGCCTGCGCGAAGGCGGCCACGTCTATGAGCAGGCCGGCGCACTTTGGTTTCGCTCCAGCGCGTTCGGCGATGAGAAGGATCGGGTGCTGGTGCGCGAGAATGGGCAGACCACCTATTTCGCCTCCGATATCGCCTATCACATGGACAAGCTCGAGCGCGGCTTCGAGCGCGTCATCGATGTCTGGGGCGCCGATCATCATGGTTATGTCCCGCGGGTGAAGGCGGCGCTGACCGCACTCGGCGATGAGGCCGACCGGCTCGATGTGCTGTTGGTGCAGTTCGCCGTGCTCTACCGCAGCGGCGAAAAGGTACAGATGTCGACCCGCTCCGGCGAGTTTGTCACCCTGCGCCAGCTGCGCAAGGAGGTCGGCCGCGATGCGGCGCGCTTCTTCTACGTGATGCGCCGCTGTGAGCAGCACATGGACTTCGACCTCGATCTGGCGAAGAGCCAGTCCGCTGACAACCCGGTCTACTACTGTCAATATGCCCACGCGCGGGTAGAAAGCGTCCTGCGCCAAGCCGCGGATCGAGGCATCCTGATCGAGCCTAGCAGGGACATCATCAACCTCGACCGGCTCAACGAGCCGCACGAACTGGCGTTGATGAAGACGCTGTCGCGCTACCCGGAGGTCCTGGAGTCTGCAGCACTGGGCCACGAGCCGCATCTGCTGACAACCTATCTGCGCGAACTCGCCAACCAGCTCCATACCTACTACAACGCCCATCAGTTCTTGGTCGATGAGGACGCACTGCGCGACGCGCGTATCAAGCTTATCTTGGCCACACGCCAGGTGCTGAGAAACGGCTTAGAGCTGATCGGTGTTTCGGCACCGGCTCAGATGTGATCGAACCGAGGAAACAGGGGCCAAGATGACCAAAGACTACCGCCGACAACCCACAGCAGCGCGCCGCCGCGGCGCCCGCCGTGGGAGCTGCGCCTTCTGGTTCTTACTTGGCGGCGTCGTCGGCGCCTTCGGCGTCGGCTACGCCTGGATGATCCATGAGCCCGCAACGCCAGGCGCCATCAACGAAGAGGCGACGACCCGCCCACCAAAGCAGCCACCGCAGGAGCGCCAGTTCGACTTCTTCAGCATGCTGCCAGAAGAAGAGGTCCTAGTGCCGGCAGAAGAGCCCGCCGAGTCGATTGCGCTGCCACCGGCCGCAACCGCCAATGACGATGCCGCGCCCCCCGCCCAGCCCAGTCCTAAACCGACCGTCCCGGCCAAAAGAACCGCGACTGCAACTGCGCCAGCATCCACGGCGACCAACAATGCGTCTGCAGGGCGCGCTTACCTGCTGCAGCTCGGCTCTTTCCGCAGCACCGCCGATGCCGAGCGCCTTAAAGCGCAACTGGCACTGAAGGGGGTTCAGACCAATATCCAGACCGTGACCATCGACAACGGCGAGACCTATCACCGCG
>CAZEZH010000133.1:0-9302 GCA_964516305.1 uncultured Halochromatium sp. | reverse complement strand
CCGTTTGGACCCATGGCGACCAAGAGATAAAAGCCCAGCACCGAGGGCGGTAACACCAGCGGCAACGCGACCACGGCGCCAATCGGGCCTTTCCAGCGCGAACGGGTACGCGCCAGCCACCAGGCGACTGGCGTGCCGACGATAAATAGGATGAGCGTGGTGACGCTGGCCAGTCGCAGCGTCAGCCAGATAGCCTCAAGATCGGTTTCAGTGAGCCACATGGGCGGAATCCTTGATGGCATGTTGAAAGACGTTGATCGCGGAGATCAGCAACAGGATGGCGAGCAAGGCCATCAGTGCGCGCGGCGAGACCAGCCCCAGTAGCAGAGCGCCGACAGCCGCACCGAGCACCGAACCGGCGAGCATGAAGCCGAACAGACGACGCTCACGCGTCAGCACCGAGAAGGCATCGGAGCGGCGATAGCGGGTGAAGCCCACCAGCATGGTCGGTAGACTCACCGCCAGCGACAGGCTCCCCGCTACACGGATATCCATTCCGTACAGCAGCACGATGGTTGGGATGAGCAGCTCCCCGCCCGCCACCCCGAGCAAGGCCGCGACCATGCCGATGCCGAAGCCTGCGACCAGCCCTGCGACCCAGCGAACCACGGGATTCGCAATCAGGGGCGCCGAGCCGTCGTGGAGTCCGATGGCCGCCTCGGTCAGCATCACCCCGGCCAGCGCGACGAGCAAGACAAGGATCACCCGATCCAGCCAGACGCGCGGCAGGGTCATGGCATGACCGGCCGCCCACCAGGCCCCGATCAAACTGCCGGCCAGCAGATTAACCACGATGGCCCAGTTGGCCAGCATCGCATCCACTGGCACCTCGGGTAGACGAAACAACAGCGCCGCGGCAACCACGGCCAGACTCATCGCTTTGTTGAAGATCACCGCCTCTAGGGTCGGCAACCGAAACAGACCGACGAGCACCGGGAGGCGAAACTCCGCCCCACCGAGCCCGATCAGACCACCCAGGCTGCCGATGAGACCACCGGCAGCGAATCCATAAGTACCGCGACGCTGCATGTCACTCGGTCTCGTAACCGAAGTCGTGGATCACTTTCTGCGCCTTCTCGCCCTTCAGATAGGCGAACAATTCGGTCACCGCCGGATTCTCCTTACCACTCTCCAAGATCACCGCATCCTGGCGAATCGGCGCGTGCATGTCGCCAGGGACGACCCAACCCGAACCCTTGACGATCTCCCCACCCTCCATGACCTGTGACAGGGCAACAAAACCGACATCGGCGTTGCCGGTATCGACGAACTGATAGGTTTGGGCGATGTTCTCACCCATGACGAACTTTGGCTCAACCGCAGCCTTCAGATCGAGGGCTTCCAGGGTCTCGATCGAGGCCTCACCATAGGGCGCCAGCTTCGGGTTGGCGATCGACAGCTTATTGAAGTCACCCGAGTTCAGCAGTGCGGGGCCGTCCTCAACCTTCTCGGCATCGGCGGACCAAAGTACCAATGTGCCGATGGCGTAGGTGAAGCGCGAACCAGGCATGCCAACGCCCTCCTCCTCCAACAGTTCCGGGCGTTTCTGATCGGCCGCGAGCAGGGCCTCGAACGGGGCTCCGTTCTTGATCTGGGCGTAGAGCTTGCCGGTGGAGCCGTAGGAGGCCTTGACGTTGTGCTCGGTGTCTTCTTCGAAGAGCTCGATGATCTGCTTCATCGGCGCGGTGAAGTTGGCGGCGACGGCGATCTGCGCCTCTTCGGCGGACAGGCTGGTGACGCTGGTCGCGAGGACAACAACGGCGGATAACGGGGCAAAAGGCTTCATGGTTGAAGAGCTCCTGTTGAGATTGAGCGGGTTTAGGTTGGGGAGGGTCGGACAGACAAGCGGCTAGGCGCAGCTCGCCAGAACGACACTGGAGGCCCGGAATACCGCGCAGGCACGGCAACCGGGTTGTAGCTCGAGCCGCTCCAAGGCGGCACGACTGATCACGGCGGCCAGACTCAGGCCGTCGGATAAGCTCAAGGTCACGTCGGCTTCGGCGGGGCCTTCATGAATTCGATTAACCCGGCCCCAAAGCTGGTTGGTCGCTGAGGTACGCAGCCCATCACCAACCCCCAAGACCACGGCGTTGGCCTTGACCAGGGCGTGCACCTCGGAGCCGGGCCGCAGCGCCAGGGTCTCGGCGCTCTCGCGCGTCAGCAGCGCCGTCAATTGGGTTGTTGCATCGAGGCGAATCTTGGCCTCGGCACTGATGCTGTCGGTGGTGAGCTGCACCAGGGTGCCGACGAAGCGGTTGCGCGCGCTAGTGCGCAGCGACATCCGTCTTAGCAGGGTCCGAAAGGCCTGCTGGTCGCCATCAGTGACCTGGTCCAACTGACCGGCGAGGCGATCGATGGCTTCCTGATACTCGTTCTCTACAACGCGATATAACGCGATCAGTTGCCGACCATGCGCCGTCAGTCGGGTACCGCCACCATCGCGCCCCCCAATCGAGCTCTCGACGAGAGGCTGTGCGGCCAGATTGTTCATGGCATCGAGAGCGTCCCAAGCCGCCTTGTAGGACATCGGCACAGCCTTGGCCGCCTTGGTGATCGAGCCGTGCCGATCGATGGCCTCCAGCAGCCGAATCCGGGTGTCACCAAGCAGATCACCGAATTCGGTCGCAAGCGATAGCCGCCCCAGCAGACGCGTTGGATGGTTGCGCTCAAGGGTCATGACGGGCTCGAGAAGCGGGGACTCCAAAGGTAATCGCGCGAGCAAAGCGCCCGCAGATGGTGACCCTAGAGTATGCAATCACTAGGCCAACACCTGGCAGCGCTATGTTTGCAACTAGCCAACGCTTTCCCATAGCCTGCTTGGATCCCCACCGGCCAACGCTGGTGTGGCATCTGTCCCAGTCAACACAACAAGGTCCGTTTTTATGAAGATCAGCGCACGCAACCAGTTTTCCGGGAAGGTCCTGTCGGTCACGCCAGGGGCTGTCAATGCCGAGGTCACGATCGCCCTGCCCAGCGGTCTAGAAATCACCTCCATCGTCACCAATGAGAGCGTTAAGTCACTGAATCTAAAGGAAGGCGCTGAAGCCATTGCACTCTTCAAGGCCTCATCCGTGTTGGTGATGGCCGAGAACCCCGGCGTTCGGCTGTCCGCGCGCAACAGCCTCATTGGCACCGTGACGGCGCTGAACAAAGGCCCGATCCATGCCGAGGTCGGCATCACCTTGCCCACCGGCGAAGAGGTCCACGCCACCATCACTCACAAGGCTTGCGAAGCGCTCGGCCTCGCCGAAGGCACGCCGGCCACGGCCGTGATCAAGGCCCCTTTCGTCATTCTTGGCGTTCCAGCCTGACCACGTGATATGCACTAAAATATAGCGATTCCTGTCCGGCTGAACGGTGGCCTGCACCTTGGCTGTGCACGCACCTTGTTGAACCGGCTGGACAATCACTGAACACCCTAGACAGCAAGCGGCAGGCGCAGAGTACTGCGCCGCCCTCCACTGCTTGCTGCGCCCAACGCCCTTCTCGTTCGCCATCGGCATGCCATTCTTGTGTCGTTATATACAACTGTAAACAACACAACGTTGGCTATGCAACAATCTCAGGCCTGCCAGGCCAGACGATCGCCCTCCAGACGGATTCGCTCCCGAGCTACTCAGTGACTTATAAAACAGTTACTTATTAGCCATCTACAACACAGAGCAATGGTTCAGGCACAAATTTCGCTAGCAGCGACAAGTTGCCGATCGAGTCGCTTTGCGTCTTTCGCTATTCTAAATAGTTATAGCGACACGGCATCTCGTTGTGTATCTATCGTTGTCCCTGTTAGGAGCGTTATTCCATGAAAGGTCTGATCCTTGCCCTTTGCCTCGTCCTGTCACTCCCGACGATGGCCGATGGGCTGCTCGTCGCGGCGGGCGCTGGCTACAAGAAGCCGTTGACCGAGATTTATGCCGCCTTCACCGAGGAGACCGGTATCGGCGTCGATGCTGCCTTCGGCAACATGCAGCAAGTGCTGGCGCAAACCCGCAATAGCGGTCGCGTCGATTTGGTGGTCGGCGAGCAGGGTTTCCTGCAAAAGAGCGGACTGTTCGAGCGCTTCGAGCCACTCGGGACAGGTCGGCTGGTGCTGGCCTACGGTCGGCAGCGGCTCGACAGCTGGCGCGATCTCGCGGACGCATCCATCGAGCGCATCGCACTGCCTGATCCGAAAAAGGCCATCTATGGACGTGCCGCCACGCAGTTCCTCGAGCGCAGCGGGCTGATGCCGGAGGTCAAGGACCGATTGATGACGCTGGCGACCGTGCCTCAGGTGTCCGCCTACCTGCTGGCCGGCTCCGTCGACCTTGGCTTCATCAATGTCACCGACGCGCTCGGTATCGCCGACAAGATCGCCGGCTTCGACGAACTGCCGAGCGATCTCTATGACCCGCCGCAGATCGTGCTGGCCTTCCCCGCTTCGGCGCCGCCGAGCGATGAAGCCGAGGCCCTCGCCGCCTTCGTCAAGCGCGACCAGGCCCGCGCCATCTTCGAGCGGTATGGACTTTGAGCCGCACGATAAAGGAGATCGTCAAGATGTCACCTCTGCCGTCACAAAGCCCCTCACAAAGCCCCTCAGTTGGCCGCCGACTCTCGGTTGTCGCGCTCGCCGCAAGCCTGCTCGTACCCTTGCCGAGCCACGCCATCAACTGGCTCATCCTGCAGGGCACCGAGCCGCCGAATAGTACCAAGACCTTCCGGCCATGGGGCTTTATTCAGCTCGAGTACCAGAGCACCGACGGAACCAGACTCCAGGCCGGCCCCTGGCAAGACCAGCCGATGTTCGCGAATCTGATCGGCCCACAGAAGGACGCCTCGAGTGAATGGCTGATCAAACGCGCGCGGGTCGGGGCACGCGGCCTGGTGCCGGAGCTGCCGGCGCTGAATTATGCGCTGGCGGTCGACGCCGGCACCAATGCCGCGACCGAGCATACGACCAGCGTCCAGCTTATCGATGCTAGCCTGACTTACAGCCTCAACCCCGCGCTGCGCCTGCGTGCTGGCCAATTCAAAACCCCAGGCAGCGACGAGGGCCTGCAGCCTGCCTACCGCCGCGACTATGTGAATACCAGCCAGGTCGTGAACCAGCTCGTCAACGAGACCTTCTTCAATGGCGATGGCACCGCGCCGGACACGGCCAATCAGCCGAACGGCGCGCGCAGCGTTTACCACGATATCGGCCTCCAGCTGTTCGGCGTGCTCCCCCTGGGTGGAAAACAGTGGGAGCATACCTATGCGGCCATGGTCGGCAACGGCAATGGCATCGCCCGGCCCGATAACAATCACTATAAGGATCTGTACCTGTATTGGTCGACCAAGCGCATCTTGGGCGGCAAAGGTGGCAAGCGCGACGGCGTCAAGGTTTACGGCTGGTGGCAACAAGGCATGCGGACGCTGACCGGGGCCGGAGCTGGCAATCACCTGCGCACACGCTACGGCGGCGGCGCCGTGCTGCGGCACAAGCGCATTCGGCTCTCCGGCGAGCTGATCGGGGCCGAGGGCATGATCGCCAACGGCACCGATGGTGGTGCTGTGCCAGGCAATTTCGACACTGCCGGCAATCGCCTGGCCTCGTACAACCTGCTGCCGGACGGCGAGGCCAACGGCTGGTACCTGGAAGGCGGTTTCGACATCCTCTCAAACCTGGAGCTGGATCTGCGCTTCGATCAGCTGAATCGCGGGACCGAGAGCCGCGACACCGAGCGCCGCTTCAATACCTGGACCCTGGGCTTGCAGTACCGCATCGACAAGCATTGGCGCCTGCTGGCCAACTACCAGTGGCAAGATGCTAAAGCGCCGGGGCTCACGAATAACGCCGTGCCCAACCGCATCCTCGACGGGCTCGACGACCTCGTCGCCTTGCAAATCCAGGCCGTTTACTAATCCGCTCATGGGCGCGATCCTCGCCTGCTCGCCGGCCGCCTTGACGCTCAGCCTCAAGGTGGCCGGCGTCGTCTTGCTGCTGTTTCTGGTGGTGGGCATCGGCCTCGGCTACGCGCTGAGCCGTCCCTTCCCGCTGCGCGGTCTTGTCGATGCGTTGGTGTCACTGCCGCTGGTCTTCCCGCCCATCGCCATCGGCTTCTTCTTACTCCTGCTGCTCGGCCGCCACGGTCTAGTCGGCGGCCCATTGCACGCCGCCACCGGCTGGGATCTGGTGTTCTCCTTTCCCGGCCTGGTACTGGCCGCTTTCATTGCCGGGCTGCCGCTAGTGGTCAAGCCGATCCAGTCAGCGATCGAGGGCAGCGCCCGCGAGCTAGTCGAGGCCTCTTACACCCTCGGCAAGGGCCGCCTGGCGACATTGGTGCTGGTGGTGATCCCGGCGGTACGAGGCAGCATCATTGCTGGACTCACCCTCGGGGTTGGCCGCTCCTTCGGCGAGGTCGGCATCACGCTGATGCTCGGCGGCAACATCATCGGCTCCACCGAAACCCTCTCGCTAGCCATCTACAACAGCGTCCTCAATGGTGATTTCAGCTGCGCGACGCGGCTCTCGCTGCTGCTGGGCGCGGTCTCTTTAGCACTCTTCGCGCTGCTGCGGCGGCTGGGGCGACTCTGATGTCAGATCTCGAGTCAGATCTCGACGCGCGTTTGGCGCTGCACCGCAACCGCTTCGCGCTGGATCTCGCCATCCGCATCCCGGCGCAGGGCATTACCGCCGTGCTCGGTCCTTCTGGGGGTGGCAAGACGACGCTCTTGCGCCTGCTGGCCGGGTTGGAGAGACCTAACCAGGGGCACATCCGCCATGGCCGGCATCGCTGGCTGGATACCGCTGCGGGCATCAACGTGCCGACCCGTCAACGCCGCGTCGGCTTCATGTTCCAGCACTACGCCCTGTTTCCGCACTTGAGCGTGGCGCGCAACATCGCCTTCGGCCTGCCCCGCGGCAGCAACGGGCGCGCCTTGGTCGGCTCTTGGTTGGAACGGATCGGGCTATCGCGGCTCGCGGACCGACGTCCAAGCGCCTTGTCGGGCGGCGAACGTCAGCGCGTCGCCCTAGCTCGGGCACTGGCCCCACAACCAACGGCACTGCTCCTCGACGAACCCTTCTCGGCGGTCGATGCCAGCCTGCGCCAAACCCTGCGGCTGCTATTGCACGAGTTGGTCGCGGAGACCCAGGTACCGACGCTACTGGTCTCGCATGACATCGATGATGTGCGCCAGATCGCCGACCGGGCCGCGGTGATCATCGACGGCGAGCTACGCCGCTTTGGCACCACCGCCGAGGTCTTCGCCGACCCGGGCGATGCTGAGGTCGCGCGGGTGCTCGGCTGGCACAATCTCTTGCCGGTTGTCCGCTGGGATGGCCAGGCGGCAGCAGGGAACTGGGGTGCCCTGGATATCGCGTCACCTGCTGCAACCGCACGTCCGGTAATGTTGGCCATCCGGCCCAATGGCCCGCGCTTGGACACCAAGAACGACACCGGGCAGGGACTGCCCGTCGAGATCAAGCGGGTGGTTGAGATGGATGGCTACCGGGCCGTGTTCTGCCACTTGAACGACCGCTCCAGGCTCCGCATCCACCTTGGTGAACGAGAGGTGCCACCTGCACTGGGGAGAGCGCAACTCTCGATTCCGCCTGAGTGCATTCGGCTGTTGCCGTCAGGGCGCGCTCCATGAACCAGTGCCAACACCCGCCTCGCCTGACTGATCACGAGGATTCCATCATGCGCTTATCGCCCGCTTTCTGTGCCTACGGCAAGGTTCAACGACAACCCTGTCGAAACCAAAGCATTATCTGCCAACCCCAGTGGTCAGCCGGACTTCCAGACGCATGGCGAGCGCGCGTTGTCATCCCTTGCAGATTCAAGGTGTATCGGGATTTCGAGATGCCGGCCAGACAGGTACTCGGCTTTGACGCTCGTGACAGGATCTGCTTTCGCGCCTATGACTATCGCTTGCTCGATCCCTATTCGGACGACGACGAGGAGTTCTACACGCTACTGACCTATGGCGAATCGGCTGCGGGGTGGCGACTCAAGGATCGCGGCTGGCTCCTGTATCGTCGAGTGGAATCCGACATTGAGGAGGATCATTGGAAAGAGGAGTTTCGTTGGGTGGCCGACTGGGCCAAACAAGATGACAATGGGTATGCAATCAGGACGCCAGCCCCGGCATTGATGGCATGATCCTCAGCGGATTGTGGAAGCAGACCGACTCGACCCAAGCTCCAGCAAGACAGCTGCTTGCGCAACCTCGTTGTCCGTTACAGCCCACTGCGTTCATCCTGCGACAGGTTTAAACATTCCCCCAGCGCAAGCGGACCCAAGAGATTTTATGATTTCTAATCTATCCCCTGTACTCAGCGATCAGCAGCTGCATGACCTATTAGCCGAAGATGTCCCTTTTGGCGACCTCACCAGCGAATCGCTCGCCATCACCGCCAAGCCTGGCAGCATTCGTTTCTTCGCCCGTGATCCAATGACTGTCTGCGGCGTTGAGGAAGCGGTGCGGATGTTCCAGCTCTGCGGCGCCGAAGCCGAGGCGCACGTTGCCTCTGGCGCCGAGGCCGCTCCAGAAACGCTACTGCTCGAGGCGCATGGCAGCGCTGGCGCACTGCATCAAGGCTGGAAGACAGCGCAGACGCTGATGGAATGGTGTGGTGGCATCGCCAGCAGTGCTGCCGCCATCGTCGCCGCCGCGCGACGCGGTGATCCGAACGCGATAGTGGCTGGTACGCGCAAGAATGTCCCTGGTAATCGTCGGCTCGCGGTCAAGGCCTTCAAGGCCGGCGGTGCGGTGATGCACCGCAATGGCCTCTCGGAGACGCTGTTGATCTTCGCCGAGCATCGGCTGTTTCTCGGCGACGAGACGCCGGAGGAGACGCTGGCCCGGCTCCGTCGGCAGTGTCCGGAGAAGCGCGTCGTGGTCGAGGTGGCAACGCCCGAGGAGGCGCTGACCTGGGCCGAGGCGGACGTGCTGCAATTGGAGAAGTTCACCACCGAGCAGGTGGCCGAGACCGTCGCGGCGCTCACCGCGCGTGGTTCGCAGGCCATCGTTGGCGCCGCCGGTGGCATCAACGCCAGGAACGCCGAAGACTACGCCCGGGCTGGTGCCCGGCTGCTGGTGACGACGGCACCGCACCTAGCGCCGCCGCGTGATGTGCAGGTCCGGTTTAGCTAGCGATATCGGAACCTAAGATTCAGTTTAGTATTCCACCGAGGACCGGTAGCCGGCATCCGAGTGCTCCCGGTCTGGTTGCCTGCTCACAGGTCTGGCCACGGCAATGCAAAATGCACGACTGCCGTGGCGCGCCAAGGTCGTTAGCTCCTCCAGCTCCAAGCCGGCGGCGTCGATCTGCGCCC
>CAZEZH010000132.1:0-9458 GCA_964516305.1 uncultured Halochromatium sp. | reverse complement strand
GTAGCGATTGACCGCGCCAATCAGGTAGTCCTTGACGTTCTGGCGCTCGGTGGCGAGATCGATGCAGTCGCCGGCAAGGTGCTTCTGCTGCAGCGGATGCGCACTCTCCCAGTCGCCGCCGCAGATGAAGCCGTCCTGGTGGTACCAGTTTGGGTCCAGGTTCTGGGCGTCGATGCCGAAGAAGCGGCCCGGATCATAGCCGGGCTTGGGTACCGTCTCGCCGGACTTGGGGTCGACCAGCGGTTCGATGCCCTCCGGGTCGCGCGCGTGTCGCTCGCGGAACCAATCAGGCGCCACCGGGTTGTCGATGTCATCGCGATTGGGCCAGGCATAGTGGCCAAGGTTGCCCTGGTAGGGGCCGTGATCGATCTGGCCCTGCTCGGCGCCCTGCGGTACGTAATATTTGATCGGCAGATGGTCGATGTGGACCTGGTCGCGGATGCCATATTGGCAGGAGTGGTTGACGACCACGTCCTGGATGATCTTGATGCCCTTGGCGTGGGCGGCGCCGATCAGGTCCTGATAGGTCGCGTCGGGCGATTCCAATCGGGGGTCGATGCGGGTCCAGTCGTAGGGATGGTAGCCGTGGTAGTCGAGCCCGGAGCGGTTCTCGACCGGCGGCGTGATCCAGATCGCGCTGAAGCCGAGGTCGCGGATGTAGTCGAGCTTCTGGATCAGCCCCTTGAAGTCGCCGCGCCAGTGCGGGTCGATGGCGTTGCCCTGGTCATCGAAGCGGATGCGGTCGCGGCAGAAGGCGTTGTTGGACGGGTCGCCGTCGTAGAAGCGGGCGGTGAGCAGGAAGTAGATGGTCTCCTCGCGGAAGTCGCTGCGCTCGGCGAGCGGGCGCAGACCAGTCTGAGGATCGATCTTCCTTGGCGCCGAGGATGCCGCGGCCATAGGTTCTGTTCGCGACGCCGGTCGTTGACTGGGGCGCTCATCCTGCCAGCCGCTATCGAGCCGATACCAACCACTGCGATCTCGGAACAGATCTTCACTCTGGTGGCCCTGTCCATCGTTGAAGACCAGGCGCAGTTGGCGGGTCTCCCTGAGCTGACAGCGATACCAGCCGGGTGCGTCCGGGTCTGGCACCATCTTCACCCCGGGCCAGTCGCTGCCATCTCCGCCAGGTTGTCGATCCCAGTAGTGGAGGTGGACGGTCTCGGCCCAGTCGGCCGGCGGCTGAAAATGGAGGAGCAGGTCAAGGTCAGTCATGGGGCGGTTGCGTCGCTCTGGTCGGTCATTGTCGGGCTTGGTGTTGGTGCCTTAGTTTAAGCCTTGGTGCTCTGGGCTGACTGCATAGAGCTACTCATTGACATTGAGGCGTCACCGGAGTTTGCTAGATTGCAGATCAACACAGGCTCTCTGAATCGGTGCGCGAGACCTGCTTGCGCGGCGCACGAGAGCCAGAATGCGGGTTCTCCGAATACAGTTTTCAAGGAGCAAATGCGGGTGATGAACGATCACACTATGGATCAACAGAAGACGGATTGGTTGCAGGCATCGGTGCTCGCCGACGAGTTGGATGCGGCAGAGGTCGCGACCTTGGCGCAGGTGATGGGCATCGTGCGACTCGTGGGCCAGGATGCGCTGGTGGTTGAGGGTGACCAAAGACGCACGTTGTTTGTCCTCGTTGGCGGGCGACTCGATGTGCTGCATCGTCATGATGGCGCCGATTCAGCGGTCTACCGGATGGCCCCGGGCGAATGCGCTGGAACCCGCGCCTTCGTCGATGGCTCAGCGCGCAAGGCCGGGCTGCGCGCTAACGGTGATTGCGTGGTGCTGACCCTGGAGCCAGATGATTTCGAGGGCTTGCTTGCCGAGCATCCGATGTTGGTGCTCAAGGTCATGCGTGCGCTGTTCCGGATCACCCACTCGAACCTGATGCGGGCGAATCAAGAAAGCGATGAACTGCGCAACTATGTGACCCGGTCGCATGGTCGCTATTGAGCGATTACGACGTTCAAAGCCGCTCCGTCTTGCGCGCGGTTGGCTCGCGACCCGCAGTGACGCCTCGCGGGCCATGAGCTGCGTCATGCGGCTGCCTCTGTATCAGATCGCCTTGTGGCCGGATGGCTGGGAACGGACGAGCGGGCAGGCGTTGATTGTGCGTGAGACGCACGAGATGGCCGAGGCTCGGCGATGGTATGCGATGGCGGCGCGCAACGGTGCGTTTGAGTCGGGTCGGCTGTCATCGGCCCGCTCGCGGACCATGCGGATGCATGGGATCGGGGTCCCCTCCGAGATCCTCGGGCTGGTCGGGCGGCGCTTCGCCTCAGAGCAGGCCGCCTCGGTTGCCATTCGGCTGATCGCCGGCGATTGGGTCGAGCAGCGCCGCAAGATGCTCGTGCGTGATCCCGCTAGAATGCTCGGACTCCAGGCGCGTACCTGGAGCGGTTCATGCCATGGGTCCCTGTCAACGCCTGCTGAGCTGTGCCAACTCCTATTGAACTTGTTCGCCCTCTGCGTTGACGAGGGGCTGTTCCCGGCGTTGGAGACGCTGACCGCTCGAGGTTCTCTGGCGCAGGCCGGCGAACAGCCCCCTGTGGGAACCGATCTGCGAACTGAGGTGCGAACCGATGTGCGGGTCGACGATGGCTACGGACTCACATCCTGGCATTGTCGGGTCACGGTTGACATCGGCCAGAGCGCGCTGGGGGCGATCGCTGAGACCCTAGAGCTGGCCTTGATCCCCTGGAACCGAACGGTGCTGAGGGATGATCGGCCTTGGCAACTTCTGCAGCTGGAGGTGGTGCGCGCATGCGCTGTCGGTTGAATCGGTGGCATCGATGCCGCTCACTGGGAGGGCAGTCGGCCTTTGGCCGACGCTTCGCTTGGAAATGGCCACCGCAGCGATGGTGGTTGGCCTGGCGGCAGATCGCTGCCGGTCTCGTGAGCACTGGCAGCATGGCTTGCGGCGCACTGTTGATCGGCTTGCCTGCACAAGCGCTGGCTGAGACCGAGCCGTTGCGGTTTCTCGCTGTTGGCGATGCGCCCTATGCAGATGCCGAGTACAGGCCGTTCGAGCGGTTGCTCCAGACTGCGGCGGCTCAGCGTCCAGCGTTTATCGCCCACGTTGGCGACATCAAAGGGGGTGGGCAGCCCTGCACTGAGGCGCGCAACCAGCGCGTTGCTAAGCTCTTCGAGCAACAGCCGGTGCCGATGCTCTATACCCCTGGTGACAATGAGTGGACCGATTGCCACCGAAGATCAGCCGGCGCGCTCGACCCCATTGAGCGTCTGGCGGCGCTGCGTGAACGTTTCTTCGCCGATCCTGAGGTGCTGCACAACGAGGTGCTTGATCTGCAGGTGCCGAATGCTGCGTTTCCCGAGAACGCCTATACGCTCAAGGATGGAGTGATGATCGTGCTCATGCATGTGGTGGGCAGCGCGAACAATCGCCGCCCGCAGCATGCGAGCGCGATGAAGGAGTGGCAAGAGCGTTCGCGCGCCAACCGGGGCCTTTTGGACGCAGCGACAACGGCGGCGAAAGCGCTCGATGCTCGGGCTATGGTGCTGCTGATCCACGCCAACCCATTGTTCGAGCGTCCGTCGCCAGCGCCGGGCTTTGCGCCGTTCTTCGCTGATCTCGATCGGCTCTTGGCGAGCTACTCGGGACCGGTCCTGATCGTCCATGGCGACACCCATCGCTTTCAGTTCAATCAGCCCTTGATCCGAGCTGGGTCATCAGTGCAGGGTGCTGAGCGTCTGTGGCGGCTGGAGGTGCCAGGTTCACCGTTTTTGGGTGCGGTGTGGGTCAGTGTCACCAACGACTCGACCGAGCCGTTTGGGATCTCGGTTGTCTATCCGCCCGCTGCTGAGGCGTTTGGTTCAGCCTCGGCTGATTGAGCATCGGTTAGGCGATTGCGGAAAAGCGCGTACCGGATTGCTCAGGATGTTGGTTTGCCTTTTGTTCGTTTGCCTTCAAGGAGCGTCGTCCGGCCCTCGCTGCGTCCTGTTAACTCAGCCGTTGGCTCAGCGACCAACGCTCTGCTTGTTGCGCTCGACCAGGGCGTAGGCCGAATGATTGTGGATGGATTCGAAATTCTCGGCCTCGACCACGTAGGCAGCGATGCGATCTTCGGCATTGAGCCGGCGAGCCACATCGCGCACTGTATCCTCGACGAACTTCGGGTTGTCGTAGGCGCGCTCGGTGACGTATTTCTCGTCGGGGCGTTTGAGCAGGCCATAAAGTTCAGCGCTGGCTTCCGCCTCGACCAGTTCGATCAACTCCTCGATCCACAGAAAACCCTGCGTCTTCGCCTCGACAGTGACATGCGAGCGCTGGTTGTGCGCGCCGTAGCTCGAGATCTCTTTCGAGCAGGGACAGAGACTGGTGACCGGTACCACGACCTTGATCGAGAGCTCGGGCGTGCCGTTGCGGACCTCGCCGATCAGCGTCACGTCATAATCGAGCAGGCTCTGGACGCCGGTTACCGGTGCGCGTTTGTTGACGAAGAACGGAAAGCGCATCTCGATATGACCGGCCTCGGACTCAAGCCGCTCGGCCATCTCAGTCAACATCTCCTTGAAGGTGCCGACACCAATCTCGCGCTCATGGCCATTGAGAATGGCGACAAAGCGTGACATGTGCGTGCCCTTAAAGTGGTGGGGCAAGAAGACGTACATGTTGAAGGTGGCGACGGTATGCTGCTCGGTGCCGCTGCGATCCTTGATCCGCACCGGGTGGCGGATGTCCTTGATCCCGACCTTATTGATGGCGATCTGACGATTGTCCGCGCTGCCCTGGACGTCGGCGATGTCCGGCAGCGAGGATTCGGCGGTGCGCGTCGCGCGGTCGGGCGCTTGGCGTCTTTGCAAACGATCATCGCGGCGATCGAGGGTCTCGGGTGATGGGGTGGGGGTCAGCGCGGAGTCCACAGAGACTGCTCCTAGGGTAAAACGGGAGCGAGGCGGGTTAATCGGCTAACGCCTCGCCGAATCCCGTCTACGATGAGGTCTGGCGCGGTTTGCTGCAAGCGCCGCGGGCTGTTTCCGTGAAGCAGGCACTTGCTCTTGCGGGGTAGCGACAGGGCATGGCCGTTAGTCATGCTCGAGCAGACCCTCGGAGCGCATCAATACGGTGCCATAATCGATATCGACCGCGAACGAGATGTAGGTGTCCTGCGTTGGGCGTTGCTGCCAGTTCGAGCTGCCACTGACAACCTCGGCCGGCGCGAAGCGCCCGCTGATGATGCCCACCACATGGCCATCGGCCACATGGATGAGCGGTCCACCGATATCCCCATTGTGGATCATGTTGTCAAACAAGATCAGCTGGGTATCGTTGGCCGAGCGAATCTTGGCCGCTGCATAGCCACCCATCGTCAGCGTGGTGTGGATCTGCTCATGCCCGAAGGCATAACCGAGGCTCATCACTAATGCACCAGGTAAGACGTTTTCGCCGCTGCCAAGGAAGTCATCAGGGACGCTGATGTCAAGTGGTTGGTCGATCTTCAGCAGGGCGACATCATGTGCGGTATCCCGGCGAGCCACCGAAACGGCCATTGCTGCGACACGGTCGAAGCTCATCGGCTGAAATTCACCGCCGCTGGCGGTAGGGACCACCCGCAGCCCCTCGGTCTCCGAGACCAGGTGAGCGGCGGTGAGCAGGTAGCCTTGCTGGTGGACGACGAACGCGGTGCCGAGAAAGTCGACAGCACCCTCGTTGTCTCTGACCAGCATCAGGCAGCCGCCGCGAAATTTCTGGCTGATACCTTGGAGCATTAGCTTTCCTCCGCTTGTTGTCTGTCTCCATCCAGCCAGGCCTTGACCTGCTGCGGGTTGGCACGCATCCAGCGCAATGCTTGCGCATAGGGGTCCCGGCCTTGGTCTTGGTGAATCCACACCAGCAATTGCTCCATAGCCGCGGCGTCCCAGCTAAAGCGGTCAATCACAGCGGTCGTCTCCGGCAGCTCATCGCGCAAACTGGGATGGGCCATGCTGTGGATGCGGCCCGTGCCACCATAGACGCCTTTGGGATCATCAAGGAAGCGCAGCGACCAACGCCCGAACATCCAGTGTGGAATCCAGCCGGTCACAACCAAGGGTTGATTGCGTGCGATGGCATTGCCGAGCGCACTGGTCATCTGTGACTCAGTCCCGGCGACGAGACGAAATCCCCTCAACTCGTAGACCGAGAGTGCCTGGTCGGTCGAAGCCATGATGCCGGCCTCTGGATCGATGCCGATGATGCGACCACTGAGCGCCTGGCGATGCTCTGATAGCTGATCGATACCCTGGATGTTGAGGCTCGGCTGGGTGTGGACGCCGCGCTGACCGGTTTGGCGTCCAACACCGGTGGCCGGGATCACCAGGCCAGTCTTGGTGCCAACCAGATTTGGACCCAGGTCCTCGAGTCGGTCGCCATACTCAGCAAAGTAGTTGGCATGGGTGTCGGGTAGCCAAGCCGAGAGCATCACATCCGCTTCGCCATCGGCGACCATGCGCCACATCTGGTCAGCGCTGGTCTCGATCAGCTCACAGGGCTGGTTGAGCCGCTCAGCGAGCACGGCACAGAGAACATTGGCACTGGCCACTGAAGATGACCAATCGACATAGGCAATGCGCAGCGGCCGTGCGCCGCTAGCGCCCGCGGTCCCGAGCAGCAGGCAGAGTGCGGTCAGCAGGACAGCCAGTAACCGCGAGCGGGTGTGCAGTCGTGGCCGCTGGCCCCGGCCTGGGCGCGGGTCTAGGGTCTCAGAGAGGCGTGGCTGGATGCGCTTCATTAGACCTCCTCGCCGTTCGGCTTGTTCTTGGTGGCGGTGGTCTCGACACTGAGGCCAACACTGGGCCGAGGTCTCACCGCTGCTCCGGTTGCACGTGAGAGGCCCGCCGGGACCCAGAACTGACGTCGGCCGAAGGTTGGCATCTTACGTGTCGCATGGGTGCGGAATTCCGGCCCCTGGTAATCCTGCAAGCTGAGTTCGAAGCCCTGCCCGGTCTTGTAATGGACCAGCCCGACATGGAGCGACCAACACATCCCGAGCAAGATGATCGCGAACGGTAGACCGGTTGAGATGGCCGCGGTCTGCAACGCGACTAGGCCGCCCCCCAGCAGCAGGGCCGCGGCGACGGCACCCTCCATGATCGCCCAGAACACGCGTTGGATCACTGGCGGTTCGGGATTACCGCCAGCGGTGATGATGTCGATCACCAGCGAGCCCGAATCCGATGATGTGACAAAGAAGGTGATGATGACGACGATCGCGACGACCGATGAGATCTCGCCCAATGGCAAGGTCTCGAGCATCACGAAGAGCGAGACCGGGATGTTTTCCTGCACCGCCTTGGCGATGCCGCCGACACCGAACATCTCGATGTTCAGGGCCGTGTTACCGAAGGCCGTCACCCACAGGAAGGTCACCAGGGTTGGGATGAGCAGGACCCCCTTAATGAACTCGCGGATGGTCCGGCCGTAGGAGACCCGTGCGATGAACATGCCGACGAAGGGCGACCAGGCGATCCACCAGCCCCAGTAGAACACGGTCCAACCGTTCTGCCACTCGGTGTCGTCATAGGTCTCGTTCCAGGTGCTGAACGACGGGAAATGCTGCACATAGATGCCGATGTTCTCGATGAAGGCATTCAGGATAAATAGGGTCGGGCCAACAAAGATGACGAAAAACATCAGTATCGCGGCGACGATCACATTGAGCTGGCTGAGCAGCTTGATGCCGCCATCCAGTCCGCGCACCACCGACCAGGTCGCGATCGCGGTGATGCCGGTGATCAGTAGGATCTGCACCGTGGTGTTTTGCGGGATGAAATCGACCAGGTGACTCAGCCCGGCATTGACCTGCTGCACGCCGAGGCCGAGCGAGGTGGCGACGCCGAACATGGTCGCGACCGTGGCCATGATGTCGATGACATTGCCGATCGGCCCGTAGATGCGCTCTCCGAGGAGCGGGTAGAACACCGACCGGATTGACAGCGGCAGCCCCTTGTTGAAGGCAAAGAAGCCAAGCGAGAGGCCGACCAATGCATAGATCGCCCAGGGGTGGAGGCCCCAGTGCAGGAAGGTAAAGTCCATGGCGATGCGGGCCGCTTCGGGGGTGCCGGACTCCGCCAGCGGTGAGGCCACATAGTGGAACATCGGCTCGGCAACGCCGTAGAAGAGCAAGCCGATGCCCATGCCGGCGCTAAACAGCATCGAGAACCAGCCAAGTGTTGTGAACTCCGGTTTGGCGCCCTCGCCACCGAGTCGGATGTCGCCGTATCGCCCAAGCAGCAGGGCGATGACGTAGATCAGGATGATATTCATGGTGCCGACGAAGAACCAGCCGGCGTACTTAGCGACCGCGCCCTGAACGACATTAAACAGATTGTCGACCTGGTTCTCGAAGAAGATCGTCAGTCCGACGAAGAGGACGATGATGATGGCGGAGGTGAAGAAGACCCATGGATGAACGTCGATCTGCAACCAGCCAGGCTGCTCGGTCGAGCGGTCGCTTGCGTCTTGCATAGGCTTGCCCTCGG
The DNA here is from genome assembly GCA_964516305.1 of uncultured Halochromatium sp. Classification (GTDB taxonomy): domain Bacteria; phylum Pseudomonadota; class Gammaproteobacteria; order Chromatiales; family Chromatiaceae; genus Lamprobacter. The sequence goes on along the minus strand of CAZEZH010000132.1, from coordinate 983 downwards.
GTTTGGTGTGGTCGGTGAGCCGGCCTTCCGGAGTGGGGGCGGAGGCGGTCGGGCTCCGCGGTGAGCGCCGCTGTCCGAGTGTTGAGCCGGCGTCAATCCTACTGCAAAACGATCTAGCGCAAAAATATTTTGAAGACGATCGATTGGCTGCCGTTCCAGGGGCCGGCCTGAGCCGAGTGAGGACTGGCCTCAAGGCAGCTGGCCACCTTTTGCTTGGTCCGAGAAATCAAGAAAATCTGACAGTTTCAATTGATTTTCATCTCGAGCTTGATCGGCGTCCCGCCTGTATGGGCAGAGGATGCTGCGGCGATTCGATCTGGAAAATATGTTGCCTACACTATAAACTGACCGAATGTGTTGCATAGGCACGACATGTCGCTTGGACACAGCCGTCGCCCCCGGCAACACAAAATCGCGTCAGGCATCGCTCGATTCAACAACTGACCACGCAGGACATCATGAACAACGACAAGCCGCGCTCGCTTAGCGCACCATCCAGGCGTCAGCTTCCGGCTCACCGAGGCGCTCGCACGCTGCTCGCACTCAGTCTCGCGTCCCTGGCCGGGGCACCTCAGTTTGCCGCCGCAGCCGCCGACCCTGCCGCCCTTGAGCGCCGCATTCTCGAACTCCAGCGCGAACTCGATCAGGCCCAGGCCGAGCTCGCGGCGGCGAAAACCGAGACCGCTGTCGCCACCGAGCAAGCCGAGGTCGCAGAGGCCGAGCTTGCCAAGGCAGGATCACCGCAGGCGGATAAGATCAAGGTCGGCCCTCTGACCATTGGTGGCGCGATCCGCGCCAACTATGTGCTCGGAGACTATCCGAACCGCGGGCAGGGACCTTCTCGGGGAGGTAACGGCGGCAACTTCGAGCTCGATACCTTCCGCATCAACATGGATCTCAAGTACAACCAGTTGGTCGGCAAGCTCGAGTACCGTTGGTACAACGGCTACAACTTCCTACATACCGGCTGGCTGGGCTGGGAC
>CAZEZH010000131.1:0-9543 GCA_964516305.1 uncultured Halochromatium sp. | reverse complement strand
GATCAGGACAATGCGATGGTGCTCCACGACGCCTTCGATCCGAAGCGCCACGATGACTACTTCAGGGAGTTGGCGCGACAGGTGAGCGACGGGCTGAACGCCTGTGGCTATCCGTACTGCAAAGGGGACATCATGGCCACCAACGAGCTGTGGCGCCAGCCCCTGGCCCGATGGAAACAGTACTTCAGCGACTGGATCGCCAAGCCCGATCCGCAGCGGCTGCTGCACAGCTCCATCTTCTTTGACCTGGACGCGGTCCATGGCGAGGCGCGGTTCGTGGAGGAGTTGCAGGATCTGATAGCCACCCGAGCCAAGGCTAGTCCCCGGTTCCTCGCCGCCTTGGCGCGCAATGCGCTCGGACGCACGCCGCCGCTGGGCTTTTTCCGCACCTTCGTGCTGGAGCAGGACGGACGCCATCACAACAGCATCAATATCAAACGCCGCGGCATCGCGCCCCTGAACGACGTCATCCGGGTCCATGCCCTGGGCGTGGGCTCACGGGCTCAAAACGGCTTCGAGCGGCTCGACGAGATCACCGCCGCCGGTGCCCTACCGGCCGGACAGACCGACAAGTTGAGCTATGCCCTGGAGTTCCTGTCCATCGTGCGGATGCGTCATCAGGCCCAAGAGATCAAGGACGACCATGAGCCGCACAATGCCATCCAGCCGGAGCGCATATCAGACATCGAGCGCCACAACCTCAAGGAGGCCTTCCAGATCCTGAGCAACGCCCAGAGCTTCCTGCGCTTCCGCTATCCCAGCCCGAGCCGCTGACAGCCGTGTTCTTCGGCGCGCGTCAACGGCAGGTCCCCCCGAGCTGGGCGGACTATGTCACCCGCCAGGCCCAGGCCTGCAGGACCCCAGCCCTCAAAGCCTTCTACGCGGCGGGGGTGCCCGCAGCGGAGCGCCCCATCGGGGAGGTCCCACTGGTGGCATTGGACTTCGAGACCACGGGCATGAATCCCCGCGAGCACGCCATCGTCAGCATCGGCCTGGTGCCCTTCGATCTGCGGGTCATCCGCCCGTCGGCGGGCCGTTACTGGGTCGTCAAGCCGCCTCGGGCGCTCACGGAAGAATCCATCGCCTTCCATCGCATCACCCACTCGGAGGTCGAACAGGCGCCGCCGATCGCCGCGATCCTCGACGAGCTGATGGCCGAGCTCGCCGGCCGCCTGGTGGTGGTCCATTACCGCAACATCGAACGACCGTTTCTTGAGGCCGCCGTCTTGGCCAACCGCGGCGAGCGCTGCCTGTTCCCTGTTGTCGATACCATGGCCCTGGAGGCGCGCTGGGAACGCCAGGGCCTCCTGCAGCGCATCAAACGCCTGCTCGGCATCCAGCCTTCGTCCATCCGGCTGGCCGACAGTCGCGGCCGCTACGGCCTGCCCCATTACTCCTCCCATCACGCCAAGGTGGATGCCATCGCCACGGCAGAACTCTTCCAGGCCCAGATGGCCCGGCATTTTACGCCCGACACACCGGTCTCCGATCTCTGGACATAGGCGCTAGGCGGCGAAGCGCTTCGCCAACGAAAAAGGCGGCCGCGGCCGCCCTTTTCAAGCGTCGTCAGCGCGATGACGACTTGGCCGGTTTGGGCGGCTTGGCCGGCTTGACGACCCGGGGCTCGCTCAGCAGCCCCCTGACGATGGCGTAGCAGCCCGCAAGGAGCAGCAGGGTGAAGGGCAGGCCGGCGGATACCGCCACCGCCTGGAGGGCGGCCAGACCACCTCCCAGCAGCAGCGCGATGGCGACGGCACCCTCGATGACGCCCCAGAACACGCGTTGGGGCTTGGGGGCATCGATCTTGCCGCCCGCGGCGATGGTATCGATGACCAGGGACCCGGAATCCGAGGAGGTGATGAAGAACACGAGGACGAGCACGATACCGATGAACGAGGTGATGTCCGTCAGCGGCAGCTCGCCCAGCATCATGAATAGCTGGAGAGGCAGTTCCGCCGAGACCGCGCCGTCGAAGCCCTGTTGGACCTGCTCGATGGCCGTGGTGCCGAAGGCGGTAAACCAAAAGATGGAGACCGTGGTGGGGATGAGCAGCACCGAGATCAGGAATTCGCGCACCGAGCGTCCCCGGCTCACCCGGGCGATGAACATGCCCACGAAGGGCGACCAGCTGATCCACCAGCCCCAGTAGAAGGTGGTCCAGCCCTGGCTGTAATTGACGTCCTCCCGTGCGAAGGGGTTGGACAGGAAGGGCAGCTCAGCCAGGTAGCCGACGATGTTCTTGCCGAAACTGGTCAAGATCAGGAGTGTCGGTCCCACGAACACCACGAACATCAGCAGCAGGAAGGCCAACACCATGTTGATCTCGGACAGGCGTTTGACCCCTTTGTCGACGCCCGCGACGATGGACACGATGGCCACCGCCGTGATGCCGGTGATCAGTAACACCAGGGTGACATCCCCGTCACCGACCCCGAACAGATAGTGCAGTCCCGAGGCCGCCTGCTCGGCGCCGAACCCGAGGGAGGTGGCCAGTCCGAACAGGGTCGCGAAGACCGCCAGGATGTCGACGATATGTCCCGGCCAGCCCCAGATGCGCTCACCCAGGATCGGGTAGAAGATGGACCTCACCGTCATGGGCAGGCCCTTGTTGTAGGAGAAGATGGCCAGGGCCAAGGCCACGATGGCGTACATGGCCCAGGGATGCAGGCTCCAGTGGAGCAAGGTCGCGGCCATGCCCAAGCGGGCGGCGGCCGCCTCGTCGCCGGCCGCTCCGCCGAGCGGGGCCCAGTCCGTGCGCACACCGTCCTCGCCCAGGGTCGTGCCAGATAACGCCGTCCCATAGTGGGTCAGAGGCTCGGCCACGCCATAGAACATCAGGCCGATCCCCATCCCCGCCGCGAACAGCATGGCGAACCAGGAGATGCGCGAGAAGTCCGGTGTCGCCTCGGCGCCGCCGATGCGCACGCGTCCCAGCGGCGAGACGATCAGGCCGAGGCACAGCAGCACGAAGACGTTGGCCGACAGCAGATAGAACCAGGTGGCGTTGGTGTTGATCCAGCTCTTCGCCCCGTCGAAGGTGGCGGTGGCCTGCTCGGGCAGGGCCAGGGTCAGCACCACGAAGCCGAGGATCATCAGGGACGACACGGCGAACACGGCCCCATGGATGTCGATATTCACCCCGAGCGGACGGGCCTGATAGTTGTCCTGTCCGATCTGGTAGTCGGTATCGATCAGATTAGCGGCGCCCTCCGGGGCCGGTACGCCGACCGACTCGGGTGCTGCCTCCGGGGCGATTGCAGGTTTTTCTTCCACGAAAGTCTCCCTTGGCTGCCTGATGCGAATCAGGCGTCTTGTGGGTTGGTATCGAGGCGCGCTTATTCGGGCGCGAGATCCCGACGCACGAGGAACACGGACGCCTTGGTATGCTTGGCGATCTTGGCCCCATTGGAGGGCATGATGGCGTCGAGATGGGTGGGCAGATGGGTCGCCATGACCACCAGGTCGGCACCGACGTCATCGATGGCCTGGACCAGTATATCGTCCAGATCGGCCGCTGGATCATGACTCTTGTAGACGCGCGCCGTCGGCTCATGCCCGCTGTCGGGGGCATGCTCGTGGGCGAACGCCCTGAGCTTGAGCTCATATTCTTCGGGCGTGCGGGCCACCGCGCTGGGCTGGGAGGTGGTCACACCGACGTAGCATAGCGCCGTGCCGTAGTGGCGCGAGAGATCGGCCGCGACGGTCAGGGCCTTCTCCAGCTCACCCATGTGCGCAAGATCGACCGGAACCATAATCTTGTTGAACATGAACGCGGGACTCCTGAGGGTTATGCGAGCGCATGCCGCGGGGGAGCTTACTGCACACCGCGCCACCAGCTCATCGGTTAGGTCGGTGAACAGTCTAGCAGGACGACGGTACCTAAGACCAAGGGGCGGGACGGACCATTAGATGGGCTGCAGCGGCGAAGCATTCAGGACGAGATGTGCATCGGCCGGCCCGGCGTCAGGCCGGGGCGGCGGTGCTATGAGTGCGTTCGTGAGTATTGCGAGCTGACGCATGCGTTTAAGGAATCATGGCCAAGCCCGATAGAAGCGGCCCCGAGCAAGACCGCGTTAGAAGAAGAGCTTACGCGCGCAGAACTCGTGGAAAATGGGCAGCCAACGAGATCTTGCCTGCATCGCTCGTGCGCGAACGCTCGAGCACTCAAGAATGTCGGTAAAGGGGCGTCCTGCGCCACCCTGGCCGGTGAATTCGTGACATCTAGTCGAGGTGGCGCGTCATGCAACTTCCACTCGATCGCGACCGGCTTTTTTGGCCTGGTAGAGCGCGCGGTCGGCCTGTTGGTAAAGCGCGCTGCTCGATGCTAGATCGCTGCTGGACATGGCGATGCCGACGCTCATGGTGACCGATAGCGCACCGGCGTCGCCGGCATCAAAGGGCGATGCAGCAATCGCGGCGCGGCAGCGCTCTGCAAGTGCTAGGGCCTGGTTGAGGCTGGATTCGGGTGCAAGAATAGCGAACTCCTCTCCGCCAAGCCTGGCTGTCGTATCGGCGCCGCGGATCCTGTTCTCTAGACGTTCGGCGATGCCGCGCAGTACCACATCGCCAGCGGGATGCCCATGGTCATCGTTGATCTGCTTGAAGTGGTCGATATCGAGCATCAGTAACGCGCAGGGCCTGTTGTGGCGATGGGCTCGCTGCAGCTCATTATCCAGCACCGGTAGGAAACTACGGCGGTTGAGTAGGCCGGTCAGCGGGTCGCGGCGGGCGGCATTGCGCAGCTGTAGCTCTTGTTGCCGCCGCTCGGTACTCTCGCGGGTGACCAACGAGTAGCCCGTTGTTGCACCGTTGCTGTCGTGAATTCGCGAGAGCACCGAATCGCCCCACCAGTGACTCCCGTCTCGATGAGCCATGTCACCGGCGATCTCGGTCCAGCCATGCGTCTCGGCCTGCAAGAGTGCTTCCGCAACAGCTGAAGGATTGCAAAACAGACAGGCAAAGGATTGACCGACCACGGCTTGATCAAAGCCCGAGAGCCGGCTGATCGAAGCATTGAACTCCTGGATATGACCTTTGGCATCAAGAAGCACGATCATATGGTTGTAGACGGTTTCGAAGATTGAGCGAAGCTGAATCTCGCGGCGCAGGATCTGTTGGCGTTGGCGCACGCGCTCAGTGATGTCGTTGATGACGAAAGCCAGCTGGGTACCGGCAAGGCGATGCAGTGCCAGGTTGTAGGTTCGATCTGAATCCCCTGGAATCTGAAAATCGAGGTTTTCAAGCAACGCCGTAGTCGATTCCCAATGCTCGACCCTGTCGCGGAGTCCGGGCAGGACGGGTTCGAAGGCGGCGAAGGCGTTCATGAGCGGCGCACCATCGCTGACCATGGCGAGGATGTTGTTCGCCATCGGGCTCATGTTGAAAATGGCACCATCGAGATCGGTGCGAATCAGACCGACGGGCAGAAGATAGAGGAAGTGCAGCAGACGCTCGACATCATCGTCAGCTGCTATCAGGCTAGTCACAACCAGTCGACCAGCAGAAAGCGTCGGTCAGTGCTGGCAGCGGCAAGCATCCTCAAGCGCACCAATGTCGGCCTGATCCGCACTGATAGCGTATAGCTCAACGTTTCGTCCAGCGGGCCGTCTCTACGCAGCTTGTCGGCAACGAGGCGGTTGTTCATGCAAGGGGCAACTTGGTCGAAGAAAGGCAGGCCGATGACGCGTTCCGGGGAGAGACCGCTGTGTTCGGATTCAATGCGGTTGTAGTGCGTACAGACAAGATTTGCATCAAGACTGACGACACCGAAATCCAGCGCATCGAGGGTCTTATTGTCGGCGGTTAGCAGCGCAGCAAACAGATCAGCATCGTCGAAGGATCGCATGGCTGGCCTGTTAGTGTAGAACTTATGACATTACAAAATAAACCATTGTCTAGCGATGGGCAAACGCCTGCGCAGGCTATGGTGCGCGTTCGACTCTAATGACTCTGGCCAAGACATTTTAGGGTTGGCATCGAATCGGCAGGGGTTGGCGCCGTGACGGCTGCTGGCACTCGTGGATAATCGAGTCACTGTAAGCCGTAGCTGCCTCATGGAGATGGGCGAGATCGCTAGGCACGCAAACAGTGAACGTGCTTCGACCGCTTCCAGGGTCAAACGCGGCTCAGGCATGGGTTGCCCTCGCGCTCAAGCTGGCCAGTCGCTAAGCTTACCCAGCGCGGTGCGCGGGAGCGAGGCACCATAGGTGATGCTGACAGGGCGCTCTGCGGCCGGCCATTGAGCCGTTGCACGGGCGATGTCGGCGGCGGCCCCGGCCTCGCTCACAGCGGGGACGACGAAAGCCTTCAGACGCGGTGCGGCGCCGCTGGTCGGTCGCACGGCGCAGGTCGCGACGCTGGTCAGCGCCTCAAGTCGTTGCGCGACATAGGTTGGGCTGACGTTGAGGCCGCCGATCGAGATCACCGCATCGTATCGCTCGCCCAGCGTCAAGCGACGCTCATCGAGCCACTCGGTGTGATCCAGCAAGGGGACGATCGCGCCGCTGCGGTGCCGAAGCTGGGTGGCGTCGTGGCGTTGCCAATGCGCGAGCAAGGTGTAGGGTGCGCCAGGCTGCCAGCGGGTCGCGATACCGCCGGTTTCGGTGCTGCCGTAGATGTCCAGCAGCCCGGTCAGGCCTCTGTTCAGCCCTTCAGGATGGCCTGCAGCTAGGCCCTCAGTTAGCCGCTCATTTAGATCCTCGGTCCACCCTACGGGCAAATCCTGACCGAGCAAGGTTGCATGGGTCGCGGGCGCCAGCGTTGCCGTCGAGGAGACGCCCAGGATCGGCGCTGACCAGTCGGTGCGCGTGCACGCCAGGTAATCCCAGCGCGGCGGCACTGTCACTAATAGGTCACCGGCGCGTAATGCCGGCGGTGCGGCGGTCTCTGCCCAGATCCTGGGCACCCGCATCTGCTCGGGGAGCGCCACACCGAGCATGAAGCCATAGAGATGATGGAGCGGTAGCCAGGCGACCACGCGTTCGATGGGCGCGACCTCGGTCAAGCGCTGATGCAAGGCCACGGCCTCGGTGGCCAGATGCGCCCAGGGATGAATATGGCTTGTCGGCGTGCCGGTACTGCCTGAGGTTTGGAAGGCCAAACCGGAGGTCGAGCCGGTTGCCTCGGCGACGATGGCGACCCAGTCGTCGAAGTCGCGCAGCATCAACAGTCGATCCTCAGTGCCGGTCTCGTGCAAGCGGAAGAAGCGGTTGACGCTGGCGGCCAGATGCAGCCGCTCCAGCGAATCGAGAGGGGCCGAGGCATCCCACGCGGGCGGGACCTCGGTGCCGCGATGGGCCGATAAGGCCGCGCCCAGCAATGACTGCAGGACATCCCTGCAGGCGGCCGCGGAAAAACTCTCGGATAACCGCTGGGGCATGCCTCAGAGCCGTTTGACGAAGATCCAGTAGCTATCGTCGACCAGCGCCTTGTTCATATGTACCTTGACCTTCGCGAGGAAATGTTCGATGTCGTCGCTGCCGAAATGTACGATGTCTAAGGTTGTCTCCTGGTTAGGTTGATGGTCTTGCTCATGCCGCCGAACTAGGATGGGTTGGGCCTGTCTGGCCCGTTGTGCTTGCAAGCCGCAACTGTCAGCATGCGACCGGAATCTAATGATTCAAGCGAAGCACGTTTCGACCTACAAGCGCCTCACCCTAGCCGGCTGCACTGGCTAGAACGGAAGGGATGGGTTTAGCGTCGGCGAGTCCCGAGCCTCGCGTGCTCTGCAACCACAGGTTATGATGCCCAATCGCGCCGGGGCTTTTGAGCCGAAGAATGACCTCTTGCCGGCCATGGGACAGACTCGCAGTTTTCGGCGATGCCAAAGTCATCATGAGCCAAGCCCTGCGGCCTTCAGATCCGCAGTCCGATCCAGCCAATCATAAGCAGGCCATGCCCCCGGAGGATGAGATGATCCAAATCACCTATGTCAGCCACGTCAGCGAGCCTCTATCGAGCAAGCAGCTGCTGGAATTGTTGCTGGAGTGCCGCACCAACAATCCTGATCAGGGTATCACCGGCATGTTGATCTACGGCAACGGCACCTTCCTGCAGACCCTCGAAGGCGACGAAGACGTCATCGACCCGTTGATGGCGAAGATCTCGAAAGACGGTCGTCACGAAGATATCCGGCTGCTGACCCGCCACCCGATCGAGAGCCGGCAATACGCGGATTGGAACATGGGCTTTGCACAAGTCACCGACGAGGCCCTGAAGAATGTCGACGGGCTTAAGGACTTCGCCGCCGAAGACTTCACGTTCGACTATTTGATCGGCAACGAGCCGGTCGTCACCTCTCTGATGGAACACTTCCGCGAGCCCAACTTCGATGAGCTGATCGGCGAAATCTATGCTAAGGACAAGGTCATTGGACACCTGAAGACGGCGCTGGCCCAAGTCCGCGACCGCGCCCAGCTTGCCCATCTAGCCTTGGAGAGCCTGACCGAAGCGGTTCGCAACGGCGAGACCACCGAGGCGCTGCTGCCGATGTGCGATTGCGTCCTGAAGTCCTTGCGATCCCACTGAAGCCCCGATCGCTGCGAATCGCCGGCCTGACAACTTTGTGACGAGCTGCTCCATGACTGACCGATACCGAGGTGTCGATCTGGTCATCACATCCGAGGCCGTCATCGCTATGGCCGACGGGCAATCATTCGCGCAAAGTAGCTACCGTTCTCCTGCAACAACGAGCGAATCCCTATGAGCAAAGAATCGAGTGGCCCGCTGGAGGGTCGCCAGTCCAGCTACGAGCGCATCCGTTCCATGACGACCTTAGAAGATGTGCTCAGTGTTGCGACCTCCTTCGAAGAGAGCGCGCGCAACTTCTACACCGACCTGATCCCGAAGATCAGCAAGAACTTCCGCTGGCTCGCCGAGGAATTGGCGAAAGAGGAACAGGGGCACTACGAACTCTTTACCGCGCTGGCGGCGCGCGATGACATCGAAGACCAGATCAAGGCCGAGGTGGAGCGTCCGGCCACGGACGGCAAGTTTGCTGATGCGGTGATGACGCCCGATCTCGGCGAGAAGCCCGATGATCAAGCGGTGCTGCAGTACGCCATGAGCCGCGAACATCTCGCGATGTCGCACTACCGCTCACTCGCTGACAGCTCGCCCGCTGGTCCGTTCAAGGAGCTGTTCGAGTACCTCGCCAACGAAGAGGCCAAGCACAAGGAAGAGCTGGAAAAGCTCTACTACGAGACGGTCCATAGCGGTGGCGTCTGAGACCCCTCTGGCCAGATGGCAAGGAAGCCAGGCAGCCCTGAGATCGCTCGAACCTTCTGAGGTCTGACGCTAGGGTCTCGGCTCCCTCTTTGCCGCCTTTTTGCCGCCTTTGATCTGATCAATGGAGGCAAAGTCAATGACATCTTGACCCAAGGCATCGTAATCGGCGAGCGCCGGATGCAAGATGAGCCTCGCTGGTTGCAGGACGAGCGATGCTCGAAACCGGCATCTGGGCTTAGACCGACGGAGGGACTCTAGCCGGTAGCCCCCTGTTGCTGATGTTTAGGTGAGCTTGCCTCGCGCCCCAAGGGTGCGAGC
>CAZEZH010000130.1:0-9601 GCA_964516305.1 uncultured Halochromatium sp. | reverse complement strand
AGCACTTGTCAGCGACGAGGCTATCCTGTTTATACTCCATCAAACCGTGTTTGCTTCATTTCATATAGCGAAGTCACAACGCGTGCAGATTCAGATGGTGTTTGTTAGCGACGGTGGCGTCTCGAACTGTGGTCATGGGAGACTCTGGTCACGCCATCCTGGAGCGAAATTGGAGTCGGACGGACTCCGTACGGCCTGGCTGATGGGTTCACGAGCATAGTGCTCAATCTGCTGTTATTAGAGGTGACATGATGAACCAATTTTTGCGCAAGCTTTGGAAGAATGAGGAGGGGGCTGAGCTCGTAGAATGGGTAATTGTGGCGGCAATACTTGTTGCTATTGCTGCCACTGTCTATGGTACGCTTGAAACAAAAATAGATGCAGCTGTGACTGATATTGGAAATAAACTAACAGAAGAAGCCCCCAAAGCTGACTAAGCGTAGAAGAAGACTGTCTAGGGTTGGTGTACATTCTCTACTAAAGAGTGCTGATGCGGTTCAGGGTCTTGATCGTCGCTTCGTCCAACTGCTTGTTGTGAGCTTAAGATCGCCGAGGTTGGGCAAGCCACAAGGTTATGGGCGAAGCGGTGATCAAGGCCCGGTTCAGCCAAGCAAGTCTGCTGCCATAATGTCTGCTACATCAGCGAGCCTGGCTGGCATACCAGTCTCGGCTGCTATTGCAGGTTCACTCGTTGGATCTCCCATGGTGTATGATTGAGCTTAGAATTCGGTAGTATTCCCATATCCCATATCGGCTATGCGGCGGTCTCTGCATTGGCTTTGGTCGCCGCAGCTATTGACTTGATAACGCGCCGTATACCAAATTCCATAGTCATTATTGCTGGCTTACTCGGACTCGCTTTTGCCGTGGCCGGTTCAGGGTCGAATGGCTTGATCAGCGCCATATCAGGTTTTGGAGTGGCCTTTGCCTGCTTGATGCCCGGCTACTTGTTAGGCTTTACCGGTGGAGGGGATGTGAAGCTTTTTGCAACACTCGGATGCTTTCTCGGGCCAATGTTTACTTTCTGGGCGATAGTAATATATTATCCGATTGCTGCAATTGCTGTTCTGCTTTATCTCATTCAGGCTGTACTCCGGCAATATTGGCTGATTCTATCGGAGAGGCATCGGGCGCAGCGGACCCTACTCGTTGCACCGCTCTTAAGTCGCCCTCCAGGGTTAAGATATAAATCGTTACTGAAAACACGCTTGCCGATGGCGCCAGCGATCGCTTGTGCAGTAATGTTGGCTCCGTTTATTGCTAGCTAAACATGAAATACGGCGGCCTCTTCATAATCGTACTCGCACTGCTGCTTGCTGGCGCGGTGGCATTTCTGATCAACGAATGGATGGATTCGCAGCAGTCTGATATCGCTGATCGACGGGCGGCGATTGAGGCCGAGCAGGCGCGCTTGAAAGCCGAGCAGGAGCGGCTGAAAGCCGCTGGTTCCGAGGTCGTCCCGGCCCTGGAGACAGTTCCCGTGTTAGTCGCGGCGAAATCCTTGCCGGTGGGGACCAGGATTCAAGAAGACTCGCTCAAACACATCAACCTGCCGCCAGAGGCAATGCCGGAGGGGGCCTTCTCCAATGCAAGTGCGGTCATTGGCGAGATCGTGATTCAGCCCCTGTCTGAAGGTGAGATCATCCTGCCGGCTAGGTTGACCCAGGGGGCTGGCGTGCCGCTTGCCGTGCGGATTCGGCCAGGCATGCGCGCCATCACATTGAATGTTGACGATACTTCCACCTTGGCAGGCATGCTAGAGCCCGAAAGTCGGGTCGATGTGATCCCGGATTCAAGCGGTGCGTCAGAGGAAGACGCGTCAGAGGAAGACGCCCTGAGTATGCAGAGCATCCTGAGTATGCAGAACATCAAGGTATTGGCGATTGGGCGCCGACTCGATCCCGGACCCTGGCAAGAAGGTGATGCTTCACGGGCGGTGACACTTGAAGTGACACCGCGTCAAGCACTCAAGTTGGCACGCGAGTCCAATCGGGGGGGGCTGCGCTTCATTTTGAGGAACTCGACCGATACAGACACCTTGATCCTCGCGGAGACGAAGGGACTCACGCTGATCCGGGGAACCGAGCAATGTACGACGCAAGCGGGGCAGAATTGCCAATGAGTGGTGGGGGGTGATGAGCGTCCAGGTGCTAGTCGGCCTTTTGCGTCGATCTTGGACTCGCCTGCTCTTGGCCTCGGTGCTCGTCAGTGCTCTGATTGGAGAGGCTTTGGCCGGTGGCGGCGCCTGGGATTCGGTACTGCCCAAGCCACAACGTGATCAGGGTGCCATCATCGTGCCCATCGATAAGTCCCGCGTCATCGAGCTTAGCGCACCTGCCGCTCGGGTATCGGTTGCCAACCCGGCCATTGCCGATATCCTTGCCATCAACGAGCGCCAAATCTATATCAATGGCAAGGAGCTGGGTACCACCAACATGATCCTTTGGGACGATGCCGACCGCGTACAGCGCCAAATTGGCCTCGAGGTGACCCATGATTTACAGACCCTGAAAGAAAAGCTGCACCAATTCCTGCCCAAGGAGCGGATTCAGGTCGCCTCAGCCAAAGGTGCCATCGTGCTCAGCGGCGAGGTAGCGAGTCCGACCCGGCTTGATGCGGCAGTGCGGCTGGCGCAGAGCTTTGCTGGTGGTGACGAGGATGGGGTGATTAACCTACTGCAAGTGGGTGGCGCTCAGCAGGTGTTGCTCGAGGTCAGGGTAGCTGAAGTGAAGCGCTCGTTCGGTAAGCAGATCGGTGTTGACATGCTTAGCCTCTACGATGGCGGAAGCGTCAGTATTGACCTTGTCAATAATGCAAGAGTTGAGAGCTTCACGAAAACAGCCACACAATATAATCCTGATGGTACAATTTTAACATTCCCGGTAGGCGATCCAGTCACACAATATGGTTCATTTTTACCATCGACGGGTGGTGTGATGGAGCTGCTGACTGGCAACTTTGCTGGCACTAGCATTGCTTTGGATATCGCACAATCTCAGGGACTGGCGCGTATCCTCGCCGAACCTAATCTAACCACACTTAGTGGACAGGAGGCACAATTTATATCTGGTGGCGAATTTCCAGTGCCGGTATTGAGTGGCTCAGATGATGAACGAGGCGATATTGAGTTCAAGTCGTTTGGTATTGAACTCAACTTTTTACCTATTGTTCTTGACAGTGAATTGATCAGTCTCGAGGTTAAAGTTTCAGTGTCAGAGTTGAGTGATGAAGCTGCGGTCGTGGTTGGCGCCAGTAATGTTTCATCGGTCACCGCTATACCCAGCTTACGGACACGGGGTGCCGATTCCACGGTCGAGGTCCCAAGCGGTCAGACCATTGCCATCGCCGGTCTGCTCAATGAGGTTACTCGAACAAGCGGTGATCGTTATCCAGGGCTAGGTGACCTGCCGGTGCTCGGCACCCTCTTTCGCAGTCAACAATTCCAGAAGCGCCAGACCGAACTGGTCATCTTCGTCACTCCCCGGCTGGCGCGGCCTTTTGATACCGATCTGGTCAAGCTGCCCACCGATGATTTCGTCGACCCCAGTGATGTCGAGTTCTATCTGCAGGGTCGTCTTTATGGCAACCGTGCGCCTGATCGCTTGAACGGATCTGGAAGCGAGACGGGCGCGCCCAGCACGGGTCGTTTGGGGCCGGATAAAAGCGGCTCGGAAGGGCCTTTTGGACACGACTTATGAGGTATAGCGACTCGCGCACACAGAGGATGAGCATAGTCATCCTTGTTGTCCAAATAGCGCTGTTCGTCCCTGGTTGTGTGCATGAGCCCCAGTTGCGCGATGAGCCGTTCGGGCAGTCGGTGCGGCACATGATCCTGGTGCAGACCACGGACCCAGGCCGCGAGCCTTTGGGTCTTGATGGTGAGAAGGCGCTGAAAGCCCTCGAGGATTATCGCTCAGGTAACGGGTTGGATGGTGACTCCGGCGGTCTTGCGGATGCACTCGACCTCGGTGGCGGCTCAAGCGGTAACTAACGCGATGCTGCTCTCGCTCGAGATCCTGATCGTCGGCCGTACTCACGATGCGGTTGAGACCCTAGCGCAACAGCTCTCGGCGCAGCCGATGCTGACCCTCACGCCCTATGTGGCAGCGAGTAATCGGCTGCCGGGCGAGGCGTTACTGCCGATGCCGGATGCGGTGGTGTTCTGTGTCGACCTGAGCTGGCGTCAGGGCGTATGGGAGTTGATCGACCAGATTCCGGCACCGCGTCCGCCGTTTTTATTCGTGACCCCCGAGCAGGATCTCGATCTGCTCCGCACCGCGATGCGTGTCGGCGTCCGCGATGTGTTCAAGGAGCCGGTGGAAGTAGAAGAGTTTGCCGCCGCGGTGTCGCGCATCGTGCGCGAGGAACGGGCCCGCCGGGGCGCGGCAGGCTCGCGGCTGATCTCGTTCATGAATACCAAGGGCGGCAGTGGCGCGAGTCTGATTGCGGCCAATGTCGCCCTCGCCATGGTGCTGCGCGCCAAGATCGATCCGGGGCTGCTGCTGATCGATTTCGATTTCCAATTTGGTGGCCTGCCGACCTATCTCAATCTGGTCGCACGCGATGGCCTCATCAAGGCGTTGGAGTTCGTCGACTCGCTTGACGAAGTCTCGTTGCGCGCCTATGTGCAGCGCTACGACAAAGGGCTGCATCTGCTGGCCGCCGCGATGGACGAGATCATTATCCCCGAGGATGTCAGCGCTGCGCGTGTCGAGGCCCTGCTCGAGGCCATCGATGGCGTCTATGACGATATTCTGGTCGACCTACCGCATCGCATCGACGGTTCTATTGCCGCGATCCTCGAGCGCTCGGACGTTGTCGTCCTGGTCACCCAGCAGAGCATCCCCCATCTGCACAAGACCAAACGTCTGGTGTTCCTGCTGCACAAGCGGTTGGGTATCGACACCGAGCGCCTGCTGCTGCTGGTGAATCGCTTCGATCGCCGCGCCGATCCAAGCTTGAATGATTTTCGCCAAGTGTTTCCAACCATCGCCCTGCAAACCCTGCCGAATGACTTTCCGCAGGCCTCCGAGAGTGGCAATCTGGGCGTGCCGATCTGCGAGACTGCCGCCCAATCGCCGCTTGGCAAGGGGCTGATGGAGCTGGCGGCGGTGCTGGATGGCTCCAGCCAGGCCTCGGGCTATCAAAGCGAGAGCAAGCAAGGCACGCCAAAACGCGGCTTGCTCGGTTGGCGCAAGCCCGGCAAGCAGGGCGCTTAACCAAGAGGCACGGTCCGCATGGCCATCAATCGCAGACTGAGCCGCCTATCGGCGGAGCCGGAGCCTCAACCAGACAAGTCGGGCAAGGATGTCTGGGCCCGCTCTTTGAGCAGTGGCAGCCATGCCGGCGCGCTCACCGGCCCGGAACTGGAGTGGAAGCGCAGCATCTTTGAGCGCGTGGTCAAGGCGCTCGATCTGAGCCAGGTCAGCAGACTGGGGATCGACGAGGCCCGGCGCCAGATCAGCGATGCCTGCGAGCGGCTCATGGCCGAGGAAGCGGCGCCGTTTCCGCAAACCACGCGCCGGCGCATCATCGCTGAGATCCAAGACGAGATCCTGGGCTTTGGGCCGTTGGAGGCACTGCTCAAGGACCCCTCCATCTCCGACATCCTGGTCAATGGACCGAGCCAGATCTATGCCGAGCGCCGCGGCAAGCTCGAGCGTGTGCCGGTATTCTTCGACAATCACAACCATCTGATGACCATCATCGAGCGGATCGTCTCGCGCGTTGGTCGGCGCATCGATGAGTCTTCCCCGATGGTCGATGCGCGTCTGCCGGATGGCTCGCGCGTCAATGCCATCATCCCGCCGCTGGCCCTTGATGGCGCGACCCTCTCGATTCGTCGCTTTCCGGCCGAGCGGTTGACGATGGAAAAGCTGCTCGACTTTGAAGCGCTCAGCCGCACCATGGCGCAATTTATGGCGGCGGTGGTCAAGGGCCGGCTCAATGTGCTCATCTCCGGCGGTACGGGCTCCGGCAAGACCACTATGCTCAACGTGCTCTCGGCCGAGATTCCCTCCGATGAGCGCATCGTCACTATTGAGGACTCGGCTGAGCTGCAGCTTCAGCAGCCGCATGTGGTCCGTCTGGAGACACGCCCACCCAACATCGAGGGCGAGGGCGAAGTCAGCGAACGCGACCTGGTGCGCAACGCCCTGCGCATGCGCCCGGATCGCATCCTGCTTGGCGAGATCCGGGGCGGCGAGGCGCTGGACATGCTGCAGGCCATGAATACCGGCCACGACGGCTCGCTCACCACCATCCACGCCAACACCTCGCGCGACGCGCTCTCGCGGCTCGAGACCATGGTCGCGATGACGGGACTGAACCTCCCCACCAAGCCGCTACGGGGCCAGATCGTCGCTGCCCTCGACATTATGCTCCAGCTCGAGCGCCAGCAGGATGGCAGACGCCGCGTGATCAGTGTCGACGAGGTGCAGGGGCTGGAAGGGGATGTGATCACCACCGCGACCATCTTTCGCTTCGAGCGCAAAGGGATCGATACCGATGGCCATGTGGTGGGGCAGTTCAACCCCACCGGTCTGGTGCCCTCGTGCTATGAGCGCCTGCGCCAGCGGGGCATTCATCTGGATGTCGCGGCATTTCAGCCCGACCCCGCGGCTGGACTCAAATAGCGCTTAGCGATGAGCGATCGCGTCCTCATCCTCAGCGCCGTGTTCCTCACTGTGCTGCTGCTGTTGCTGGGGCTGGCGGCCTGGACCCTGCGCGAGGAGGCGCGCCATCGGCGTCGCCTGCGTGCCCGGGTCAGGGCCTTGGCGGTCAGCGAGCTCGAGCCCGAGACCATCTCCTTGTTGCGCCAAAACACGCTGCAAGGGCTGGCGCCTTGGGAGCAGCAGCTCGAGCTGTTGAGGGCGCTGACGCCACTGCGCAAGTTGGTGGAGCAGGCAGGGCTGCGCTGGCCGGTTTATCGGCTGTTGTTGCTGATGCTGGTGCTCGCCGGCTTGGCTGCTGTGCTCGTTTGGCGCCTCTTGGACTTGCCAGCGGCGGTCCCCGTGGCAGCGCTGTTGGCCGGAATCGCGCCGCTGTTGATGCTGCTGATCCGCAAACAGAAGCGACTGCGGCAGGTGGAAGAGGAATTGCCGGAGGTGTTGTCGATGTTCGGGCGTTGCCTGCGCGCTGGGCTGCCCCTGACGCAGGCCCTGCAGATCGTCACCGACGAGATGGATGGTGTGGTGGCCGCGGAATTCGGCATCGTCTACACCGATCTCAACTATGGTGGCGAGATGCGCCCGGCACTGGAGAGTTTGCTCGAGCGTGTGCCGAGCCCCACCATCAGCGCCTTGGTAACCGCCATCATGATCCAGCGCGAGACTGGCGGTAACCTAGCCCAGGTGGTGCAACAGCTGGAGCTGCTGTCGCGGCAGCGGTTTCGCTTCCTGCGACAGCTCAATACCCTGACCGCCAGTAATCGCACCTCGGCCTGGATCGTCGGTCTGATGCCGTTTGGGCTGGCGGCCATGCTCGAGCTGATGACGCCGGGCTATATGCGCTTAATGATCGATGATCCCGGTGGGCGTCAACTGCTCTATGTCGCGCTCGGGCTCGAGGCGCTGGGCGCGTTGGTGCTCTGGCGCATGGTCAAGATCGATATCTAGCGCGCTATGGACGGCCTCGACCAACTCATCGAGATGCTGCGGCAGTGGGTGCAAACCCAGGATCTGCTGCGCCTGTCGGTGATCGCCGGCGTCTGGCTGCTGGTCTTCGTCAGCGTCTTGGGGATCGCGCTGCGGATACGGGCCTGGACCGACCCGCTCAAGCGCCGGGTTGATCTGCAGATCGCCGAGTACGAGGCCACCCTGGGGATTGCGACCTCGGGGCGCAATGCCCGTGCGCTCCGTCTGCTTGAGCGCCTGGGGCAGGGGCTGGTGCCGTTGGACGCGGGCAAGCGCGGCCGTATCCTCACCAAGCTCACCCAGGCGGGCTTTCGCAGCACGCGTGCCACCGCCCTCTTTTATGCCGCCAAGGTTATTGGGCTGGTACTGCTGCCTATCGTCGTCGGGCTGGGCCTGCTGTTCGTCGAGCAGATGCCGACCGCGACCTTGCTGATGCTGGTGATGTTGGCGTTAGCCGTGGGCGGCCTGCTGCCCGACTCCTGGCTCGCCAAGCGTGTACGCAAGCGCCAAGCGGTGCTGCGGCGCTCGCTGCCGGATGCCTTGGATATGCTGGTGATCTGCGTCGAGGCCGGGCTGGGGCTGAATGCCGCCATCCAGCGCGTGGCCGAGGAAATGGCGGTGCAACACCCTGAGCTAGCCCGCGAATTCAGCCTCACCATCATCCAGATGCGGGCCGGGCTCGAGACCCGCGCGGCGCTCGAAGACATGGTGCAGCGCACCGGCTCCGAAGAGATCAAATCCCTGGTCAGCACCCTGATCCAGGCCATGCGCTTTGGCACCGGCATTGCCAACACCCTGCGCGTATACGCCGAAGAGATGCGCGATAAACGCCTGAAAGCGGCCGAGGAGCAGGCCGCCAAGGTCAGCACCAAGATGCTGATACCGATTGGCCTGTTCATGCTACCCGCTTTCCTGATCATTGCCGTTGGTCCGCCACTGATGAATCTGGCACGCAACTTTAGCGGAATATGAGCCACTTGATGGGCCTGAACAGCATGCCGCAAGCAACCATACTGACAATCATCGCGCCCTTGTCTGGTCTAGTGTGCGCACGGCCTGGCAACATGGCGCCCAAGCGGCGGCTGGGCTTGCTGCTGCTGCTATTACTCCTGCAAAGCGGCTGCGCCCAGTTCCAGCCTGGTGCTGATGAGGGGACATCGTTATTTGGCAAGGGGCGCAGCGCGGCACAGTCTGGCCAGATCGGGCCAGACAATGCCGCCGATGCCCTGGCCGCTGGCGACGATGCGTTGAGCAACGGTGAGCTCGATAAGGCGCTGTTCTACTACCTGCTCACAGTCCGGCTGGAGCCGACCAATGCCGACGCCTTCACCCGAATCGGCGCGATTCACGAGTCACGAGGTGACCGGCAGCGGGCCGTCTTGGCCTATCAGCAGGCAATCAAGGCCGATTCGCGCCACGCCGATGCCCTGGCCGGCCTTGGCATCTTGTTGGCCAAGCAACGTGATTACCATGAGTCGAAACGTCTGCTGCAGGCCGCGGTGAGCGAAAACCGCGACCTGGCTCGCGCCCACAATGCGCTTGGCGTGCTGGCCGACCTGAATCGCGACTACGCCAGCGCCCGCGGCCATTACCAAGCCGCCCTGGCCATTGCCCCGCGCTCGCCCATGCTGCACAACAATCTCGGCTACTCGCGCTATCTCGCTGGCGATAATGGCGCCGCCATCGCGGCCTTTGAAACCGCCTTGGAACTGAACCCCAACTATAGCCAGGCCTGGCGCAACCTCGGCCTGGTCTACAGCCGCCAGCAGCGTTATCGCGATGCACTAGAGGCCTTCGGTAAGGTTCAGGACACAGCCAAGGCGTATAACGATGTCGGTTACATCGCCATGATCTCAGGGCGGTTGGATGATGCGGAGTCCTTCTTTGACCAAGCGCTGCGGATGGCGCCCGAGCATTATCCGCTGGCGAGTGAGAATGCGGAGCGGTTGCGGGTGTTGCGGGGGGAG
>CAZEZH010000129.1:2532-9648 GCA_964516305.1 uncultured Halochromatium sp. | reverse complement strand
GCGCGCAACGAGCTGCGTACACAGCTTGCGAAGACCCCGCTTGGGCAGGCGCTTGCGCCTTTGATGACTGAGGATGATCAGACGCCGCTGGAGCCGGTGGCGTCGTTATATCCGCCGCTGCGGCCTGTGGCTGACGAGATGACGAGCGCGGCGAGCGCGGTGAGCGCGTGGCAGCAGCAGGCCCTCGATCCACAGGGTTTTTGGCGCGGGCGTGTTCCATTGCCCACTGAGCCTGAGGCTGCCATCGAACAGGGGCCTGATCGCGTCTCCGCTGTGCTGGTGAAGAAGGGTGGCGACTTTCCGCCCTTCTGGGATCGGGATCAGTCCTTCATCGCGGTGATGGACGAGCTTTATCGGCGTATGCAGAGCAAGAATCGTCGCTTGCTCTAGGGCGATTTTCGCGGCTACCCCAATCCACTTCGGCGTCGAGATGCGATTCCAGATGGGCCTGCTCGCTGCTTTTTAAGGTCGCTGGCGCCGAAATAACGCCATCTGGCTGGCGCCGCCATAAACCGGATGAACACCACCGATGTCCCGGTGGCGCAGCCCATAGCCATGCCGCTGCGCAACGCCGCGCGTCCAGCGCTGGAACCGCGGGCGATCCCATTCGAAGCGATGGTCGGGATGACGAAAGCGGTTCGGTGGCACCTCGAGCAGCGGGTTGTACTCGGCATTCGGGGTGCTGATGATCACCGTTTGCGGGCGCATGCGGGTGAAGATTGCCTGCTCCACTGGAGCCAGATCCCGGGGGTCGATGTGCTCGATGGTCTCGATCAGCAAGGCGCAGTCGAAGCCGGCGAGGCTGGCATCGGGCTCGGTCAGCGAGCCGTGCCGCAGCTCGATCCTGTGACCTTTGTGACCTTGCCGTTCACTGCCGCACGTTCTGGGTGGCTCGGCGGCGATCGCATCGAGCCGCAGCCGCACCTGTTCAAGGCAGCGGGCATCCAGATCGAGCCCTAGGATCTGCTCAAGTCCGGGCTCCTGCGCGAGTCGCACGAGTAGATCCCCCTCGCCACAGCCAAGATCGAGCAGACGACGAGCCCCGCTTGCTCGCACGGCATCCATGACCGCCTCGAGGCGTTCCTCATGCAGGGGCGTGGTGGCTTCGTGATTCCAGTGCATCAATGTTGCCGATGGTGCCCAGTGACTGCTCGCCACGACCTTCGGGGGTAGAATTGTGTCAAGCGTATGAACAACTGATGACACATCTTTCTCAAATCTTGGGTCTTGACTGAGATGCTTAGCAAAGCGCTAGGGGTTGAAGTGATTGATCGCAAAGGCATGCGGCTAGGTGAGCAGTTCATTTATCTGGCCATCGTTTTACTGTTTGCCTTCGCGTTGGGGCTCCAGTTTGCCGCTCCGGACCTGCTCGAGTCCGTTTACCTGGCCGAGGATCGCTTCCTGGAGTGGCTGACCGTGGTGATCTTCGCGTTTCTGCCGGTGCTCATCTTGCCTCAGCAGTTGCTGGAGTCGGACGAGCTCGCCGAGGTCTGCGGGGCCATGCTGTTGGTGGCCGTTTTTTGTTATGCGCGCAACCGGTATATTTACTCGCCTGTGCATCCCGCGCTCAGGGACGGCTAGCCAACTCACCAACCCCCCTTACTGAGGCTCGGTTCGCTGATGAAGCACTTTACCAATATCCTCTACGTCTTGGATCAGGGGGCCGAACAGCCTTGCGGGCTGGAGCGCGCCGTTGCGCTGGCGCGGGGCAATCAGGCCCGGCTCAAGGTGGTCTCGATGATCGAGTCGTTGCCAGCTGGAACACCGTTGGAGGGCCTGGACCTCACCACCGATGATCTGCTGGCGGCGAGCCGCACCGAGTGCGAGCAACGTCTGAACGCGCTGGTCGAGCCGTTGCGAGACGCGGTCGCGATCGAGACCAAGGTGCTGACCGGGAAACTGTATCTCGAGGTCATCCGGGAGGTGCTCCGGCACGATCATGACCTGGTGATGAAATGTGTTGGCGACAAGCCGCCAATGGCCGCGTTGTTTGGCAGCGAGGATCTGCATCTGCTGCGCAAATGTCCCTGTCCGCTCTGGCTGGGACGTCCGCAGGATGCGCTGAATTATCGCCGCGTGTTGGCGGCGGTCGATGTGGAGCCGCTGGTCGCAGCCAGGGAGCAAGCGCAGCAGCAGGCGCTGAACGCGACCATCCTGGATCTCGCAGCCACGCTGGCGACCTCGGAATTCGCCGAATTGCACGTTGCCCACGCCTGGACCGCGCTCGGCGAGCCGATCTTGCGCGGTGGCATGATCGCCACACCCGCCGAGACCAAGATCGATGCCTATATTGATGCCGAGCGCCGCCGCCATAGCCAGGCGCTAGAACGGGCGCTGGCGGATCTGCAGGTGCGGGCTGGGGCCGAGGCCATGCAGTGGCTAAAACCCGTGCGGCATCTGCCGAAAGGCTCCCCGCGCGAGGAGCTGCCCGCGCTTGCGACGCGCATCGATGCCGATATCCTGGTGCTGGGCACCCTGGGACGCAGCGGCGTCTCTGGTCTGCTCATCGGCAATACCGCCGAGGCCGTCCTGCAACGGATCGACTGCGCAGTGCTGGCGGTGAAGCCCGAGGGTTTTGTCAGCCCAGTCGTTCCCTAACGCTATTTCCCATAAAGTCCATCCCGCCTTGCGGGTATTTTCGCTCGGTACGCGCTTTTCCGGCAATCGCCTAACGCCCTTGGACAGTGCGTTTGCGTTGGATATCGATGATGTTGTCGGCGGCGAAATCGACCGCGTCGCGGAACGGGTAGAGGATGATCGGCGCACCTGCGCGCCAAAGCTGAGCACCGCGGGCCTCGTCGCGTGCGACCACGGCAATCTCGCCATTGAAGCGGCGCTCCGCCAACGCCTGCAGCAGCATCCGATTCGAGTCGATATCCGGCAGGGTGCTGATCACCCACTGCAGCCCGTCCAGGGGCAAGGTATCGAGAAAGGCTGGATCATGGCCATCGCCAAAGCAGACCGGGAGCGCGTCTTGCGCGAGATGGCGCACCAGATCAGGGTCACAGTCGACGCCGAGCACGCGCAGATCCGCGGCACTCAAGCGCTTCGCCAGGCGCAGCCCATAGCGGCCGAGACCAAGCACCAACACCTGCGGGCGCAGATCCGCGGACACCTGCGCTTCCGCCGCGATCTCGCGGAAGGGCCTGCGCCGCTCGAAGACGCCGAGCAGCGGCGCCAGCAACCGATACAACGGCTGGGAATACAGGATCATATAGGTCGACAGGGTGATGGTGACGATACCGACCAGGGTCGTCACGCCAAGCGCCTCGACGCCGATGTGGCCGAGGCCGATACCCATGGCGATGAAGACGATCGAGAACTCGCTGATCTGCGCCACGGTCAGCCCGGCCAGGAAGCCGGTGCGCTTGCGGTAGCCCATCATCCCCATGATGGCCATGACGATCAACGGATTGCCGATCAGCACGAAGAGCGAGAGTAGGATCGCCGGCAAGACCTCGGCGCCCAGGGTCGAGAAGTCGAGTTCGGCGCCGAGATCGACGAAGAAGAACAGCAACAGGAAGTCGCGGATGCCGCTCAGGCGTGCGCTGATCGCCTCGCGGTAGACGGTGGAGGCGAGCGAGAAGCCGGCCAGGAAGGCGCCGGCCTCCTTGGAAAAGCCGACCCATTCGCCGAGTGCGGCCAGTCCGGTGCCCCAGGCGATGGCAAAGATCAGCAGCAGTTCCTGCGAGCGCGCCATGCTGCGCAGCAGGGGCGGGATCAGATAGCGCATGAGCACGAACATCAGCAGGGCGGCGCCGAGGATGCGGCCCAGTAGCGAGACGGCGATCTCCCAGGCCGGCGCGTCGCCGCCGGTGCCGAGCGCGCTCATCGCCATCATCGCCACCACCACGGCGATGTCCTGCACGATCAGGAAACCGATGGCGATGCGCCCGTGCAAGGCATCGAGCTCGCCCTTGTCCGAGAGCAGCTTGACGATGATGATGGTGCTGGAGAAGGTCAGGGCGACGGCGATATAGAGCGCTTCGACCACACCTTTGCCGAGCGCCAGGATGAGCAGGAAGCCGAAGACGATGGTGAAGGCGAGCTGGCCTAGGCCGGTCGCCAGCGCCACCTTGCCGATGTCGCGCACGCGCGTGAGATCGAGCTTCAGCCCCACTACGAACAGCAGCACCGAGACGCCGATCTGCGCCAGCACGCTGACCTGATCGTGCGATTTCACCAGCTCGAACCCTGCTGGCCCCACCGCGATACCGACGATGATATAGGCGATCAGCACCGGCTGGCGCAGCCGCACAGCGAGCGCCCCAGCTGCCGCCGCGAGGACCAGAAGCAGCGCCAGCTCGGTGAATGGATCGAAGGTCGGTAGGCGAGTTGGCATAGCTTGATGAACGATGAGGTCCAGTCACTACATTAGCATGAGCGACGATCCGGGCCTGATCGTCGATGTTCTTATGCGACTTGAGCCAAGCCTCGGTTACACTAGTGGGTTTTGCGACGCGCCAACCCCGGCAGCCCGAGATCATGTCCCAGCTGGAAGAACAGATTGCCCACCGGCGCACCTTTGCGATCA
The DNA here is from genome assembly GCA_964516305.1 of uncultured Halochromatium sp. Classification (GTDB taxonomy): domain Bacteria; phylum Pseudomonadota; class Gammaproteobacteria; order Chromatiales; family Chromatiaceae; genus Lamprobacter. The sequence goes on along the minus strand of CAZEZH010000129.1, from coordinate 5,114 downwards.
TCTCGCATCCGGACGCCGGTAAGACCACCTTAACCGAGAAATTGCTGCTGTTTGGCGGCGCCATCCAGCTCGCCGGCACCGTCAAGGGGCGCAAGGCGGCGCGTCATGCCACCTCGGACTGGATGGAGTTGGAGAAGCAGCGCGGTATCTCGGTCACCTCATCGGTGATGCAGTTTCCTTATCACGAGTCCATTGTCAATCTGCTCGATACCCCGGGCCATGGCGACTTCTCCGAGGATACCTATCGCACCCTGACCGCGGTCGACTCGGCGCTGATGGTGATCGATGTCGCCAAGGGCGTCGAGGAGCGGACGATCAAATTGATGGACGTCTGCCGATTGCGCACCACGCCGATCCTCACCTTCGTCAACAAGCTCGACCGCGAGGGCCGCGACGCGATCGAGGTGCTCGATGAGATCGAGCAGGTGCTGAAGATCCGCTGCGCGCCGGTGACCTGGCCGATCGGCATGGGCAAACGCTTCAAGGGCGTCTACGACCTACGCCACGACCGTACCCATCTGTTCAGCGCCACCCATGGTGGTAAGATCCAGGCCGGCGAGGTGATCGACGGGCTCGACAGCCCGCGCATGAACGAGCTGCTCGGCGATCAGGCCGACGAGCTGCGCGATGAGCTCGAGCTGGTGCAGGGCGCGAGCCATCCGCTGAATCTGGAGGATTACCTGGCCGGTAAGCAGACTCCGGTCTTCTTCGGCTCGGCGATCAACAATTTCGGCGTCAAGGAGCTGCTCGACGCCTTCGTCGAGTATGCGCCACCGCCGCGTCCGCGCCCGACGCGCGAGCGTCCCGTCGAGCCGCAGGAGCCCAAATTCACCGGTTTCGTGTTCAAGATCCAGGCCAACATGGACCCGGCGCATCGCGATCGCGTCGCCTTCCTGCGCGTCTGCTCGGGTTGCTACAAGAAGGGCATGAAGATGCGCCATGTGCGTATAGGCAAATCGGTGCAGGTGGCCAATGCGATCACCTTTCAGGCCGACGAGCGCCGTCAGGTCGAGGAGGCCTGGCCGGGCGACATCATCGGCCTGCACAACCACGGCACCATCCAGATCGGCGATACCTTCAGCGAGGGCGAAGACCTCAAGTACGAGGGCGTGCCCTATTTCGCCCCGGAACTGTTCCGGCGCGTGGTGCTCAAGGACCCGCTCAAGCTCAAGGCCCTGCAGAAGGGCGTGCTGCAGCTGTGCGAGGAGGGTGCGACCCAGGTCTTCCGGCCGTTGAAGAATAACGACATCATCCTTGGCGCGGTCGGTGTGCTGCAGTTCGAGGTCGCTGCCTATCGGCTCAAGGGCGAATATGGGGTCGAGGCCGTGGTCGAGGCCGTGGGCGTGAACACCGCGCGTTGGGTCGAGTGCGATGATCCGAAGATGCTCGCCCGCTTCAAGGAGAAGGCCTATCAGAACCTGGCCCTGGACGGCGATGAGCAGCTGGTCTATCTGGCACCGACGCGCGTGAACCTGGATCTGACCCAAGAGCGTTGGCCAGACATTCGCTTCAATGCCACCCGTGAGCTCTGAGGTATCGGTTTGGAGCCCAGTCCCTGCCCGTGACAAGCGAACTGACCATCGTTGCCCCCGGTCTGCTGGGGCCCGTGCCTCTGCTGCCCGAGCAGGCGCCGGCTACGCCCGCGCTGGATCTCCTGCTGAGGCGCGGCCGGTACCAACCTGAGTCCGATGTCGGTGCCGCCAGCACCAGTCTGACGCAGACACTTCTAGAGCGATTCGGTGCGAGCGCCAGCGCGCCCTATGCCCGCGCCGCCGATGACCCGAGCTGGGACCATCATGGCGTTGTGATGCATGCCGATCCGGTCCACCTGCGGCCGGACCGCGATCGGCTGCGCTTGTTCGACGCGCGCCATCTCGGCATCAGTCGCGATGAAGCGGAGGCGCTTGTCCAAGAGGTGAATGCGCATCTGGCCGATGACGGGCTGCGGCTGGTCGCGCCAGTAGCGTCACGCTGGTATCTGGAACTGGTTGAGCGACCTTGCCTCGAGACGCATCCGCTCGAGAGCCTGATCGGTCGCCACATCGATGGCTTCTTGCCAACCGGCGCCGATGCCGGACGCTGGGCGGCGCTGATGAGCGAGCTGCAGATGCTGTTGTTCCAGTCGCCGGTGAATCGCGAGCGTGAGGCGCGCGGTCGACCCGCCGTGAATGCGCTCTGGCCCGCGGGCGGTGGCGAATGGCAACCCTTGGTGGCGCCATCAGGACTTACCCAGATCTGCGCCGATCACCCCCTAGCGCGCGGATTGGCCATGGCCAGCGGGCTCGATCTGACCGAACGTGATGGCTACCGACCCGCGCCAGGCGTGCTGCGGGTCGATGCCGAGATGGCCGACGGCATGCTGGATGCCGATCCGGATAGTTGGTGCAGCGCTGTCGTTGGGGTCGAGGCGCACGTGGCGCAGGCACTGCAGGCACTGCAGGCAGGCACACTCGAGGCAGTAATGCTGAATCTCTGCGATGGACGTCAATGGCAGCTAACCCGCAGCCGTTTACGCCGCTTCTGGCAGCGGCCGCGGGCACTTGTGGAGCGGCTGGATCAGCCGCGGGCGCACCAGTAGCCGG
>CAZEZH010000129.1:0-2432 GCA_964516305.1 uncultured Halochromatium sp. | reverse complement strand
GCACCTGCGCGCTAGCGACCGTTCAGCGCTGCCGTCGCCAAACGAGGGTCCGATTGTTGACCGGCATTGCGATGTCGGACTCGAGCGCTAGGCCGGCGGCGCGGGCGAAGTCTTCGAGCTCACGCAGGTCGCGCACCCCGCTCAGCGGATCATACAGGCGAAGGGAACGGTCAAAGTGCGCATTGCTCTCACTGGTATGGCGACCATCCTGACTAAACGGGCCGTACAGCAAGAACTGCCCCTGATCCGGCAGCAGCGCACCCACACCAGCAAACATTCGCTCGACCTGTTCGAGCGACATGATGTGGGCCGTATTGGCACTGTAGATGGCGTCATAGCCGACGCCACTGAATGTTGTGCTCCAATCCGAGTCGACGTTGAGCTCCAGCGGAGGCGGTAGGTTTGACAGCCCCGCGTCTTCGACCCAAAGCCTGATCCCGGGCAGGTAGTCGGCCACATCCGTGCATTGCCAGCGCAGCTCGGGCAGTGCTGCGGCGAAGTGAACCGCATGCTGGCCCGTGCCGCTGCCGATCTCCAGCACCGAGCGGGCCGATGCAAGCCGGGGAGCGATGACCTCCAAGATCGGCTGCTTGTTCTCTTCGCTGGACGGGGAAAAGGGTTTGTCCATCATGCTTGTGCGTTCTGACTCTGTACACTAGGGGCAGGGCTTGGCAATCAGATTGCGGTCCCTGGGCAGATCCACCTGGGGTTTTCCGGGCGCGACTCTTGGACGCGTTGATGTCCTTTATGCACGGGTTGTTTGGAATTGAGGCTTGCGCTCGACCTTCACAACTAGCGCGTTCTAGGCGACGCTGATGCCCATTGCGCGGATCGGCTATGATGCCAACGACTGGACATGGGCAAGGCTCGTGCACTGAAACCTCTGCAGGGACATGGAGCCTCTGCTGCAGTCACGGCAGCTCCACTGGATATGCGGACTCTGTGCCAAGGCAGTTGGTGCCGACCTGGGCCGTCCCCTCACGATTTTATTTTCATTCTCATTTCCTTGTTGCGAGACCTCAATGCGTGGAGCGCTCCTGAGCATAGCCCTGATCGGTACCACAGTGTTGGCAGCTTGCGCTGCAGGCGGCTCGCGCGATGATGGGGGCGACAGACTCGAGGCGCCGGGTCACTGGGACGCTGGCCGCACGAGTGCCTCAGGTCCGGGGCTCGGCTCGGGCTCTGCTAACAGTCCTGCTGCCTCGGTGGCCTTCGAAGGTGGTGGTCCCAAGCGCGAGCGTCGGGCGCAGGAACGCTCGAGCGTTCCCATCGAAAGCCCAGCCTTCGATGCCGGCGTGCTCTATGCGATGGCCTATCTGCCTTCGGCAAGTGGTGTCGAGACTGAACGTGCTAACAGGTTGGCAGAACTCTACGCCGACGCTCGTCCCGGCTACGGTCTTTACACCTTCATACTCGGTGGTCCGGTCGGGCCTGGGTCTGACGCAGATGCCGAAAGTTACGCTGAGCTACTGCGTGTGATTGAGACCTATGTGCTCGGCGATGCCGGTCAATCAGGGGCTGGCGGCGCAAAGCATGGCTTCTTGCTCCAGGTCGATCCTCGGGTCGGGACCGAAGTCGATGGTCGGCGGTCTTCGGATGCCGGGCTCGACGCAGCGAGCCTTGCGGAGCGGGCGCGGCCTGGGCTCTCAGTGCAGATGCAGATCGCCTTGGCTCGACAACTGCGCATGTTCGGTCACGCCGAGCTTGCGGATCGATTGGAGCATTCGGATGGTCCCTTCCTGGTGACCAGTTTGCGTTCGAGCCTGATCCCGGTGTCCGAGCAGGTGCCCTTGTTGATCATCGATCTGCATGAGCTTGGTCCCGAATACATGTACTCGCTGATCGACGCTTATGATCGACCCATTCCAGGTGATCTTGTTGGACGTCCAGAAAGCCTGTCCGCGATCGGTCGCCGGGTGCAGGGGATGTTCCCGAACCGCGGGCTCGATCGCGGTGCCGAGCCGCCGCCCTCGGGGAGCTGGATCTGGTTGATTGGGGCGCCTGATCAGGCCAACGCGTTGGCGGCGATATCATCAGAGGAGAGTTGATCTTGGGCGGACGTCTTAGCGGTCTCTTTCGATTCCTCATCGGCATCCTGCTGCTGCAAGCTACCACGGCCTTGCTGACCTATACCGCGCTGATGACCGATCTCGAGCAGACGGTCTATCTCTTTGCCGGTGTTGCCGCACTGCTCGGGTTTCTGGTCGCGCTCTGGTTCGACTCGGTCGTCGGTACCGTGCGTGAGCAGACCCTGGCGCAGCAGAATAAGCGGCACACGCGCGAGCGCGAGAAGCTGCGCATGCAGGCCGAGCGCGAGAAGGCCAAGCGGGCCGTGAGCAAGAAGAAGGCGTCTGGCGGCGCCAAGCTGCGCACCGGCGTCGCGGTCGGCGGCGTGGTCGGGGTGGGCGTGGTGGCGATGATGTTCGCGCAAT
>CAZEZH010000128.1:0-9657 GCA_964516305.1 uncultured Halochromatium sp. | reverse complement strand
CGATGATAGTGTGGGGCCTCCCCATGCGAAAGTAGGTCATCGCCAGGGTTTATTTGCCTTAAGGCTGAAAAGCCCACCCGATAATACATCGGGTGGGCTTTTTTTATGCCGACTGAGTTGGTTGATCATCAATGCAATGAGTGTTGGGTAAATAACCAACCTGTTGAAGGCTCTTCCAAACTGACGGCCTCGGCATTCCTGTGCGCTCAGCAGTCCAATAAAGCTCATCCGTTAGCAGCATAAGCACTGCCACCTGCAGGTGCTTCAAGGGAATTCAGGATGCCAGTATGGCGAAGAAGCGCGTCGATACATGGTTCCCGACCGCGGAAGCCGACATACAGATCCATCGGTTCGGCAGATCCTCCGCGCTCAAGAATCTGCTCGCGGAATGTACGACCTGTATCCGCATCGAAGATGCCCCGTTCTTCAAACAGCGAAAACGCGTCAGCGGCGAGCAGCTCAGCCCATTTATAGCTGTAGTAGCCAGCAGCGTATCCACCAGCGAAGATGTGAGAAAAGGCATGAGCGAAGCGGTTGAAGGCTGGTGGCTGAATGGGGGCGAGCTGCCCTCTGATCTCGGCCAAAAGCGCATTCAGGCGACTGCCTTCACTTGGCTGGTACTCAAGGTGAAGGCGAAAGTCGAAGAGCGCAAATTCCAATTGGCGAACGGTCTGTAGGGCAGATTGGAAGTTCCGGGCCGCACGCATCCGCTGATACAGCGCTTCCGGTAGGCGCTGTCCTGATTCCCAGTGAACGGCAAAGAGGTCCAAGGCTTCCCGCTCCCAGCACCAGTATTCAAGGAATTGACTGGGTAGTTCAACGGCATCCCAGGGAACGCCATTGATGCCGGCAACGGCCGGATAGTCGACGCGCGTCAGCATGTGATGCAGACCATGCCCAAACTCATGGAATAGCGTCTGCACTTCATCGTGGGTAAGAAGGGTCGGTTGCCCTTTGACCGCTGGCGTAAAATTGCAAACGAGGTAGGCGGTTGGAAGTTGAGTGCGCTGCTGACTGACCAGCCGGTTGGTGCAAACGTCCATCCAAGCGCCGCCGCGCTTTTTTTGCCGCGCGAAGGGATCGAGATAGAACTGAGCAATCAGCTCGCCTCGGGCGTTGGCGATCTGATAGAAACGGACGTCCGGGTGCCAGACCTCGGCCATGCCTGTTGCGGCCGAGAGACGAACATCGAAGAGCCGTTCCGCAATCTGAAACATCCCGCTGAGCACGCGATCCATCGCGAAGTAGGGCTTGAGCTCTTCGTCGCTGATGGCGAATTGCGACTGGCGCAAGCGCTCAGACCAGTAGGGAACGTCCCATGCCTCGAGCTGCTCAGGTCCACCTTCGGTACGAGCGAACTCTTGTAGTGCCTCGATTTCTCGACGTGCCTGTGGAACACAGCGCTGCGCCAGGTCCTCGAGAAACGCCATGACCTCGGACGTGCTTCGAGCCATCTTCGGTTCCAACGAGACCTCGGCAAAATTGTCGAAGCCAAGTAGCTTGGCTTGCTCGTGCCTTAAGGCGAGCAGCCCTTCGATCACCTCTGAGTTGTCCCAGCGACCGGCATTCGGCCCCTGATCTGAGGCACGGGTCGTATAGGCCTCATAGACCTCTCGTCGCAGCGCTCTGCTGTGCGCGTGCTTCATGACCGGCAGGTAGGAGGGGAGGTCAAGGGTTAGCACCCAGCCCTCGAGCTGCCGTTCTTCGGCGAGATGCCGCGCAAGGCCGATGGCGGAATCGGGGAGTCCATCGAGCGCTTTTAGGTCGGTGAGGTGCTTCTGCCAGGCATTCGTGGCATCGAGCAGATTCTCCTCGAATTGGGCGCTCAGCCGCGATAGCTCCCGATTGATCTCTTTGAAGCGTGCCTTCGAGGCTGGGGGGAGATCGACGCCTGCGAGATGCATGTCCCTGAGCGCGTTGGCAAGCATCTTGCGCTGCGCAGCATCGAGATCATCGGTTTCGACAACCTGCTTGTAGCCGCGGTAGAGGGACTCGTTATGGCCGACCTCGGTTGCGTATTCGCTGAGCTTCGGAAGGCAGGCGTTGTAGGCGGCTCTTAGCTCATCGGAGCTTGTCACAGCGTTGAGATGGCTGACAGGCGACCAGGCTCGCGCGAGCCGATCGTCTTCTTCCTCCAACGGTTGCACGAGCGAATCCCAGGTGGCCTGACTGGTATCTAGGGTCAGTGTCTCGACCAGGCGTCTGCCATCGTTGAGCAGCGCATTGATCGCGGGCTCGACATGCTCCGGTCTGATCGCGTTAAAGGCGGGATAGGGTTGATCGTTCAGTAGCGGATTTTCCATGAGACACCAGCGGGTTTATCGTGCGCTTGTCTGCGCCATCTGCTCATCTAGGTGCCGGCTTCAAGCCCTGGTTTCAAATCACCTAGCCTTGCCGAGTTGCTGCCTAGTTGGTGAGAAAGCCGCTATTGTCGTTCTCTGGCACCCGCCCACTGCGCAGCATCCTGAGCTGATCTCGTTTTGGCCGCGGTTTGAACAGGCGGGGTACGCAGAGGTAGTGCCGCCAAAGCTCCTCCCGAGCAGGGTTGTCTGACGATGTGGCGATCTGCTGCCAGTCATCCGCGCCTGTTGCGAGCTTGAAGGTTCCATCATGGCCGAAGGCGTAGATTCGGTAAGCCCCCCCGGGAGTGCAGCGAATACCCTCAAAGGTGACGTTGCGCGCACCACTGCTGGCTTCAGCGACGATGGTGTAGCGCACTACGTCGTCGCGGCCGGTGTCGAGGCTCTTGCGGTCGATGTAGTAGTTGAAACGGTCGTCGGTGCGATCGAGGCTGATCTCGATCAGATCACTGTCCTTTGGCCAGGCCGGTAGCTTGATGGACCCTTCAGTCCATTTCGCGCCGGGCTTGATGCTCTTCGGGACCACCTCTTCAGGCCCAAACACAAACGGCGATTCGGCGCTCGCGGATAGGATGAACGTTGATAGGCTCAGGCACAGGATCAGGCTGGACAACCGCATCTTCATCAATCGGGCTTTCGGGTAGGTTTAAAGATCGAACAGCAGCATAGCAAAGCGCGTGGCTAGCCACAGTCGATGGTCCTGCTCGTGATAGCATTTCCGCCATCGTGACCACCCCCACATACTGACCACCTTAGGAGTGCCAGGATACCGCGATGAACAATGTACGGAGCTACCAAGGGCTCGAGCCGCGCATTGCGGCGGATGCCTGGATTGATGAGACGGCTGTCGTCATCGGCAATGTCGAGATTTGTGCTCAGGCCTCGGTCTGGCCAACGGCGGTGCTCCGCGGCGATATCCACCGCATCTACATTGGTGCTGGGAGCAACGTTCAGGATGGCTCTGTACTGCATGTCTCGCACGACAGTCGATTCCTGCCGGGTGGTGCGCCAACCATCGTCCACGAGCGCGTCACCATCGGTCATCATGCCACCTTGCATGGCTGTGAGGTGCATAATCATTGCTTGATCGGTATCGGCGCCAGGGTGCTCGATCGGGCCGTTTTGCGTCCTCGGTTGATGCTGGCGGCCGGTGCGGTGGTTCCGCCCGGTAAGGTCCTGCAAAGTGGCTTTATGTACATCGGTGCGCCAGCTAAACCGGCACGGACCTTGACGGATCTCGAATTCGAATATCTGGACTATGCCGCCCAACACTACATCGATCTTGCGATCAGCCATCGCGCCACGGCGCTCTAGGGACGTCCAATTGAGGCGATATCAGCGGCCGTCATTCAAGAGGCGTGTGTCTGCTTCCCCATCCTCCATCTGTTTGCGCATCCTCATGGTTTTGGCAGCGCAAACAATGGAGACTGCTCAGCTTAGGTTTAGACTGTGAGCGATGGACAGTTCGGTCGCTGGCGATCGTTACTGCCACCATTGATCTGCAACACTGCATCTGAAGTGAGCGATGTCGAAGTCCATTCCAGTCATCGCGATCCTGCTCCTGAGCGCGTTGCTGCTCTGGCTGCTGCTAGCCTGGGAGCCTGTCTCGGTCGACTCGACGGGGCATGATCGCCTCGGGCTTGCGACGCGTCCGAGCGGTGGAGACTTCGAGCTCGTTTCGGAGCGTGGCTCGGTCCAGTTATCGGACCTGGAGGGTCAGGTGGTCTTGCTCTATTTTGGCTATACCGCCTGTCCGGACATCTGCCCGACAAACCTAGCGATTATCGCGCTCGCGCTGCGTGAGCTCGACGCAGAAGAGCTTGATCGGGTGCAGGTGCTTTTCGTCAGTGTTGACCCTGAGCGGGATACGCCGGAGCGTCTTGCCGACTATGTGGGCTATTTTCATCCCAGCATAGTTGGGCTCACCGGGACGCGCCAGGCGCTTGCTGCAGCCGCCAAGCAATATGGCGCTGCTTACCAACGCAGCGAGGCGGGCGACTCGGCGATGGGGTACATGATCGACCACTCCGCTTATACCTACGTCATCGACCCGTCCGGGCGTTTAGTCGAGGTGCTCGATCATGCAACGCCAGCGGGGCAGATCGTCGAGATCTTGCGCCGACATCTGAACGAAGATGCCAGCCAGAGGTAAGGCTAGGTCGTATCGTTTGGGGTCGGCGCCACCTGATGCTCCTAGAAACGCTCCAAGAACGGCTGCGTGCCAGCTGCTTGGAACTTCTATCGTGTTGGGCCGTCTCTAGCCTGCAAAGGGACCGCGCACAGGGCGCACATTGACCTAAATCGTTAATTTCTGATATATATAGCCGGATTTGCATGGTCAAGGCTTAAGCCGGTGGCCCGCCATCCACGAACATCGACGCAACGGTAGTGACTATGAAGACATCGCTGATCGCCGGGATCTTTTCCTCCGCCATGCTGACGCTGGGCGGCATCAATGCTGCCTCCGCGAGTGAGCTTTCGACCGATGTCGGTGGCGATGCGCAGAAAGGCAAAGACAAGGCTGGCCAGATCTGCCAGGCCTGTCATGGTCTCGACGGCAATGGTGTGCCTGGGCAACCGGTGTGGCCGAAATTGGCAGGCCAACATCCAAGGTACATCTATAAACAGCTGCAAAACTTCAAGAACAACGAGCGCTGGAATGCTCAGATGTCGCCGATGGCCATGCCGCTCAGCGATGAGGAGATGCGCAACCTGGCCGCTTACTACTCGAGCCTTGAACAGTCCGGCGGTACCGCCGAAGAGGCACTTATCGCCAAGGGTGAGAACCTCTATCGCGCCGGTAATCCATCAACCGGTGTACCGGCATGCTCGGGCTGCCATGGCCCCGCTGGAATGGGCAGCAACCTCGCCCGATTCCCGCGCATTGCCGGTCAGCACTCTGAATATACCGCCCAAACCCTCGGTCATTTCCGGATCGCCGAGCGTGCCAATGATCCAAACGGCATGATGCGCGGCGTTGCTGCGAACTTGAAGGATGACGAGATCGAAGCGGTTGCAGCCTACATCGAAGGGCTCAACCGGTAACTGTACCTGTCGCTAGGGCGCTTCTCTCTCGAGTCTCGACTGCGGGAGGGGTTGGCCATCGTCGCCAGCCCTGCCTAAGTGATTTGAGCAAGGTTAGCTTCGTGGTTGGCCACCGAGGGCTCAGTGCGCGACGAACGACTGCATCGATCGGTCCCTCGGGGGCGGTGTGAACAGCCTCCACTTGCTCACCTTCAATATACAGGCGGGCATTGAGTCGCGGCGCTACCGTGACTACGTTGCCAATAGCTGGAAGCACCTGATTCCGCATCCAGCGCGACAGCGCAATCTTGCAAGCATTGGAACGCTGCTTAAGGGCTTCGATATCATCGGCCTCCAAGAGGTCGATGCCGGCAGTCTTCGCAGTGCCTATATCGACCAGGCGCAGTATCTTGCACACCAGGCCGGTTATCCTTACTGGCTGTCACAGGTCAACCGTGAACTCGGCCACCTAGCTAGGCATAGCAATGGCCTCCTCAGTCGTATCCGCCCAGGAGCGGTAACGGAGCACAAGCTGCCAGGGCTTCCGGGGCGCGGGGCCATGGTGGTCGAGTTTCCCACCAACGTCGATGAGCCATTCGCGGTTTGCGTGCTCCATCTCGCGCTAGGAAAGCGCGCCCAGCGTCGTCAGCTAGATTATCTGGTGGAGATTGCCCGGCGCTATCGAATGATCGTTCTGATGGGCGACTTCAACTGTGGCTGTGGGTCTCGAATGTTGCGAGCAGCCATCGCTGCGGCCGGTCTGAGGGGGCTCGACTGCGAACTTAAGACCTTTCCAAGCTGGCGTCCAGAACACAACCTCGACCATATCCTGGTCTCCCCGCAACTGCGGATTGCCGATGCACGCGTTCTTGACTACGCGCTCTCGGACCACCTCCCAATCAGCATGAAGGTTACACTGCCGGACGGTATCGATCTGGTGTCCTCAGGATCAGATGGCGTGTCATCGCTACGATCTAGTCTGGTGACTGATACTTGATCGCTGATGTTCAAGGGCGCGAGGCGTCAATCTCCAGCACTCGGTTTTCGTCACTCAATCTTGGATAAAAAAGTAGCGCCACGGCCCAAGCTGCATCTCCGCGAGCAGCCTGGAAAGTGCCGGTAAGGGGCGGCCTTCTCCCGGAAACACGGGCTCAAGGTCGATAAAGACGCGGCCGAAACCGCCGTGGCGACCCCAACTCCAACGCCAGCTAGACGCCTCGGTCCCGCAGTTGATGCAACGCAGCATAGATGGCATGCCGCTGCTGGATTGGTCAAGTTGCTCGCGCCAAGCCGCTAACGGCTGCTGGCACTGCGGACAGCGTGGAGGACGACTGTTTTGTCCAAGGCGCGGCTGTGGGGCGTCGAACGGACCCTCAAGCGCGATCTCAAGTCGCTGGCTGCCTTGCCGTTGGTCGAACTGCACGGCGCAGCCCGTAAAGCCGACGTAGTCGAACACGCGGGCGCCTGCCACGAAGCGCATCGCACGGGCAGCTAACGCGCTGCCGATCAAGCCGCCGCCGCGGAGCTTCGCTTCTAAGCTCTGGATGGATGCAGCAGCCGTCGGGTCTTCTGGCGTCAACAGAAGTCGGCCGTTGTGAAGGCGGTGGTTTGCTGCTGGAAACGAGCTGTTGATCATCAGGTTCACCACCGGCGACGAACTTAGGCGGGTTCTTTCAACCTATAAACCGCAGATCATGCAGATTGACGCAGATTAACAGATAATAAACAGCGCCTTAGCAAGAGCACCAAAACCCCTGGCCAGGTGAAGCAGGGATTGGCCGTAGTGGCGTAATTTCTCTGAGCTGATCTGCGTCATCTGCGGTTGAAATGCTCTTTTGGGTTCAAAGCTCAGCTAGCCTTGCTGGTCTTTTCGCCCGCCTTCTGCGTCGCCTCGCTGATTGAATAGCTCGGCTATGTGTCCCTGACGACGCTCCTTGAAGGGAAACGCACATCTTGTGCAATTCGGTATGCACTTTTCCGGCAGTCGCCTTATGGGAGTCCCCAGCGATTGACGACCGGGTTGTTGTTTTGCTTCTTCGCTTCGTCAGCTGTGTGTCGAGATTGGCCGTTCAGCGCCAGACAAGGCCTTCACCGCATTGACTGCAGCATGGCCTGCGGTATCGATGTCCGCTTCTCCACCAGAGAGGGTCAGGCGGCCGAAGGCTCCAACCGCGCGCACATCGATCAGGGTAATGTTCGCCGCTTTCTCTGCTTCATTAGCAGCGTAAACGATGTAGCCCGCGGGCTCGGTCTCCAAGATGAACATGCTTTGGCCAGGTAGGATCATCGAGCCGCGGCGGTTTTGGCGATTGATCAAGACCGTGTGGTCTGGCGTCATCGCGCGGATCACCTCATTCCAAGCAATCCGGCACTTCTGACGGTCATCCTCGCGCGCCCGCAACTGGCGAAGTACGGACTGGCCCGCCTGAAGGACGTCGCTCTGATCGCGTTGGTGGATGACCATCGAGCCGAATGCCCGCTCCACAACCTGCTGGCCGAGATGGACACGGGTCGCCTTGAGCGCCACATCAGTCAGACGATGCACGGCCATGCCAGGCGAGACCTCGATCCACATGCAGGCGTCACCTGGGACCGGTAAGAAGCCTTGGGAGACGGTGCCAAGATACTCGGCTAGCTGCGGTTGAAGGGAATCGATGTAGATATAGGTGCGAAGCTTGATCATTCGATCCCTTCCGACGGTTGGGGGAGTTGTTCCAGCTTGTTCTGCAGGAGAGCGGTATGGAGACGAAGTTGGTAGAGCTGATCGGAGTAGCCGAGCGGCACCTCAACCTGCGAGATGTCCTGTTCGACCCTCCTCATGGCTCTTCGGAGCCTCTGCAGACGCTTGGCGTCGAGCGACTCGGCGTCGAGTTCTAGGTCGATGCGCTTCAGTTCTTTGTACCAGCGCAGGATGCGGCGTCTAATGCGCCAGCGATAAGCCGTGGGCAGCACCTTGAAGAGAGGCAGTAGTATCCCAAGCAAGGGTACCAGCATGACCTTGAGGCGGTCGACCCAGTTAGCGGCCCAGAATGGAAGCCAGCGTTGCAGCAAGGGTGGGCCACTCTTGTAGAAACGGGCCGCATCGCCATTCAATGGGAAATCACTATTCGCCGAGGTTGGGAAACGCTCGGCACCCCCTAGGAGCTGTAGAGTGCCGTGGACTTCAGCCGTGGCTGATAGCACCGGGGCGATTAAGGCAGGGTGAAAGTCATTGCGTGCGACAAGATTCGCTGTTGCCGCGATCATCTGCAGGTCTTGCGCTGGGATGTTTCGTTTGAGATCAAGCGTGCCTTCGGGCAATTCTAGCATCGTCAGCCACCCATAGCGGCGGGTATAAGCGCCTGCACGCGCTAGGTTCTGCAGCTCGATCTGCTGGTCAGCGACCAACGTCCGCAGCAACGGTGAGTCGGGCGAGCCGACGGCGAACATCAGGTCAAGGTCGCCATTCGCGAGGCGCTGGCCGGAGGTCTCGGCGTCCTCAATGACCAAGTTCGCATTGTCTGCGTGGATGCCATTGGCTGCCAGGATGCGCTGCACCAGGAAGCGGGTCCCGCTGTCTTCTGACCCGATGCCAATCCGAGCGCCTTGCAATCGATTCAGTCGACGCGGCTCACTTCCCGCGCGCACCAGCATCCAGACGGGCTCATAGAACAGACTGCCAAGCCCCGATAATTGAGCGCTCTGGGCATCATCTGCGACGCCGCCCTGGATCAACGCGAGGTCAATCTTGCCTTCTGGCTGCAGCATCAGCTCGAGATTGTCGACCGAGCCCTGAGTCTCGATCAGTTCGAGTTCAATACCGTTTCGCTCCAGGATCGCTTGATAGCGTTTGGCGTAATGGTAGTAAGCCCCATCGGGATTGCCGGTTGCCATGCTGATGTGGCGCGGTGGTGCAGGTTTGACGAACTGCAACGCAAACCAAACCCCGGCAATCACCAAGAGTGCGCTGCCGCCGAAGAGTGCGAGCATCTCCAATCGACCGCGCAGTTTGAAGCTGCGGCGTTGCGGGGTCATCGAGCCTTGGGTTCCGGAGCTGTCGAGAGATCATCCCGAATCTGTCGCAAAGGTCGACTGCAACGGGAATTAGCCCTTAATGATACCCTAATTTACATGCACAGGCTGCGGCCACAACTGTCTGTGAGAGTTCACTGAGAGGCTTCACTTAGAGAGCCCTGGCCATCGACTAACGCAGGGCCTCACAGATGCGAAATCAAGAGTCCGAGATTAGGATGGCTGCTGACGCCGAGCGCGGAAGAAGGCGCGTAGCAACTCG
>CAZEZH010000127.1:7543-9803 GCA_964516305.1 uncultured Halochromatium sp. | reverse complement strand
TGCAGATCGATGAGGAGCGCATCCCTTCAGTGACCGCGGAGGTCGCCGACGAGGCGCCAGAGCTGCCCTACGTCAATCCGACCCTGCCGCGTTTCCATCTGCTCGACAAGGTGCTCTCGTTCGATGACGATCAGGAACAGGTCTATCAGCAATCACCGCCGCTGGTGATCATCGGCTCCGCCGGCAGTGGCAAGACCGCGCTGACGCTTGAGAAGATGAAGGATGCCAGCGGCGACATCCTCTATGTGACCCGCTCGGCCTTCCTGGTCCAGAACGCCCGCGAGCTGTACTACGCCAACGGTTGGGATAACGACGAGCAGCAGGTCGTCTACATCAATGCGCTCTATGTGGCCGTGACTCGCGCGGTGAAGAACCTGTACCTGATCGAATCCCGGCCAAAACAACATCTGCTTGCCCTGCTCGGGCTAACCGAGATCCACGAGGGCGTCGATGAGGTCGAAGAGCAGACCTCGAGCCTGGAGGAATGGCGCAAAGAGGCCCATCGCCTCGAGCTGCAGGGCAAGGACGAGCAGGCCGCCGATATCCGCGAGCAGATCCTCAAGCAGCGCGAGGTGCCCTGGACCGTGCTGCGCGGCGATGCCTTGGCAGAGCTGGAGCACAAGGCGCTCGAGCAAGGCGAGAAGAAGGCCGGCATCGCGCTGATGGAGTATGCCCTGGTCTATCGCGACCAACGCCTGATGAACCAGCTGATCCAGCAAGGCTTGAAGGCCGCCAAGCAGCCGGACAAGGCCCTCTCGATGCTGGAGAAGAAGCACTTCTTCAACTACGGTCTCAAGCATGCCACCGGCGTGCTGCGCGAGGTGGATCAGTACGGCGTCGACTTCCGCAACGTCTTCGGCCAGACCCCCTTGATGATCGCCAGCCGCATGGGCAACGCCGAGCTCATCGAGCTGCTGCTGGACCGCGACGCCGATACCAGCCTGGTCGACGGCAACGGGCTCAACGCCTTTCAGATCGCCTTGGATCGAGCCTGCGCCGATGAGCGCTTCGCACGGAGCAAGCTGCCGGCAGTGTTCGAGCGCCTGGCACCACCCAGCATCGACATCCAGGTCGACGGCCGTCTGGTCAAGCTCGACCGGCGGATCATGGAGTATCTGATGCTCAGTATCGCCATGGTGCTGTTCTACCAGCGCCTCGGCGAGCGCTGGGCGCAGCAGCGCAACCTGCTCTCAGCGCCCGATTTCGTCGAGGTGCTGGAGCATTTCCCAGAATCCATCGTCCCCGAGCGGCGCAAGAAGCGGCCCTACATCTCCTCGATCCTGTCCAAGAACGAGATCAACCGCGACGCGCCCTACAACCGCAAGCTGTTTCAGCGCGGCAAGCAGGGCCAGTACCTGTTCAATCCGCAGCTTGCGCTGCGCATCGAAGATCAGTGGCAGCGCATCTACGAGCTGCTGCAGCCCCAACGGCTAGCGGCGCAGTTACAGGACCCATTTCACTGGGGCGGCGAGGTTTGGGACCCGAACGAGCACCGGGAGCGATCCATGGAGAAACTGCGCACGATGTTACATAAGCTCAACGAGGGGGCGGATTTGAAGTCGTTGTTTTGAGCCCATTCCATGGCACTTGCCAGACCAAGGCGTCTTTCCACTTCCGGGCGGTTTGCAGCTGGATCACCGGATCGCCGCCCTGCCCGGCCAGGTGTTGGGCGACCGAGATCAGCAGCAGGCGCATGCCTTCGGTGATGAAGGTGCGGGCGAAGAAGGCCTCGGCGTCTTGGTACTCGGCCGGCGCAGTGCCGTTGGCGACTTGGGAGATGTCAGCGGCGAATTCGGATTGCTTGAAGGTGCCGTGAAGGATGTCCTTGTGGGGTCGGGCGATCTCGCGCCAGGGTTTGAGGCATCTCGTTATACAGAACTCGAGGATCGTCCTTTAACATCTTGTAAGACAGATGTTTGATGGCGAGCGATGCAGCATGAGTTGGGCGGCGGAAGAATTTCGAGACCTGGATCTGGGAGATAAGCGCCGGGATGCACGTGCCGTGTTGCTGGCCGATCGCCCCACGGCGAGCCTTCCGGGCGCCTGCGCTGGCTGGGCCGAGACGCAAGGGGCCTATCGGTTGTTTCGCCGGGACACGTTCGAGTGGCTGGACCTCAATGGCCAGCAGATCCAAGGCTTGGGGCCGTTGAGCGATGAAACGCAGCGCGGGATGTATCTGCATCCGACGCTGGCGGTCAGTCCCGAGCGCGAGCCGTTGGGGCTGCTCGATGCCTGGATGTGGGCGCGCGAACCCAAGGAC
>CAZEZH010000127.1:5541-7443 GCA_964516305.1 uncultured Halochromatium sp. | reverse complement strand
CAGGCCCGCTCCTCGGCTGCCGGAGGGCGTAGCTCCCCGACAGATCGCTGACGGCGCCGCCCGATGATGCGTTGAAATTCTGGCACATCAGTGAACCTCCTCCGAATAAAGGCATCTTTCAGGCATTAGACTCACTAAGATCCAACGCGATCTGCCGCAGCGGCAGCCAGTCCTTGACCACCTCGTCTGAGACAGCGCGCTGCGATAGTACGCTGGGCCAGGGCCTGCGCTCTGCTAGACGCTCATCGCGAAGCCGCGCCAGGAGCTGACGCCACAGCTCGGCATAACAGCGCCCATCGGTCGGATGCCGCTCGTCGGGCGCCACATCGGCCAGCGGACAGAGCACGAAGGCATAACGCAGGATCTCATCGCGCGGGATCAGATAGCCGTCGATCTCGCCGGCCTGGTCGCCATAGGTCAGCAGGTCGAGATCGAGTGTGCGCGGGGCGAAGCGCTCGCCGCCGCGCTCGCGGCCTTGCTCGGCCTCGATGCGGCGCAAGATGGCCCGAATCTCGCTCACCCTCAGCTCGGTCTTGATACCCGCGACGAGATTTAGGAATGGCTGACCGTCAAACCCCTC
This sequence comes from uncultured Halochromatium sp., assembly GCA_964516305.1. Lineage (GTDB taxonomy): Bacteria > Pseudomonadota > Gammaproteobacteria > Chromatiales > Chromatiaceae > Lamprobacter. The sequence continues at coordinate 6,863 of CAZEZH010000127.1, read as the reverse complement.
GGCCTCGGTCTCGTACACCGGTGACAGGATCAGCTCACCGAAGGCCTGGCGCAGCCCCTGAATACCACCCCGGATCGACACCTCACGCTCGAGGTTGCTCCCCAGGCTAATCCAGCAGCGGCGGATTGAGCCAGTGTCATCCATCGGGTGCTCTTTGACAGCAGCCATCATCGGCGCATACCCCCGGCCTACCCGCCCGAGGTATCCGCTCGACCGACTCCGCGCTGGACATCCGCCGTTTCTGAATCCGTCGTGTTCGAATCCTCTGTGTCCGAGCTGTCGTTCGCGGCATCGGCTCTGGAGCCCGTCGCCTCCGATGAGGTCACGCGCTCGATGATGACCCCCACACCCTCGGCATCAGTCACCGCGCCGATCTTATTCAACGAAAGACGCACCCAAGGCACCGAGAACTCGTCCAGGATGATCGCCGCGCAGCGCTCAGCGAGGGTCTCGACGAGCTCAAAGCGGGAGTCGCCGACGAACTGCTTGAGCCGTTTCGAGACCGCCTTGTAATTTAGCGCATCCTCGATCTTGTCGGTCGCAGCACCGCGTCGCACGTCCGCGCCCATCTCGACATCGAGCACGATCGGTTGCCGGATCTTCTTCTCCCAATCATAGATGCCGATGACGGTGTCGATCCGTAGCCCCTTGATGAAAACGATGTCCATGCCTCTTGCCCCTACTGTTGCGCCCGTTGCCCTACCCAGAGCCCTAATGGTGGCAGGCATTCTGGCGCCGTCACCGGCATTTGCAACCTGTCCGGTTCACCTTGCCACCTGAGAGCCCCATGCAATGCTTGACCGCAACCCCGTCTAAACCGTCAAATGCCACCCCATGGACGTTCTACTCTTCTCAAACACCGCGCTGGTCGTCTGCGCCTATCTGCTCGGCTCGATCTCAAGCGCGATCATCGTCTGCAGCACCATGGGTCTGCCAGACCCCCGCAGCCAAGGCTCGGGCAATCCCGGCGCAACCAATGTGCTGCGCATTGGCGGCCCGAAAGCACGCAAGGCCGCTGCGATCACCCTGTTCGGCGACAGCCTCAAGGGCTTTCTGCCCCTGTTCGCCGCCCATCTGCTCGGCGCCATCGGCTTTGTCGGCTCCAGCGCCTGGCTCCTCGCGGCCGTCGCGCTCGCCGCCTTCCTCGGCCACCTTTACCCGGTCTTCTTCGGCTTCAAGGGCGGCAAAGGTGTGGCCACGGCCCTTGGCGTGCAGTTCGGATTGTTTCTGCCAATCGGTGCCGCCGTCGCCGCCATCTGGCTGTTCGTCGCCAAGGTGCTCAAGGTCTCGTCGGCCTCAGCACTGGTCTCCATGGCCGCTGC
>CAZEZH010000127.1:0-5441 GCA_964516305.1 uncultured Halochromatium sp. | reverse complement strand
TCGCCAAGGTGCTCAAGGTCTCGTCGGCCTCAGCACTGGTCTCCATGGCCGCTGCGCCGCTGATCGTCTGGCTGCTCTGGCCGCTGCACTCCGATCATGGGACTGGCGTGCTGGTCGGCATGCAAATGTTGATGACGCTGATGCTGTTTTGGCGCCATCGCAGCAATATCCGCAACCTGATTGCCGGCACCGAAGGCAGCATCGGCGCCGAGGAGCCCGCCGCTCAGGCCAACATCGATCAGTCCTGAGCCCGCACAGGTTCTACACTAGGTCTGCACTGGGACCAGGGTGAAACTGCATCGGCTCAAGCGCAGCCTGCAAATCTGCGGCGTCTACTCCTAGAGCGCAGGCAGCTCATCGAGCGCCCAGCGCGGCCGGGCACCAAAGGCCAAGGCCTCATGCTGTCCAGCCACCAGGCGCTCATGGCCGGCCAGCGCAATCATGGCGCCGTTATCGGTGCAAAGCTCAGCCCGCGGATAGAACACGGAGACGCCGCGCTCCCCCATCTGCTCATCCATGCGGGCGCGTAGGCGACGATTGGCGCTGACGCCCCCGGCCATGATCAACCGCTCAGCGCCCGCGGCCTCGACCGCGCGCCGGCACTTGATCAGCAGGGTCTCGACCACCGCCTCTTCGAAAGCGCGCGCGATATCGGCCCGCGCCTGCTCGGTATCCTCGCGCTCCGCCTGCACCTGTTGCCAGGCATTGAGCGCAAAGGTCTTGAGCCCACTGAAACTGAAATCCAGCCCGGGGCGATCGGTCATCGGCCGCGGAAACCGATAGCGGGTCGGGTCACCCTGCTCAGCCAGCCGCGCCAGCGCCGGACCGCCTGGATAGGGCAGCCCAAGGATCTTCGCCGTCTTATCAAAGGCCTCGCCGGCGGCATCGTCGACCGACTCGCCCAGGATGCGATAGCGGCCGATGGCCTGCACGTCGACCAGCTGCGTGTGCCCACCGGAGACGAGCAGCGCGACGAACGGGAATGCCGGTGCCGGATCTTCCAGCAATGGCGCCAGCAGATGCCCCTCCATGTGATGGACAGCGACCGCCGGCACGCCCCAGGCCCAAGCCAGACTGCGCCCGAGTGCAGCCCCCACCAGCAATGCACCAACCAACCCCGGTCCGGCCGTGTAGGCGATGCCTTCGACATCGGCAGCCGTGATGCCAGCCTCGGCCAACACCTGCTCGATCAACGGCAGCAGCTTGCGGATGTGATCGCGCGAGGCCAGCTCCGGCACCACCCCGCCATACTCGGCATGCAGCTCGATCTGGCTGTAGACGGCGTGCGCCAGAAGCCCACCGCCACCGGGTCCGCCATCATAGAATGCGACGCCGGTCTCGTCGCAGGAGGTTTCGATCCCAAGCACATGCATTGACTTTAGGCTCCTCGCTGTCTGTTCATCGCGCCGAGAGACCGCGGCCATGAGCGCGTCTCTGCGATCGCATCAATGTGAAAGGCATCAATCTGGATTGCATCATTTTCGGTTGCATCATCCGGCACTGACCGGCTATGCTGGTGGATTATCCGAGTTTAACTGATCATCGCGTCCCACCGCTGGCGTCTGCTCTGGGCAGACAGCGTAGAAGGCAGCCGGACGCACGCAGCCTGATCCCAACCACTGGACTTAGCAACGGGAGTCTACATGCCCAGCGTCCGCGTTAAAGATAACGAACCCTTCGAGGTGGCCCTGCGTCGCTTCAAACGCTCCTGCGAAAAGGCCGGTGTCCTCGCCGAGGTCCGTCGCCGCGAGTTTTATGAAAAGCCGACCAGCGAGCGCAAGCGCAAGAAGGCCGCGGCCGTCAAGCGCCATCACAAGAAGTTATCTCGCGAAGCACGGCGTTGGGAACGGACCTACTAAACAGGTCGACGGAATCGAACGACTGAACAGATCGACTAACGGCCACGTCCGATGTTGAAAGACCGCTTACAGGCCGACATGAAGGCGGCGATGAAGTCCGGCGACAAAGCGCGCCTCGGCGTCATCCGACTCATTCATGCGGCGATCAAACAGCGCGAGGTCGACGAGCGCATCGAGCTTGACGACACCCAGGTCTTGGCCGTGCTCGACAAGATGCTCAAGCAACGCCGGGACTCGGTCTCACAGTACACAGAGGCCGGACGCGAGGATCTCGCTGAGAAGGAACGCTTCGAGATCCAGATCTGCCAGGAGTACATGCCCACGGCACTGAGCGACGATGAGATCGATGCGCTGATCAACGCCGCCATTGCCGACACCGGCGCCGCCGGCATGAAGGACATGGGCAAGGTGATGGGCGTCCTCAAGCCTCAGATCCAAGGGCGCGCCGACATGGGCGCCGTGAGCGCGACGGTCAAAACAAAGCTCGCAGGCTGAGGCATCGCATGGGCGATCGCCGCGCCTGCTCCAGGCGTGGGGACGATGACCGGCAGGTTTCCTTCAGATTTTCGCGAACGCCTCCTCGAGCGCATCGAGATCGCCGACATCGTCGGTGCGCGCGTGCAGCTCAAGAAGGCAGGCGGCCTGCTCAAGGGCTTGTGCCCGTTCCATTCTGAAAAGACGCCTTCGTTCGTCGTCACGCCGAGCCGCCAGACCTACCACTGCTTTGGCTGCGGCGCGCACGGCAACGCCATCGACTTCCTGATCGAGCATGATCGGCTCGACTTCCGCGAAGCAGTCGAAGAGCTGGCGCAACATGCCGGCATCGAGATCCCCACCGAGGCCGAGACCGCACCCACCGGCCCCGACCCAAGACCCTACTATCAGATCCTCGAGCAGGCCGCCGCCCTTTACCGACGTCAGCTGCGCGAGCATCCGCAGGCACGGCGGGCAACCGATTATCTGCGCGGTCGCGGTCTGAGCGGCGACATCGCTGCTCGCTTCGGCCTCGGCTTCGCACCACCGGGCTGGGACTTTCTGCTCAAGCAGCTCGGTCAGCGCCCTGAGTCTCAGAGCCTGCTCGAGCGTGCCGGCCTGATCATCGAGCGCGACAACCGCCGCTACGATCGCTTCCGCGATCGCGTCATGTTCCCGATCCGCGATCGACGCGGCCGCGTCATCGGCTTCGGCGGTCGCGTCCTCGACCAAGGCGAGCCCAAATACCTGAACTCGCCTGAGAGCCTGGTCTTTCACAAGGGCCGCGAGCTCTACGGACTGTTCGAAGCGCAGCAAGCAAGCCGACAGCATCCGCGTCTGCTCGTCGTCGAAGGCTATATGGATGTGATCGCCCTGGCCCAGTTTGGCATCCCCTATGCCGTCGCGACGCTCGGCACCGCGACCACACCCGAGCATCTGACGAGACTCCTGCGCAGCGCCCCGGAGCTGGTGTTCTGCTTTGACGGTGACCGCGCCGGCCGGGAAGCCGCCTGGAAGGCCGCCGAGCATGCATTGCCGCAAGCGACTGGCCAGACGCCGATCCGCTTCCTCTTCCTGCCTGAGGGCGAAGACCCGGACAGCCTCATTCGGCAAGAAGGCACAGCGGCCTTCGAGCAACGGCTCGAACAGGCAACCCTGCTCTCCGACTTCCTCTTCGAGCACCTGCAGGCCGAGCGCGACCTCAACAGCGACGAAGGCCGCGCTGGTCTCGATGCAGCCGCTCGCCCGTTGCTCAGCAAGGTGCCAGCCGGCACCTTTCGCGACCTGCTCGAGCGCCGGCTGGCCAAGCTGACCGGCGTTGCAAGCCTCGCGCGCCGGCGCATTAGCCCGAGACCCCGCGCGCGCCAAGCCCCGACACAGCTGACACCGATGCGGCTGGCAATCGCTCTGCTGCTCGATGATCCAGGGCTAGCGGTGCAGGCCCTGGCAGAACCGAGCGACTGGCGCGCGATCGACAGCCCCGGAGTGCGGCTGCTCTGCGAGCTACTCGAGCTGATCAGCAAACGCCCCGACATCTCCCCGGCTGTCCTCTGCGAGCATTGGCGCGACAGCGAGCAAGCCACAATCGTGACGAAACTCTCGAATTCTGCACTGCTCGCCCATATCCCCTCAGAAGGTAAGGCGGAAGAGTTCACTGGCGCCATCAGGCGATTGAACCGCGATGGGCTAGCGATCTTACGTCAGCGTCTGCTGTCGAAAGCGAGCACGGAAGGACTCTCAAGCGAGGAGCGTGAGCAGCTAAGGCGCAGCCTGTAGCGCCACCATGGCCAAGCCACCCAAGACTAGAAAAACCTGCCACCTACTGATATACTGGTGTGTTGCTTGTACGCGGCTTCCTCAGCTCCTTCCCGGTTAGCTCCTTCCTGCCGCCAAGCCCCGCCTACATCTCGACTTCGCCGCACGGGTATCTGCATGGACCAAGAACAGCAGCAGTCCTCCCAGCTCAAGCAGCTGATCGCAAAAGGCAAAGAACAGGGGTTCTTGACCTACACCGAGGTCAATGACCACCTGCCGCCTGGTATCGTCGAGGCGGAACAGATCGAAGACATCGTGCGCATGATCAATGACATGGGCATCACTGTCCATGAGAGCGCCCCAGCAGAGATTGACGAACTTAGCAACGATTCTGCCGTCGCCGATGACGAAGCAGCCGAGGCCGCTGCGGCCGCGCTAGCATCGGTCGACAGCGAGTTCGGACGCACCACCGACCCGGTACGCATGTATATGCGCGAGATGGGCACCGTCGAGTTGCTGACGCGCGAGGGCGAGCTGCGCATCGCCAAGCGTATCGAAGAAGGCCTCAACCAGGTCCTGGCTGCGCTCTCGGTCTACCCACGCACCGTCCAGGAACTGCTCGATCTGTTTGCGAAGGCCGAGCAAGGCGAGATGCGCCTGACCGAGGTCATCAGCGGCTTCCGCGAGGACGACGACGCCGTTCCCGAGCCGACGATCAAGAACGGCAGCGCGTCGGTCGACGACGAGGATGACGAAGAAGAGGTCGTCGATACCGGGCCGGACCCGGAAGAGGTCGCACGCCGCGTGGGCGAACTGCGCAGCCACTATCAGGTGTTCGCCAAACTGCTCGAGCAGCATGGGCGCGATCACCCCGAGACTCAGGCCGCCCTTGCTCAAGTCTCCGAAGATTTCCTGCAGTTCAAGCTCGTCGCCGGCATCTTCAATCGACTGGTCGAGATGTTGCGCGAGACCATCGAGCGCATCCGCTCGCAGGAGCGCCAGATCATGGGCCTTTGCGTCGACGGCGCCGGCATGCCCCGCAAGGCCTTCATCGACTCCTTCCCGGAGAACGAGACCAACCTCGACTGGATCGACAGCCAGATGGCCAATAGCGCCGGTTGGGCCAAGCGTCTGGCCGATGTCGACAGCGAGGTGCGTCGCGCGCAGCGCCGGTTGCAGGAGATCGAGCGCACCAATCTGCTGACCATCGGCGAGATCAAAGAGACCAATCGAAAGATGTCGATCGGCGAGGCCAAGGCCCGCCGCGCCAAGAAAGAGATGGTCGAGGCCAACCTGCGCCTGGTCATCAGCATCGCCAAGAAATACACCAATCGCGGCCTGCAGTTCCTGGAC
>CAZEZH010000126.1:0-9837 GCA_964516305.1 uncultured Halochromatium sp. | reverse complement strand
GTTTCGCTGCCATAGCATCATGAACTGCGTCGAGGTTTGCCCGAAGGGCTTGAACCCGACCAAGGCGATTGGTCAGATCAAAGAGTTGATGCTTGAGCAGTCGGTTTGAGTGGTGAGTGGTGAGTGATGAGTGGTGAGTGATGAGTGATGAGTGATGAGTGATGAGTGATGAGTGAGTGTGGCGGCAGCGCGGTTTCCCTGGATCAGTATCGCGCTGGGTCCTTTCAGGCTGAGGCCTTGGGCCTGGAGCGCCAGATCCAGCGCCTGCGCTGGCAATGCCGGCGCGGCATGCTTGAGCTCGACCTGCTGCTGAACCGCTTCTTGGATCAGCGCTATGCCGAGCTAGACTCCGCCGGGAGCGCTGACTTCGAGCGCTTGCTCGGCTATCAAGACCAGATTCTGCAGGATTGGCTGCTCGGCCAGGCGGTGCCGGCAGATCCCGCGCTCAGTCGCCTGGTTGCGGCGATTCAAGACTGCATGCTTGAAGGACCGCGAGCATCGTCGAGCGATGCTGGCGCAGAGCGTTGACATCAAGGTGAGTTCTCCGCAAGGCGATCCCTGCGCGAGCTAAGCCCTATGCAAGCTAAGGCCTATGAATGAACCAGTACGAACACCTGATCGATATGGCTGGCTCGAGCAACAAAGCCGCTTGTTGAAGGCGGGGCGAATACAGGATCTCGACATTGAGCAGCTGGCCGAGGCCTTGGAGCAGGAAATGGGCAACGAGCGTCGAGAGCTCTATCGGCGGCTGCGCATCTTGATTGGTCATCTCCTCAAGTGGCAATACCAGCCGGATCAGCGCTCATCGAGCTGGGCGGGCACCATCCGGGTACAACGCAAGGATCTGGCGAAGCTGCTCAAGGATAGCCCGAGTCTCAAGCGTTTTGTCGATGCGGAAATCCTCGACGCCTATACCGATGCTGTCGATCTCGCGAGCTTCGAAACCGGACTCCCTAAGTGCAGCTTTCCCGCAGACTGTCCTTATCAGGCACAAGCGCTCTTCGATCAGGAGTTCTGGCCTAGTCCTAGCGCAGGCTGATCAACGGTTCGCTGAACGCTGATCAGTCGGCTGTTGAGGGCGGTTCAACGGCTGGCGGCGACAAACTCGGCGGCGGTCTGGAGCATCCGAACCCTGATCTGTCCGGTGGCGGTATCGAAGGAGATGCTGCGGCCACGGGTGCCGCCGACGTCCTCTGCTTCAACCGGGATGCGATGTGCTGCGAGGATCTGCCGAGCAACCGCGATATTGGCGAGGCCGATGTCGCCATTCGGCGCGAGACAATCGATGACTTGGGCGCCGCCGAAGAGCTGCGCGCGCAGCACGCCTTCGGCCGGGTCGAGCCGGCGCATGAGGCTAATAATCGCGGCAGTGGCGCGGTCGCCATAACGACCGATGTCGGTGTCCTCGGACCGCGCCCTGGCCAGCAGAAAGTGGTTCATGGCGGCGTAGGGTTTGTCGATATGGCGCAGACAGACCCCAACGCAGCTTCCCAGTAGGGTGGCAAGCTCGCATGGTGTCCGCGCGACATGGTATTCGCCCGGTAACAGATAGATGCGCTCCATGCTCATTGCTCCCCATGTTGTTCATCGGTGTTTGCGCGAGGTTGGCTATCCCGCCAGCGCTTCAACTGTTCTGGTTTTCGCGGGCGGCGGCCGGCGGCTCTGGCACTGGGCGGCCGACGAAATAGCCTTGCGCGAAATCGACGCCCAACTCGCAGAGCACCTCGAGGATGGCCGCTGATTCGACGAATTCGGCGATGACCTTCTTACCCATGGTGTGCGCCATCTCGGTGGTCGCGCGCACGAAGATGCGATCTTCCAAGCTCTTGTCCAGGTTGCGGATAAAGCTGCCATCGATCTTGACATCGTCGACCGGCAACTGCTTCAGATAGGCGTAAGAGGCGAAGCCGCTGCCAAAGTCATCCAGTGCGAAGTGGCAGCCGAGTGCGCGCATGCTTTTAATCCGCGTGATTGCCGTGCTCATGTTGTCGATCGCAACCGTTTCGGTGATTTCCAGCGTTAGACGTCGCGGATCGATCTTTGACGTCTGCAGCAGACGAGCCAGTTCGGCATCGATCGATGCATCGGCCAGGGCCTTGGCAGAGAGGTTGATGGCTAGCGAGAGATGTGGATGAGTGGCCAGTACGCGAATCGCCTCGGCTAACACCCAACGGTCGACGACGTTGATGAGACCGGTGCTCTCGGCAACGGGGATAAACTCATCGGGACTCGCTATTTGTCCGTCGGCGAGCTTTAGGCGCAGCAGCCCCTCGGCCCGCCAGATCCTTCGGTCTGCAAGGGCCATCAGCGGTTGGTAGTAGAGCCGTAGCCGATCCGCCTCGATCGCCTCGGTGATCTCCCGATTCCAGAGCACGCGCGCATTCGCGGCGGCGCGGGCAGGATCTTGGTTGGAGTAGAGATGGCTGCGTTGACGCTGCTGCGCCTTGGCCTGGTACATGGCCAGATCGGCATTCGCCATCAGCGTTTGCGGGTCGTCTCCATGATCGGGAAAGAGCACGATGCCGATACTCGCCGAGACCTGGTGTCGATGGCCTTTTGCTTGCACCCTGGTGGTGCGGATCTGGTCATGCATCAGCTCGGCCAGACTCAGCACCAGTTCTGGCGTCGCCGCGGGGAGCAGTACGGCGAACTCGTCGCCACCGAAGCGGCCGATCTTGTCGCCTTCGCTGAGGCATGCCTTGAGCCGTTTGCCGATCCGTTTGAGCAGCCGATCGCCAATCTGGTGGCCGCTGGTATCGTTGACGTCCTTGAAGCTGTTGAGATCGATGAACAGCAAAGCGCCCTGGCTGCCGTGGCGTTGCCTGTGCTCGATCGCCTTGGCCAGTTCTTCGTCAAAGCGGCGGCGATTCAGCAACGCGGTCAGGGGATCATGATCGGCGAGCCAGTGCAGCTCGTTTAGCGCCGCTTCGCGTTCCGCCTGCACCTGAGCCATGCGCTGGTTCAGTCGCAGCACGACACCAACGGTTTCATCAATCTCATCGCGCAGTCCGGTCGCACTGTGGGCGGTCTGGAGTTCATCGGCGAGGGTCTCGAAACGGTTCTCGGCCAGCAGCGGCAGCAGACGCGATAAGGTGCGGATGCGGTTGATTGGGCGGTGCATGATCAACAGCAACAGCGCCTCGGCCACAAGTAGGCCGAGCAGACCGATCAGCAGGCTGTTGCGGGACATCTGGCTGACGCTGTGCCGTGCTTCAGTGATCTGATTGATAACGAAACCCATCATCTCGCTGCCCGCTGGGTCAATGCGAAAGACCTCGTACCAGTGCTGTCCAAGCTGGATCGTCAATGGGGCCTGCGAGCTGCTGCTGAGTAAGGAGTCCGTCGGAATCGAGTCGAGCAACGGGAGGATCTGCTCGGCCTGGGTCGCCCCGAAAAACTGCAGCTGAGGGGCTGCCGAGGCGGTGCTGGACGCCTCGATATCGGCAAGCCGCGCGATCGCAAGATCGGCATCGGTCAGCTCACGGAACGCTAGCAGGATGCTCGCCATGGTCCGCCCGAGCACCAGGCTGCCGGCGGTTTCGCCATCCCAGAGCACCGGGGAGGCCAGATATTGGTGGCAGGCATCGTCACTGCAGCGGATATGCTCGCTGATCTGTTCTGGCTGTCGCTGGACCTTGCGCAGCAACGATGCCGGCAACGGCAATCCGTCCGATGGCCAGAGCGCGAGCGATTCGCCACCGAGCGGCAGCCAATGCACTGAGCGAATATCCCACTCCAGGTCGAGCAGCGTGCCGTCGACCTGCAGCGCGTTGCGCAGGTGATCGGTTGCCGAGCCGTCGGTGGCCGGGGTTTCGAGGCGTGGCACCATGCTGGCCAGCTGAGCCATCTGCTGAAAGCGATCTGCGATCAGGCTGACGAGATGCTCGGTCTGGCGGTGGCGCAGATAGGCTTGGCTGCGCTCGAATTGGTCGACCAGGATCTCGCGCGCATAGAGCGTGAGTGACAGAATGACCACGGCTAGCGCCAGGCTGATACCGATCAGCACCTTCCAGCCGAGGCCAAAGAAAGGTCGACGGTCAGCGCTGAGCGGGGTTGCGGATGGCTTGTTCACGTCGCCTCCAGCCGGATAGCTCAGAACCTGAAGGCGGCTTGAACCGCAAACAGATCCCAGTGCTTATCGTATTGACTGAAGTCGGGGTTCTCGATCTCAGAGAGGATGAAGTTGCCGATGTGACGTTGATACTCGGCCTTGAGCATCCATTGGCGGTTGATGTCCCAGCGCAGTCCAAGACTAAGAATGCGCGACGAGGTGGCTTTTCTGGGTACCAAGCCCAGTGTCTGTCGCTCGAGTTTGCGGCCACTGCGATCGTCGCGGTCAGCAAACCCTTCCTCGTAGCGCAACATGAGCTGCCACTTTGGCGCCGGATTGATGGTGGCTTGGGCATAGTAGCCTTCCGCGGTCGCATTTTGATCCGGTAGCGCAGGTCCGAAGTCTCTCCATTCGATCGGCTCGGCCATATATTCCGCGGTGAGGCTCCAACGCTCGCTGTTGTACTGAGCGGATGCGATCCAATACAACACGTCGAGCGTGCCCGGCCCGAAGGGCAGAGGACCGCCTTGTTTCGGATCGAACTTTAGAGAGACGGATGCGCCGCTCCAGCCGAGCTTCAAGCGCTCGTCTTGTGATTGATACCAGAGGCCCGCTAGCCAACTGTTATCGCGAGGCTCCATATCGCCCGGCTTGTCCCCGAGCAAGAAGGCGCTTTCGACATTCTTGTCGACGACGGGCGATCCGGTCGCCAGGTTCAGCGAAAACAGGCCAAAAGGCTGGTAGGCATCGGCATAGAGGACAATGCCATCGGAAGAGAGCACCAGGTTGCGGACCTTGTCGAAATAGACCACCTGCGGCAAGAAGATGCCGGGATGGGTGAAAGGCACATCACGTGTCTCGTTATAGAGGCCAAGACGGTTCTTGATGCGGCCGATCCGAGTCCCAACGCGGTAGCGATCACCGCTCATCAGGGTGATATCCGCGAGCGCGAAATCGATCTCTGGTTGGCCGTCGCTCATCTCACCAGCCCGACGCGAGAGCAGTTGCCCAGCGAGCAGCAGCCGCGGATTCAGGCGCCACGAGGCATTCAAGCCGATCTCTGTGTAGTCGAATGAGGTGTTTGGGCTGTCGCCATAGAAACGATTGGCGGTGGTGTTCACCGCTGCCTGACTCGCGAAGCCATGCAGCTGCAGCCCATCGATAAGTGGTTCAGTGGCGTTGTCGGCACTGCTGCTGCTGGCTGCGAGCAGCAAAATCCAGATCCTGACAAAAGTGCGTAGGCTCACGGCTATTCGACCTCGATGACCTTGATCCCTGTCGTGTTCGATGACTGGCTCACATAGCCGATGGCCCCTGGCGTTTGGCGAACACGCCTGAGCATTTCCGATTCGCTAGCAACCTGAAGCGGCGCCTGGCCGGTACCGGAGAAGACCTGCCGATCCCAGGTTTGCCTGAGCTGATGCGGGAACACACCGAGGGCGCTCTTGGCGAAGGCTTGGTGCAATGGGGCATCGTCGGGTAGGACAAAGACAGCGACCGGCAGTTGATCGGACCATTGGTTGACCCGCATGGTGAAGATCAGCCGGGCGCGATTACGGTCGATGGCGCTGATCCCGACGTCGTCGTTGACGATGAGCTGTTGGGCCTGTGCTGAGCCCAGCGCACAAAGGCACAAAAGCATCGCCGAGATCAGTGCTCTTTGACGCAGCCGCCGCACTAGTGTCCACCGCGTCGAAGGCAGAGCATTTCGCTGGTCATTCCAGAGTGGAAAGAGCTGGCGATCAGCATGCGGCAGCCGCTCGAGGGCATTGGAGAAATCCTTTAAGCGCACTGGCTAGGGTACATCCGAGCATCTCCGACTCAGTAAGGGTTGAAGAGCGCTAGTGACTGTCTGGCCGTCCTGCTTAGCGGGGCCTGCTTCTCGTTTGACCCTGGACTGGTATCCGACTTTACTGATGAGTGGCGATAGGATGCAAGCCTATCGGGCGTCATTTTGGATTAGCATTGTCGCCGTGACTGTTTATAATAACAGTTTATCACTGGGTTCCGGTTGGGTTTTAGTCATGCGCGATGCCTTGACGCTGCGCCAACGCCAAATCCTGGCGTTCCTCCGGCAGCGGCAGCGCGAGACCGGTTATCCGCCGACTCGGGCCGAGATCGCCGAGGCCTTTGGCTTTCGCTCGGTCAATGCCGCGGTGGATCATCTCAAGGCGTTGGCTCGGCATGGGGTGATCGCCATAAAGCCTGGGGCTTCGCGCGGCATCACCCTCTTGGACGAGCCTAATGAGTCGGCCAAGAGGTTGTCGGCTAGGGCAGTCACTGCACCGGTCAGTGGGCCAATGCTTAGCCCGCCGCATGCTGTGCTCAAGCTGCCGGTGGTTGGCCAGATTGCTGCAGGCAGTCCGATCTTGGCCGAGGAGCACATCGAGGACTATTACAGGGTCGATCCGAGCTTGTTCTATCCACGAGCCGATTACTTGCTGCGGGTGCGCGGTGCCAGCATGCGCGATGCTGGTATTCTCGATGGCGACCTGCTCGCCGTGCATGCTACGCCGGAGGCGCAGAATGGCCAGATTCTGGTTGTGCGGCTTCATGAAGAGGTGACCGTTAAGCGCTTTCGACGCACCGAGGAGCAACCACATCAGGTACAACTGCTGCCTGAGAATCCCGGCTATGCGTCGATACAGATCGACTTGCGCCAGCAGGCGCTAGTGATCGAGGGGCTGGGCGTCGGCGTACTCCGTTTGGGTCTTGGGTATCAGATAGGCAACCAGGCCGGTCGGTCGGTTGGATAGCCTGACCGACCCAGTGAAGGTCAGTGTTATGCGAATTGCGCGGAGGCCGTGCCGGCTAGCGTTTAAGGCTCGCGAGCGCTGCGAGCGCCTTTGGATCTACCGCCAGATCCGCGGCGAGCGACGCTGGCTCTTGCATGGCTTCATGGGGATGCCGGCGTGCTGAGTCCGCAAGAGATCAGCCGTTTTGTGCCTTCAGGCTTGCTCGGAGACCTCATGCATTCCATCTGTTGTGCTCGTAGCCCAAGCCGTGCGGCGCCCCTATGTTGCCAGGCGAATTGCTGTCCGGCGAGGCCCTCTAGCCATCGCCGACGTGGGGAGTTGGGCCTCGCGAGGGTTGCGGTCAGCGCTTGGGTACTGATCGCCACCAGTGCCTTCGCCGTGAGCGGCGGAGCGTTGGATACCGAGCAGCGACATGCTGCCGTGTTGAACGTCCGTGTTGATCAGGTATCCGTTTGCACTGCGGTCAAGATCGGCTCACACACCCTGCTGACCGCCGCCCATTGCGTGGTCGAGGAGCGCAACGGGGAGTTGAAGCCAGCCTTTCGGCCCGGCGCTGAGATCAGTCTGGATAACGCCACGCAGCAGACCAGCGGCAACGACGCCATCACCGCTGTTGTCGACGAGACTCTGTTGCCGCAGGCGTACCGTGAAGGGCTGGCGAGGCTCGCTGACTATCGACGCCGGCGTCTCGCCGAGCTAAAGCGTCAGGCCTCGGCCTTACCGGCAGACAAGCTCGAGCAGGGGCTGAGCATGCGCTACCATTTCGCCGAGCGCTATCCGGATATCGCCCTGATTCGGCTGCAGACGGCCACGCCCAAGATTCCGCTTAACCGAGTGGATTTCGCGCCGATTGACGCCGGTGCCGAGGTGGAACTGGTCGGCTTCGGTTGTAGCCACCTGGCTCGAGTTGGCGATCGCCTGTCTGCCGAGCGTCGCTCGGGATGGTCGCGGGTGATTCGGGTTGATGCGGTCAATTTCTATACGGAAGCCGGCCAGCGAGCAGCTCAGGCGCCTTCACTCTGTCCTGGGGATTCTGGCGGTCCAGTGCTGTATCAGGGGCGCGTGGTCGGGGTGCATACTGTGGTCTATGGGCTCAATGCTCGACATGGGGCGCGCTCGAATATGGCCGTCAACTTGGCACCGCTAGCGGACTGGGAGGCTTGGCCGTAGTGGCTTAATGCCTCTGCGCTATCGGCGTCATCTGCGGTTGAAATGCTCTTTTTCGGGTGGTCGCGAAGAAAGTGGCGGTCCTCTACCCACAGTAATTGTGGGGTTAAAACAGGGATGCCGCTCCTGTTGTGGCCGTGTATGGTCACCTTCCTGTCATCTGCTAACGATCGAGCTTGCTGCTATGGTTCGTGTCGCTGTTGTCCCAACCCCGTCGGTCGGAGCTGAGGCTCCCGGTCCGATCCCGCTCACCCATCATCAGATCCTTGGGCTGGTCGCGCCCTTCAGCCGGCGCGGCCGTCAGGTTGATCTCGCTGCCAGTGATCGTGCGCAACGGCAGCTCAGGTTCAAGCCAATCAGTCATCCGAATCTGCCCCGCGAAGGGGAGTCGCTGACCGAGACGCTGATCCTAGAGCATCCGAGTGATGATCAGTTTTGCTTGCGGCGGATCCTGACCGACGGCACTGGACTCAGCTCGACCCTCGAGATCGAAGGCAGCGATGCCGGCCTGCTGCTAGAGCAGATCGAAGCGATCGATGTTTCACGCCAGATCGTTGCCGTCGATGATGTCCATGTCGCGCGTCGCTACCGGTTGCAGCCGGTTGCGGCGAGCGAGCATCAGCCCGCGCATTGGCGCTTGCAGCTGACCACAGCGGAGACCCTGTTAGAAGGGGCTGTGCTGACCTTCAATGCCAAGACCGGCCGCAAGATGCCAGCCGATTTCGAGCTGCGGGCCGCTGATGATCGGCGTCTGCGCGTGCCGGCCGACCTGTTTGCGGTGCTCGGGTGGGAGTGGCGTCCGATGCGCCAGCTCGGCAAGTTCTGGCGAGGCAGTGTGCGTATTGCGGCCGACGAGCCAGAGCGCACCTCCGATGTCGAGGCCAAGCTGTCGCAGGCCGTGCGGCATCTTGCGGAGACGCTGCGCAGTGATCCGGCCGATTTCCATGCGCACTGGCAGTCGGCCCGTTGGCGTGTGACCTTTCAGCGTGCGATCCCGATGCTGATCGGGATTGGCCTGCTGGGCTCGGCGCCGCTGATTCAGCTGCTCTCACTGGAAACGGCTTCGCTTGCTCGGATGCTTATCTTCCACGCGCCGCCAATGCTGCTGATCGGTATCTTCATGCTGCGCGAACTGCCGGTGATCGAGATCCCGCCGATGCCACGTCATCTAATCGGTCACGACTGGATCATCGATGACAGCAACGGCCGCAGCGGCACTATCGCCGCCGAATCTGATTCCCGGCAAGAATCGAGTCTTACGCCCGGAGACCAAGGGTCCTCAGGTACAGGGGTCAGTGCGAGCGACGATAGGTCGATGCAGGGCGCTGAGGCTGGATGAATATCCCACCAGTCTCGATTGCTGCGGCCAAGCGGGCGTTGATCGAACAGTACGCTGATCCTGTGTTGCGCCATCGCGCCTCGATGCTCTGGGGCACCCGCGGTGTCGGTAAGTCGTCGATCGTGCGCCAGGTCGCCGATCACTTCGGCGTGGCTCTGATCGACCTGCGCCTGACGACCATTGAGCCGGTCGACATCCGCGGCGCCATCTATGCCGATGACACCCAGGGCAAGACCGTCTGGTTTCCGCCCGAGTTCCTGCCAACGCCCGATCAGCCCGAGGGCATCCTGTTCCTCGATGAACTGACTGCGGCCGATCAGCGGTTGCAGATCTCAGCATACTCACTGATTCTTGATCGTCGCGTCGGCCACTATCGGCTGCCCGAGGGCTGGCAGGTGGTGGCAGCCGGTAACGCCAGCTTCCATGGCGCGGTTAGCCATGACATGGGCACCGCGCTTGCCGACCGGACATATAGGGATGATCTTATAGAACCACTTATAATAAACAAAGCTATAAAAGAATTT